>CASGEW010000040.1 GCA_949300615.1 uncultured Bacteroidales bacterium
CAGAATCAGGCCAAAAAGATGTATGCAGGCAATGCTCTATATGCTCCTTTTTCCTATGTGGAAAAAAAAGACAAAACTATCATGGCCATAGAGTTTTAACGATATCGTGTTGAAACTTCAACATTAAGAGTATTATCTTTCAACAACCAAGGAAAGATATGAGATAAAAACATTGAGAACATTCATCCTCCATTTTCATCAAATAAAGAATTCCGATCGGAGACCGGCCAGCACCAAGGGGCGGGAACACTCGCCCCGACGAGCGGACAAAAGGCCTTTTCCCCGCTACCGATGATAATGCCCCTTATCCTTTACCAAAATAACTTTTAACTGCGAATCGTCCAACATCTCTCTACCGTCGGGCGACAGCAACAGTTGAAACTGGGAGGTGCGATGTTCCCATGTCAATAAATCGATCGGTCGGTCTAACTTCTCTTTGATATCGTCGTACCACCAACCAGGGAAAGACAACGCTCTGACCGTTTTTTGATCGACAATCTTTTGCAACTGCTCGATACATTGGTCCACCTCCTCCTCGTCCATCTGGCTGGGTTTCGGGTAAGAGACATACATCGAAGTATAATACCCGTTCCGGGTAAAAACATCAAGCGACTGCCACGACGGACTCTCGATAACCAGCCGGTCTTTACTAATCTTATACCGATTGACCAAACTGTCCAAGGTTGCCAGCATGACCTCTTTGTTGGACTGAATCAAGTTCTTTATATCGAGCCATATTTTACCATCCTCTTTTTGCAAATAATCGAAATAGGAAGCTATGGAGAGGTGGAAACTGGTATCTACATCGTGTGTTACATCGAATGTATGGTCACTGCGAAAAACGACATCGACCTCCACATTCGGATAACGCTCCTCTTTCTCAAACAATTTTTCCATCGAGTTGCAACGGTGCAACCATATCTTATCGGGATGATCGCCCCATTCGCCAATAGCCACAAAAAGATTGTACAAAAAGAAAGAGACCAGGCACCCGACCAACAGAACAATCGACAGTCGTCCGGATTTCCCCATATACTTGAACCTGTTTAACATAACATCTCCTCTTTGTATCTTTCCCGCAAATCTAACCATTATTTTCCATCCCCTGGACGATATAACCGTATTTATTTTCAAATTCGCTTGTGTATTCTAAGGATTGAGATTCACTGCCCACACAAAGGAGTTTTGATATTTAACAGGTCAAAGAGATAGCGTACATAATGAACTTAGTCTGTATAAATATTCCCGATTTTAGAATCTATTCTTACTTTTGCCTATCCAGATTCGATTACAATCATTTATTACCCAGCCATATAGAACTAAATCTAATTAAAACGTATCATGAAAAGTAGAGTTGGATTATTGTTATTTTGTTTATTGTTAATCAGCAGCACCGTTGTTGCCAAGGTAAAAACCGTTTTACACTACAATTTTGGGAAATCCGGAAACGTCACGTATGCCATAGCCCCGGAACAGATCCGGCCGGTAACGGGAGACGAGGCTTTACATGTGGTGGGAAATCCGGTTTTTTATGCAGATGCACCGGGAGATAAGAAGATGCAGGGCGAAGGTTCTATCCTTTTTAACGGAAAAGAGGACGGTTATCGACTCACTCATGCATTGGGAGACCCGGCAGAAAATCAAATCCTGGAAGTCTGGGTAAAATCCCGACTGAATACAACCGAGGGGAAGACTCAAACTGTTGTAGCGAACGGCAACGGAAAAGAGGGTTATGTAATAGCGCAAAAGAACGACCGTTGGATACTCATCTCCGGAGGATCGAATGTAGTAGAGATAGGAGAAGTGGCCAAAGATGTCTGGACGCACCTTGCCATGGCCATTGATGAAAAAGAGGGTACGACTTGGTTCAACGGAGAAAAGGCCAATACGTTCCATCCAACCAAAGGATTCTCCCCCAACTTTTCCATCGCCATTTCCGAAAAAGGGGAAGAGGCTTTTAACGGGGAAATTTACGAAGTACGATACAGTACCTTCAAAAAAGGGGCATTTGATCCGGAAGCCGACTTCTTGTTAGACTACAAGGAGATAAAGAAACAGGATAAAATACAGGTAGAAAAGAGAAAAGCATTGATAGCCCAAATCAACGAACCGGGCCTGGGGAAAGAGTTTGTCAGCTCTTTTACCGATACCCGACAAGCAAAAGACTGGTTGATCTCTCCTGTTGAGGAAGCCTGCCGCTTACAGGTTTTACAATCCGGCGACGAATTGAGTTCCATGTTCCGGATCGACAACGGACTGGTATCCCGCACCTTTTATGTAAGCGGAAACCTGGCCTGCATCGGATATAAAAACCTATCGAACGAAGCGGAATACCTGCGGGCGATAAAACCGGAAGCCCGTATCCGGGTCGATAGCGTATGGTACGAAATAGGCGGATTAAAAAAACAACCGGAATATTCTTACTTGTTAGAGACGTGGTTACCCGACATGGAGGCTTCGCGACAGGCCTTTACCTTGACAAAGGTAGAAACCGCAGAGCCCCTGAAACGCTACCCGTGGGAGCCGAAATTCAATGCCGTTGAAACCGATTGGCCGGCCAAAGGATTGCGGGTAATTATGACCTACCAACCGACCGAGAGTATGCCGGATGTCAACGGGCTGGAAGTATCGGTTAATTACGAAATCTACCAGGGTATCCCGGTAATGGCCAAATGGATAGAGGTACGAAACAACGGAAAAGATTCAGTCGTTCTTAACGAGATAGAGACTGAAATCGTAGCCATGAACCAGGATCAGATCAACCGCATCCATGTAGAAAGCGACTATTCGTTTGCATTGGTCAATGCCGACTTGCGGGGAAGTGCCTTGATGCACTACAACGGGACACCCAAGAAATACCACGTCGGCAGCTCTACCACCACGTGGAACGTCGATCCGGAATACAACACCTGGGCAAGCCATAACCAGGCCGAAGACAAGTTCCTGGGATTCCAACACCGCAATCTGCTAATCAGCACATTGCCCATGGGCCCCAACGTAATTGTGGACAATAACAACCCTTTCAAATCATACATTACGTTCGAGTTGTTGCAGGATAGCGACGACCGCGAACGCCAATCGCTGGGCCACCGCCGTTTATACAAGAAGTTGGCCCCCCAGGTAACCGAATCGTTGATCTCGGGCGGTATCACCTCGCACGACGAAGAGAAGCTGAAAGCCTTTATCGACCAGCTGGCAGAGTTAGGGTTGGAACAACTCGATATCATGGCATGGCCAGGTATCAGCCACGATAATTTAGACTCTTCCTATGTTCAATTATGGCATCGAATCGCAGCCTACGCCCAAGAACGGGGTATCGTAATGGGCGGTTACGAATTGCAGGTAGCCTCCCGCGGACGAGGCGAAAGCGTCGATTGCATCAATCCGGAGACGAACAAACCCGGCAGCCTTTTCGGGCAAAGCGTATGTATCGCCAGCGAATGGAAAGATACCTACTACACAAAGATGTGGGAGTTTTTCGACAAAACGGGGTTGATGACCTACAATATGGACGGCCCTTACCACGGAGACGTTTGCGCCTCGACACAACACCCCCATCACCGCGGGTTGGAAGATTCGCAATGGGAACAATGGAAAACGCAAGTGGAAGTTATCCACGAGCTAAAACGCCGGGGAATGTACGTACCGATTCCCGACTGGTATTTCTTAAACGGCCAGAACTCAACCGGTATGGGGTATCGGGAAGCCAGCGCCAACCTCACTCCCCAACAACAACTCTTATTGGGACGGCAATACATCTACGACGGCACGTGGCATAAAATCCCGCCCATGGGATGGATGACCCTGCAACTGGTCGGTTTCTACACGAATGATCCGCGGGTGGGATTAGAGCCGCTGTGCGAAAACATCGACCGTTACGAGCAACAACTGATACAGTATCTTGCCAGCGGTTGTCATTTGACCATCCGGGGTAACCGTCTATACGATACGCCTGAGACCAAACAGATGGTTGCCAAATGGATAGACTGGTTCAAGAAATATCGGGACATCCTGACCTCCGACATCATCCACGTCAGCCGCCCGAACGGACGAGACCTGGATTGCATGATGCACGTAAATCCATTTATCCAGCACAAGGGAATGGTTGTGGTATTCAATCCGACAGACAACGACATAAGCAAAGAGATGCGCCTGCCGCTTTACTATACCGGTTTAAAAGAGAAAGCCTCCGTCATGACGGCAGACGGACAACGTACGGAGTATCAACTGGACAAAGATGCCAACCTGCTACTGCCTGTTTCGGTCAAAGCGCAAGGAACAACCTGGTTCTTGATTGAATAGAGCGGATCTCTCCAAACCATTTTCGAGACCCAACACGACATCCGGTACGGCCGGTATTCTGGCACCCGGAAAAACATTCATTCAAGAAAGAAAGGGGAAAATCCATTTCCGACGTGAATTCACGCCGGAAATGGATTTTTCAGACAACCAAGACAACAACATCAAGTCAATTACAACAAAAGGTATTCTCTATTAATCAAACATATACTTATTTTAACATTTTGAATTTGCAACCTAACCTAAAAAGAAAAACGCTATTTTTCCTTTTCTGCCTGTTTTCCCAATGCTTGGGAGGTTTTTATATTTCGGCAGAAAAGCCCGCCAAAAATTTCATACACCCGGACAGGATTCGCTACGACGGTTCATGCCTGACCATCGACGGACAAGATATATTCGTATATAGTGCCGCATTCCACTATTTCCGTTGTCCGGAAGAGTTATGGAGAGACCGGTTCAAAAAAATCAAAGAAGCCGGATTCAATACCGTAGAAACGTACGTCCCGTGGAATTGGCACGAACGTACCATGCCCGCCAACATAGCAGATACGACCCATTTCGACTTTTCTGACTTACGCCGCTGGCTGACAATGGCACAAGAGGAATTTGGGTTCTATACGATTGTTCGTCCCGGACCGTTTATTTGCGCTGAGTTTTCGGGAGGAGCCTATCCGCGTTGGTTAGCCAAGTTTCGCCCCGACGATGTAAAGGGTCTCTGGCTTCGGAGTGCCGACTCCCAACACATCCGTTGGTGTGTACATTGGTTCGATGCCGTTTGCCAAGAGTTGGCCGATGAACAGATTACCCGAAAACAGAAAGGAGAAAAAGGTATCATTATGATACAAATAGAAAATGAATACAATGCACATGGCTGCTCAAACAAACCGGACTTTTTGAAAGCCTTATACCGGTCGGTCCGCAACAGCGGCATGGATATTCCCGTATTTACCTGCCTGACAAGCGAATGCCGCGGTAGCGACGACAAAGAGTTGTCGCAGGTATTTGATTGCGACAATTATTATGTCGGACAAAAAGATGCTCCAAGCTGTGCCCACCGAATGACGGCCCTAAAACAGCGTCAACCCGATGCTCCGGGATTCGTAACAGAATTGCAAGGGGGATGGTTCTCGCTGGTAACCGGCACATTGAGCGAAGAGCACTATTCAGACTACCGCCATTTCCAGGCAATCGGGTTGATGACGATGTTAGGAGGCGGGACCGGGATCAACTACTATATGTTTTTCGGAGGTACTCACTTCGCCGGATGGGGAGCAAGAGGGATGACAACCTCGTACGATTACAATGCCGCAATTCGTGAAAGCGGTGCTGTCGGAGAGAAATACCTGGCAGCCAAAGGCATCGGAGAGTTCATCCACCAATTTGAGCCGCTTCTGGTTCGAACCATCGGCGGACCGTGTGAATTACAAGGTGCCCCTGAATCGCTATTCGGTGGCGTCCGCATCGCCCAAGACGGAACGAAATTCGTCTTCTTGCACAATACCGACCCGGAAAACCCGATAAAAGGGAAAACGACCCTGATGCCCGGAAAAATCAGCCGTCCCCGTGAAGCGATGTACAACATCAACCAGAACGGAGAGAAGGTCTTGATGACTGTCGATGAGACGGCTCAAACAGACTCCTTGTCAATTGATCCGATCGAAATCAATTATGACTTGGGAGCTTTGGACTCGAAGGTCCTCGTCATCCCTGCGGGAAAGAAAAGTTCTGCCGGTGAATGGTGGCCTAAAAAACAGAAAGCCATCAAACGGCCCACCAACCTGCCGGAACCGATACGCATCGCATCGGTCAAACGCAAAGAAGAGGTTTCTCAAAACGCAAAATGGTTACCGTTGCCGCAACCGGTATCGCTATCCGATTTAGATGTAAACGATTTCCGATACAGCCTGTATCGGGCCAAAGTCAATTTGACGGCTACCCAGGCAAAGGAGGAAAAATTTCTGCTTTTCAATATGTTCACGCGAGATATCGTATCCGTATCGGTCAACGGGAAACCGGTAAAACGGCTATTCCCGGACAAGGCAGAAGCACAGACATGGACTACCCGGAACTGTTTTGATCGTATCCGCCCGGATGAATACGACAACCGCTTCGACGTATCGGGTATATTACAACCGGGTGAAAATGAGATATTGGTCGTATATGAAAATCTGGGCCATGCCCACGGTTATGTCCCGATGGAAGAGTTGGCCGGTATCCGTCAGGCCGGACTGTCGTTAACAGAAACAGCCCTGACACATCCCTTGAACTGGGAGATCGCCAAAGATCCCGCCGGAATAACAGACGGATGGACCGATCCCTCCTTCGATGCCAACGATTGGGAAACGATAGCGTTAAATACCCAAATGGAGATACCCCGAAAGGGGAACGGCGTTCAACCCAAATCCTCACAAGACGGGTTATTCACTTGGTACAGAATAGAATTTAGCCTTCCGGAAAAGAATCCCTCGGTTTGGATTCCATGGTTGATGAGGATCAATGCTTCCGGCAACGGATATATGTGGTTGAACGGTCATAACATCGGACGTCATTGGGAAGCCGGCCCGCAACGCGAATTCTACCTGCCCGAATGTTGGCTGAATTTCGGGAAAGACAAAAAGAACGTCTTGATCCTCGGGTTGCGCCAAACAGCGAACGGAGCTACCATCCAGGCTGCTGAAATAGCCCCCTATCCCAATGCTGCTGAAATAAGGAGATAACCCTAATAAAACCAACCAAAAACCTATCAACAAAAAACGAAACCATCTATTATTATGAATGTATCTACTAAAATTGGGTGCATGTGGTTATTGCTGCTCTTGTCGATCTGCCAGGCCTGTACAGAAAAGGATAACCCCCGCATCACGTTCAATATGAATAACGACTGGGCTTTCTTCCGTGGAGAAACAGAAAATGGACAGGAGGTCGGTTTAGACGACTCCCAATGGATACCGGCAACTGTTCCGCATATCATGCAACTGGAAAAGAAACATTGCGGCGGTAACGTGATTTACGATGGCATCGGTTGGTACCGGCGATATTTTAAATTGCCGAAAAGCTATGAGGGCAAACGCATCGCAATCTCGTTTGAAGGCGTGATGAATGCCTGCGAATTATTTGTCAACGGTCATAAAGTGTCTGAGCACAAAGGTGGATATATAGGCTTTACATCGGATATCTCCGACTACATCGACTGGGGAAACAACAACTTGCTGGCTTTGCGCGTATCAGCCGAATACGATTCACTAACCCCTCCGGGAAAACCGCAAGACCGATTGGATTTCTACTATTACAGCGGTATTTACAGGGATGTCAAGATGGTCGTATCAGACAAGTTGCATATCTCGGATGAACTGGAAGCCAACCAGGTAGCCGGTGGCGGCCTTTTTATCACTTACCCTAAGGTAGATAAAGAAGAGGCTTCCGTTGCAATCCGTACCCACTTGGAAAACAAACACGAAGCCTCCCGCAACGGGGTGGTACAATGCTTATTGAAGAATGCCCGCGGACGAATCGTAGCTGAACAAGAGACTCCATTCTCCTTAAAAGGAGGCGATAATTGCCATTTGGAACAGACCCTGACCATCAGTAAACCTCTCCTTTGGCATCCCTACCATCCCAACCTGTACCAGTTGGAATGTCGAGTAAAAGTTGACGGCAATATAGTTGATTCCCGTACGGAAACAATCGGTATCCGTACCATCCACTATGAACGCGACAAAGGTTTTTTCATCAATGGCGAGCATCTATACCTGGTCGGTGCCAACCGTCACCAATCGTTTCCATATGTAGGAGATGCAGCCTCCAACTCCATGCAGGAACGCGACGTAATCGATATGAAACGTGGGGGATATAACGCCGTACGAGCCGCCCACTATCCCCAAGACCCTGCATTTCTCGCCGCTTGCGACAAATATGGATTGTTGGTGGTTGAATGTATTCCCGGATGGCAATATTTCAACGAGAACCCCTTGTTTACCGAACGGCTCTACCAGGTAGCCAGAGAAATGATCCGCCGCGACCGCAACCATCCATCTATAATCCTTTGGGAAACAGCACTGAACGAAACGCACTATCCGTTAGAAGTAGTTAAGTCTATCTACCAGATCGCTCACGAGGAATATCCCGGCGATCAGATGTACACCTCTGCCGACTATTACAGCCACGAAGAGACAGAACCCTATTACGATGTATTTTATAAACAGGTGGGACGATTCCCCAAAGACGGAAGCGTAATGAGCAACTATTTGGAAGATCAGATTGCGGTCAAACCGCTTTTCACCCGCGAATGGGGAGATGGCGTGGGTGAAAAACCCCGCGTACGGCTGGACGAAAATGAAGAAGAACAGATGCGACAATGCCGTGGACGCTTTCAACAACTAATAGGAAAAGGATATTTCGATTGGTGTATGTTGGATGCAAACCCCCGTATGGGTGGGCACTTCTTATGGAGTTACAACGATTATAATCGGGGGGCCGAAGAGCATACCATGTTTTGCGGCGTGGTAGATGTAAACCGTTATCCGAAATTCAGCTATTACATGATGCAGAGTATGCGGCCCAAAGAGATTTCCCAACCGGGGCTTTATGACGGTCCGATGGTATATGTTGCCTCTTTCAACTCATCTAAACAATATATCACATCGACAACCGACATCCCCGTCTTTTCCAACTGCGATGAAGTTCGTCTCTACCGCAATGGCAAGTTGATTGGCAAACAAACCCGTCAAGAACAAATGGATCGCTACGGAGCGATAATCGAAAAAGGCGGGAGCCCGCTCTATCTATTCAATGCCGGAGATTATGAAAGCGGAGAGTTGAAAGCCGAAGGCCTGGTAAATGGAAAAGTTGTCGCCTCGCACAGTGTACGTACCCCGGGGATACCTCACCATATAGAGATCATCATTCCCGATCATCCGGTCGTACCGGTAGCTGACGGGAGCGACATGATTCCGGTCTATTTCAAGATTTGCGACGAAAACGGTACAAGGGCAAACACCTCCGACGCAGAGATCCATATTACGGTATCGGGCGAGGGGACGTTGATAGGTGATGGAATTCGCCGAATCGGGATAAATCCACAGCGGGTAGAAGGAGGCATCGGTTTTGCATTTATCCGGACAACGCGAAACGCCGGTAAAATTCATATCCAAGCAAGTTCAAATGGCTTGAAAGAAGGTAAAGCCGAAATAAAATCGTATCCATTTGAAGGTAATTACTTGCCCGATGGCCAACACGCAACATTCATCGGAGATGAAGAGACGGGTGTTGTCGTGAAGCCGACCCGTTGGGACAAACAGATTCTTGAAAGGCCGACTGCCGAGATCGAGGCGGTCGAAACGACTTCGACCCAAGAAGGCTATTCGGAGTCGAACCTGATCGACGGAGACGATTTCAGTTGGTGGATTGCCGGTGAAGATACGTTCCCGCAAGTAATCACGCTGACACTAAAAGAACCGACAGAGATCATTGCCGGTCGTATCCGTTTCCAAAAAGACAGCTCTTCATACAAACATCGGGTAGAGGTATCCGAAGACGGTTCTTCCTGGGAACTTCTATACGAAAAAGAGTGTACCGGTTGGGATTTCAAACCTGTCCGGATGAAAAAGAAATTGAAGTATTTCAGAATCACAATCGAAAAAGCCTCCGAAGGACGAGCCGGATTAGCAGAGGTTACTCTATACAAATAAAGGAATTTCACCCTAATAAGTAAAGCTATAAGAACAAAAATAACGGGAGGAACGTTTGACTGTCCTCCCGTTACATTTATGGCAAAACTACCTTACGGACAAACCGTTCAACAAACCCAAACAATGGGAAAATATATTATTAAGGAGGGAAAAAAGAGAGACATTGTTCTTTCCTCCGTACTGGTATGGCACTATCCATACCGGAGGGTTGTCCGTAGTTTTCATACAAACCGAATTATAAACTTATACCGATCAGGCTTTCCCAAGACACTTTATTATAATTACTATCAACACATTATTATTTTTTATCCATTCATTGCGCATATTATGTCCAATTGTTATTGAATGATAAAAATATTATAAGTATCTTGCATTTGCTTATAAACATCATACAACCATGAATCATCCGACACCTACCACACCAGACTTCGACAATATTTTAAAAGAGATACACCCTCATAATATAGCAGAAAAGCTGAATCTTCTTGAAACTGTCTGTTTGGCCCGCAAAATCAAATATGAGGCCAATATGCCACTGTTAGACCTGTTGTACATCTCACAGAATGAGATATTATTGGTAAAATGCGATACTTTCTTTACCTCTAACCAAGATCAAGACTGGCTGGCAGACGAAGATGCCTCCGATGGAGAAGTTCCTTTATATTTCTCACAAGGATCTCATCGCGTCTCTCCGCTATATCGGTTGCATAAAGTCAAGGAATTTTATTCCCGATTCTTTCCAGCACCGCAATTCAAAATCCATCTACTGCTTATATGCAACCATACCATCGTTAATTACGACGACATGAAATCGATATGGGAAGAGATGGATGCAACCGTTATTCATCAGGTAAACAAGGCCGTTACAGATTCGGTGAAAGCATATACCCCCAAATCGCCTTCGACGTCCGAGTCCAACGCCGATACAGAAAACGATACCCATATAACGGACGACGAGATGATCCGTCTTTTGGAAAAATTCATTGATACAAACGCAAACATCCCTCAGGAAGAGATAAAGTTTCCGAGGCCAGATGACCTCCCCAATAATGATAATAAAACCGAACCATACGACGATGAAGAGTTCTCTCGCCTCTTAGATGAATTTATTGTTTCGCAAGAAGAGAACCCGGAAAAAGAAATGCCGGAAGAATCTCCAATACCAGAGGAAGAAAAAGAAAACAACGAAGACGAAAGCAATGAAGACGAAGAGTTTACCCTTCCCATTCCCGATTGTTTTGCCATAAATACCGTCAACCTCTATGGAAAATGGGGAGAAAAAGAGGCACGTAACAAACCCGTAAAAAAACTATCGATCAAAGCGCTGGAAAGTATTCACTTCCATATTCTCCTGAGATCCTGGCTAAGCAATATCCATAAAGGAGAATTTTGTATATCCCTTTACAATGATTCAGGGATTCTCTTACATACAGAAAAAAGGAATGGTGTTTATACCTTAAATAAAAAATACAGCGACGTTTACGACGTAACCCTCGAACTAACGATAGAGCAAGGAGATAAATTTACATGGAGCAAAGGGATATATCTCATTGAGGTTCAATCCAAAAAAGAAACTATCGGTTTTTTCTTCTTTGAAATCAGCGACAAAACCGTTTATGGGTCTATATTGTCCGAAGCCTGTTCTACAAATACCGAAGAAGATGCTTTTACAAAAATAAACAGCATGACAGGTCTCTCTTCCTTGAAAAAGCAGATGGAAGACCTTAGGACCAGAGTACTATTAGCCCCAAAAAGGAAACAAAAGAATTTAGAAACACCTATACCCTCTTTACATACGGTTTTCATGGGAAATCCTGGCACCGGAAAAAATACGGTCGCCAAGCTATACGGGAAAATGCTAAAAGAGCTGGGATTATTAAGCAAAGGCCATGTGGTTTTCCAAAAAAGGAGCACTCTTATGGGACAAAACTATGCCAGTGAACAAGAAAAAACACTTGCTGCAATTGAAGAAGCCAAAGGAGGGATTCTTTTTATTGAAGAAGCCAATATCCTTTATAAATCTGACGACAGTAAAGATCCCGGACGCAACATCATTGAGACGCTTCTTTCAGAGCTGGGAGGCGAAAAAGACAAAGACTGGGGTTTGTTGTTGTCCGGACCAACAGAAGAGATGACTGCTTTTTTGTCCGCACATTCGGGCATCAGTTCTCATTTTCCCCCAGAAAACAGGTTTATTTTCGAGGATTACAGCGTCGATGAACTGATGAATATCGCCGAAACCTTCTGCGAAAAGAACAACTACTTCCTATCTCCCGAGGCAAAAACCATTCTTCGGAACAAGGTTCAAAACGACTACAACAAGAGAGACCACTCTTTCGGGAACGGGCGATATATCATTAACTTGCTATCGAATGAGATATTGAAAGCGATGTCTTTGCGCATCGGAAAGATAAAAAACCCCTCATTGATACAACTGATGAAAATCGAGAAAGAGGATATCCCGGTGATAACCCCGGCAGAAAATCCTATGCTGAAATTGCACTCGATGATCGGGTTGAACAACCTGAAAAAGGAGATGGAAAAACACCTGAATATGGTAAAAATGATGAAGAAAAGGAATGAACTGGGTATCATCTCCAACCTGCCGCCTCTACATATGGCCTTTCTGGGTAATCCCGGAACCGGTAAAACAACCGTTGCCCAACTGATTGGCGAGATATACGCATCCATGGGAATATTGTCAACCGGGCGGGTCATCACTGCGGAAAGAAAAGATCTGATAGGAAGATACATCGGTGATACAGAACACAAAACGTCAGAATTACTGAAAAAGGCAAAAGGGAATGTTTTGTTCATTGACGAGGCCTATTCGCTATACGACGACAACAACAAATCTGATTTCGGACAAAGAGCCATGGAGGCGTTGCTGACAACTCTAAGCAAAGATTACATCGATATGATTATCATATTCGCAGGTTATCCGGAAGAGATGAAAAAGCTGTTCAGTTCCAACCCCGGATTAGAATCGCGGATTCCATACACGTTCTATTTTAACGATTATACCTTGGATGAATTGATGGAGATAGGCAAAAAGATTGCCAAAGAAAAAGAGTTCAAGTTTACCCCGACGGCATGGAAAGCCCTTCGAGACTTGGTAAAGAAAAATATGGAAAACCGCTCTCCGAACTGGGGAAATGCAAGGTTCATATCTCGCTTGATAACCAATGAGATCATCCCGGCTATGGGTACACGGATACAGGCCCTTCCTGCTGAAAAACAGAACAATGTAAAAGTACTTACTACTATCTGTAAATCGGACATCCCATCTTATGGCAAGCAATCTGACAACGAAGAGACTCGTATCCGTTTCGACGAAATAGCCATAAAAAAAGCCCTAAAAGAGTTAGACGGGATGATTGGATTAGAACAAATAAAAAAGAATGTACATGATTTTGTAAGGGTTTCCCGCCTCCTCCAAAAGTCCAACAAAATCTACTCAGAATCCTTCCCCCTGCGGTGGAACTTTATCGGAAACACCGGAACGGGGAAAAGTACGGTTGCCAGCATTATGGGGAGATTGCTGAAAGCCATGAACATCCTGGACAGAGGCCACCTGACAGAGATCAAATTCGAGGAATTCTACAATGTGTCGGAATATAAAGCTGATACCTTTCTTAAATCAGCCATAAAAAAATCAAAAGAGGGAATCTTATTCATTGATGGCGACGCATCTCTGTTTAAACGAGCTGATTGTAAATTCAGCAGCGATGAGATACAATTTAAACTGAACTACATATTAGAAGAGATTCCCGGCAATTATGCTATCATATTATCTGAGAATGAGACCAATACAGACTCATTAACCAAGAGTCTGCACCGTACGGGATTTCCGATGTTCAACCATACATTCTACTTTAAAGATTATACGAAGGAACAATTATTGCCCATTCTCGAAAAATGTTTAGACAAGCACAACCTATCTTTTTCTACCGAGGCCTATGAGCATATGAGACTATTTATCAAAGGGATGTGCTCTCGACGAGATTTAGGCTATGCCAACGCGAGAACCATGAAGTTAATTGCCGAATCGATTGCCGAAATTCATTGGACCCGTTTAGGAGAAAAAGGTTCTACCATCAAACGGTCACAGATTCCTATCGACGAAATAAAGGCTTTCGTCTGGGACAATCTGGACATGGGGAAACGTGTCGGGTTCAAGAACTCATAAGTCGTATTCTTTCCCGATACAACAGAAAGATTATCCCCCCTCCCTCTCTCTCCCGAAGTCCGGAGAAAATAAAAAAGGTCCTACACATCGACGTAGGACCTTTCTGTTTTTCTCCGGATGTTTTTCAGTGATCCACCTGAACCCTCCCTCAAAACCTCTAAAACAGTTTGCCGTCTCAGAGGTTTTATTTTTTAAATAAAAGAAGAATAAAAATCGTTTTGTTCCTTTATTGGAGAGATGAAATAATATCTTTACTTTTGTATTTAATTTTCAATATTTTAGTTTATTGATATTACTATATTTAAGACAATGATCCATAATTTTACTGATTAAAAGCTGAATATCAAAATAGGAGGATGGGGATGAAAAGGATTGTGTGGTTACTATACTTTTGTTTTTGGAGTGCATTGTTGGTCGCACAACAAGAGTTCAGTATAAAAGGGTATCTGAAAGATGCAGATAATGGTAAAGTTATTGATTTTGCTGAAATCTTTTTGTACAAAGACGGACAAGTTGAATCGATGTTACAAACTTATCCCAATGAGGAAGGTTTGTTTGTTTTTAGTCAGGTACCTGATGGAACCTATACGTTGATGATTAAGCTATTTGGTTATGATATTTATTCCCGTAAATTAGTTCTAACCGGACAAAGCCCTGTGGACGTAGGCGTAGTTATGCTTCAACCCCTAGAAGTCGGCCTTTCTGAGGTTGAAATTGTAGCAGAGAAACGACAAATAATCTACAAATTAGACAAAAAGGTTGTAGATGCTTCGTCGAATATGGTAGGGAATGGAGGGTCGGCAGTAGATGTATTGGAAAATACACCCTCAATCCGTGTCGATGCCGAAGGGAATGTTACATTCCGGGGCAGTTCCGGATTTTTAGTCTATGTAGATGGAAAACCAAGTGTTTTTACAGGGACCCAAGCATTGGAACAGGTCCCGGCCAGCCAAATTGAAAATATAGAAATTATTACGACACCCTCTGCAAAACACGACACAGGAGGTGATGTCGGTATAATCAATATCATCACAAAGAAGCATTTTTTAGAAGGATTGAGCGGAATGGTCAATCTTTCGGGGAGTACGTGGCTTATGCGTCGGGGCGATTTCTTACTTAACCAACAGAGCAATCGTTCACGGTGGTTTCTGGGAGGACAATGGGCCGATAAAGTAACAAAAAGCCAGTATGAGCAACAAACCACAATGATATTAGAAGATAAGACAACCGTTTTAAATGGGAAAGGCCCTCATGAAGGAAATAAATATAACTATTCTCTAAGAGGCGGTTGGGAGTTGGAATTACCTAAAACGACCTTATCTATTGATATTGAAGGAGGTCATGGCGGTCGTACCCATAACGGCGATTTATTATATCGCGAAACGAGTATCGTAAATGGAGAGCAATCTGCCCCTATTCTTTATAATAACAACAACGATTTTGAAAATTCAGAAGATTTTGGACTCGGAAATGTAAGGTTTGAACACCGTTTTAATGATAAAGGCCATCTGTTATCGGCCTCTGCATATTATAAATATGGAGGAAATTCTTTGGAATATTCCTATAATGAGTTGACAGACATGCAAGGGAAACGTCAAGATGGTATGTGTTATTATGAAGCCGAATTCCGGAAAACGATACGAGGAAACATAGACTATGTATTGCCCTTGTATGATAAGGGAAAACTGGAAGCAGGATACCAATATTATTCCTATTTGGAAGATGGGGATTATGAATTGGAATGGTGGAATCCCGAAACAGGACTTTTCGACAAGCAGGAAGAAGCCTATAATACATTTTATTTTAAAGAAGCGCTAAATTCTGTTTATGCCATTCTTTCAAGTTCCTGGAAAAAGTTCGATATTCAAGCGGGGTTACGTGGCGAACATACCCATACGGAATTAATATCTTCGATTCCTGGGGCAAGCCGTTCTGACAACCGTTTTGAAGTCTTTCCTTCGGTACATACAGGATACAATTTTCCGCATGAGCAGAAATTACAATTTTCTTACTCCTATCGAACAACCCGTCCCGAGCTTTGGTTCATGGAACCATACATAACCTATAACGATTTTTTCTCTGCCGTCATTGGGAATCCCGATATCCGCCCAGAATATATCAACTCGTTTGAGATGAATTATCGCAGGTCTTTTGGCGAGAACTTAGTTTCTGCCACAGCCTTTCATCGCTCTCGTAAAGATAAAATAGAACGGTTACGCGTTCCGTTTAAAGAAGGGGTAACCTTAGATTCTATGGCAAATGTCGGACGGGATTACTCTTCCGGACTCGAATTAAGCGTCTCTCTTCATCCGTCTCGTTGGTGGAACACCACGATTAATGGAAATGTTTATCATTATAAAGTAAAAAACGAATTGACGGCAGGAGGGAAAAGTGATGCAAGTACAAACTACGATATCATGTGGAACAATTTGTTTACATTGGGAAAATCCACACGGGTGCAATTAGACGGGAGTTTTGTCGGACCATCTGTAACAACACAAGGGAAAAGTGATGCCTATTGGTATGCCAATGTAGCATTGAGACAGCAGCTTTTTAATCGTCGGATAACTGCAACCTTGGTTTTTAAAGATATTTTTCGATCAGCTTGTTATGTAAATGATATTCAAACATCCGATTTACTTCTATATACAAAAATCAAACCCAAATACCCACAAATACTTTTGACAATCAGCTATACATTTAACAATTTCAAAATAAAAACGGCCAAAGAACAGGAAGACCGGAATGAAATGTTTGAAGGTAAACGTTAATCAGGAAGATTTATATTGTCCGAAATAAAAATCAAAAATATGTTTTCCTGATACGACTAAATAAATATGTTTTTATGCAACAACCATCCTCGTCCAATCAATCCGGAAGAATCTCATGGATAGATGTATTAAAATTTATTGCCATTTTCATGGTCATTTGTATTCATTGTTCCGATCCATTCAATGTCTCACCCGAAGCAAGGTCCAATCCGGAATTTAATTTCTGGGGCGCTCTTTATGGCTCTTTCCTTCGCCCATGTGTTCCTCTTTTTGTCATGATTACAGGAATATTGTTATTGCCCGTAAAAACCTCGTTTGAGAGTTTTTACAAGAAAAGAGTTCTCCGGATTGCTGTGCCTTTTATATTATGGTCTGTTCTCTACAATCTTTTTCCATGGGTTACTGGTATTTTGGGATTACCTTCTACCGTCATACCCGAAGTATTTGCCTATGGTACCCCAGATGCCTCCCAGTCGTTTGGAGATGCGATAAAAAACATCACACTCATCCCGTTTCAGTTTAATGTATATACCGTACCGATGTGGTATTTATACATGTTAATAGGACTTTATCTCTATATGCCCGTCTTTTCTTCCTGGATAGAACGAGCTACTGTTTCACAGAAAAAAAATTTTTTAGGAATTTGGGGATTATCCCTCTTTTTACCCTATGCCTATTCTTTTTTCTCTCAAAATCTATTTGGATTAAGTGCCTGGAACTCTTTTGGAACATTTTATTATTTTGCCGGATTCAATGGGTATCTGCTGTTAGGCCATTTTCTGGCGAAAGATGTTAAAACGATGAACTGGACGAAAACGATTGCCATAAGTTTGCCGATGTTTATCGTTGGCTATCTTATAACTTACGGAGGATTTAAAGCGATAACGGCAAATCCCAACTGTTCGGAACAGGAGATGGAACTCTTTTTCTTATACTGTTCTCCCAATGTGGCCCTTATGACAATAGCTCTTTTTTTGATAGTTCGCAAGGTTAAATTAAATGCAGCCAAGTCCATCGCAACATTCTCCAATATTGCAAAATGCGGATTAGGAATTTATATGGTACACTATTTTGTCGTCGGGTTCAGTTACTCCATCGCAAACACCTTCTCCATACCGGTATCGATAAGAATTCCCGTAACGGCTATTATTGTTTTTATCATTTGTTGGGCATTTGTTGCTACCTGTTATAGATTTGCCCCTAAAAGTTCTAAATGGATTTTCGGATAAAAAGAAAGCATAGGATAACGCTTATCTGAAAACAAAAAACAGATTTAATTAATAACGGCAAGTCTTTGAGGAAAGTATAAACGAAAACTAAAATTCCAAACCAAGATTCGGATACAAGAATATTAAAACTCTAACACTTTGTCTATTTCCAATACTCTACCATTCTCGCCATTAACCAATTTATATTGTATTTGTCTGGTCTTTCCCGTCGGCTTGGAATTGCTATCACCTTCTTGATAGATAGGGAAACGCCGACAAAATGTACTCTCTACGATAGCCATTTCATCATGGCCCATATATCCTTTATTGATAGCTTTATTTTCAGATATCTCTGGTAAATAGACCAGGCTTGCCGATTTCCCATTATTTACAGAATATCCAATAAGTTTTCCATAACTTCCACTTCCCTGTGAGATTAGATATACAAAGATTTCTGGATAACTGTCTAAATTTAGATCTCCAATTTCTGCATTTATTACTGTATAACCCGTAATATCATGACGAAAAGCTTCGTTAGAAACACTTAGGCTTTCGGGTTTAATAATCAGGTTGTTCCCTTCAACATTTACTTTAAAAGAAATATCGCTCCCAGGATATGTGAAATCCGCACCTTGAAAATTTGTTGTTTTTGGGGAATGGACTATCTCTTTGGGATTATCATTTATGTCAGATGGTTTATTCTTATCTACTCCATTGCACGAACACACCATTAATAATAAACCACATAAAAAACTTACCTCTTTCATGTTAAAGAATTAAGAATGTAAAAAAATCAAGAATGAATCTATTTCTCTAATACGTGTTATTTGCAAAGAAAAGATAAGAGATAACACCATATCGATAACAAAAAAAGGCTTGTAAACAAATTTCTTAATTACAATTTAGTATTTCACCTTAGTTTTTCAGAAAAACATATATCACTTAAACCGATTTTATATAAAAAGATAGCTCCTACAATATTGCAGGAGCTATCTTTATTTTCTGGTTTTATCCACCTTTTTTAGTGATCCGCTTGGGTTATGAACCCAGCGAAATACAAGTCTTAAAATCAATATCTTAGCATACCACTACCTTTAAGGGGGGTACGAATTGGACACTTTTTTGAAAGAACTATTGGCTTCCCTTGTCGGGATGGTGTCTGCCTTTATCTTGGGTTCAAAGATACGACTTTATTTTG
>CASGEW010000041.1 GCA_949300615.1 uncultured Bacteroidales bacterium
GATGGACTTGCGGTCAATAAAATCGTCGCGGTTTTCAAGGATACTGTTCGCTTCTTCGGTGATGCGTTTATCCAACTCTTTCCGGTCTTCGTTGTGTTGGTTTATGTTTTCGCTTTTTTTCCGGGCCGATGCTATATCTTTGGATGTGAGTAGATCTACCGCCTCTTTTCCCGAGTGCATACGCCCGGAGGCATTGATGCGCGGACCGATTTTGAACACAATGTCGCTGACCGTAATCTCTCGGTCGTTTAATCCGCATACTTCGATAATGCCTTGTAGCCCCGTACTCGGATTTGAATTGAGTTGTTTTAATCCGTGAAATGCTAAGATGCGGTTTTCGCCAGTGATAGGTACGATGTCCGATGCGATGCTGACTGCCACCAAATCGAGTAATGGGAATAGAAATTTCGATACCTCTATTCCATTGCTCAATGCAAATGCTTGCATGAATTTGAAGCCGACGCCGCATCCCGAAAGATGTTTGTACGGGTAGCCCGAATCGTCTCGTTTGGGATCCAATACAGCAACGGCCTCCGGCAAGGACGTGTCTGGCATATGGTGGTCACAGATGATAAAGTCAACTCCTTTTGATTTTGCATAAGCCACTTTCTCTATGGCTTTTATGCCGCAATCCAAGGCGATTATCAATTTAAAGCCATTTTCTGCGGCAAAATCGATACCTTTGATAGAGATACCGTATCCCTCGTCGTAACGGTCAGGGATATAGTAGTCGAGGTTAGAGTAAAAATTCCGCAAGAACTTATACACCAACGATACGGCAGTAGTGCCGTCCACATCATAATCGCCGTAAACCAGAATTTTTTCTTTGCGTCCCATCGCCTTGTTTAAACGATCTACGGCCTGGTCCATGTCTTTTAGCAGAAACGGGTCATGCAGGTCGGACAGTTGGGGTCTGAAAAATTTCTTGGCTTCGGCCAACGAGGTTATACCGCGTTGAGTCAGAAGTTCGCACAGAGCCGGGCTAATAGCCAACTCTTTCGAAAGATGCTCTTGTATTTCTTTTTGTTCTTCTGTTAACGGTTGATAGTTCCATTCACTTGACATTATATATTATTTTATTTTTTCTCTTTTCTCAATTATCGCGTTGGAATTCTGTAATTGGCGATAACAAAAAAACATCCCTTTCCCGACTGCATATATTCATTATCAGGCAATCGAGGCGGAATAGTCGCTTGATACGGTGTTTTCATGGGTATAGAACAGCTGTAAAGATAGCGAATAAGTTCCAATATTGACCTATATTTTGGGGATTTTATTTTTGGAAAATTTTTTATATGAAAAACGGGCGGACACTTTATTTTGTTGTCCGCCCGTTAAAGGGTTAAAAATGAATTGTGTAAAATTTGAAATGATTCTTTCTTTTTATTGTCCGGCTCCGCGACCGCCTCTATCGCCTCGGTTTCCCCGGTTTTCTCTCATCTTTTTCATCTGTTCTTGGCGTTCTTGTTGTTGCTTTTCCCAGATTTTTTTCTGTTCGTCATTCAGAACATTCTTGATTTCCGTTTCGCGTTCTGTGTTCAATTCCCGAACTTTTTTCATCCAGGTTTCTCTGTCATCTTTGTATTTTTCGCGCAGTTCCGTGGACTTTTTCTGAAAGTTTTCTGAAATTTCTTTCAGTTTTTTTATCTGGTCTTCTTTTAAAGATAGATCTTTGATCATCTTTTGGCTGGGCAGAGAATCTCGTCTTACCCATTCTCTGGGGCGTTGTGTTTGTGATCTTTTTTGAGGCGCTTGGTTTTCACTCTGGGCATAAGTAGAGATGGCAGTTGTGCACATGAAGCACAATAGAATGGTCAAAATTTTTGTTTTCATACAGTTTTGTTTTTGTTTATATTTCATAGTAAAACCATCAGAATAGAATACCTATGGTTTGTAACACGTAATTAAGACGATTTGGATCGAAAAAAGTTTAATACAGGAGAGGGGAAAATGAGTTTTTTCTGATTTTTTTTCATCAGATTATACCTTATCTTTGTTGTTGTAGAATTAGATTTAAAGTTATGTTGCAACCTTTGGCAGAGAGGCTTCGGCCCAAAAACTTGGAAGAATACATTGGCCAGGCTCATTTGGTGGGCCCGGGAGCGGTACTGCGTCGGATGATAGAGTTAAAACAAGTGGCGTCATTTATTTTGTGGGGACCTCCGGGCGTAGGGAAAACCACCTTGGCCAAAATCATATCCAACCAGTTGGATGTTCCTTTTTTTACATTGAGTGCCATCCATTCGGGGGTAAAAGAGGTGCGCGATGTATTGGATAAATGTAAAGAAACGGGGTTGTTCCGTAAAGGGCGGCCGATTCTTTTTATCGATGAAATACACCGTTTCAATAAAGCGCAACAGGATTCATTGTTGGGTGCGGTCGAAAACGGTACGGTAACGTTGATTGGTGCCACTACCGAAAATCCGTCGTTTGAAGTGATACGTCCCTTGTTGTCGCGTTGCCAAGTATATGTGTTGAAACCGTTGGAAGAGGATGATTTATTGAAATTATTGCATCGGGCGTTGCACGAAGATGTTGAATTAAAACAACGGATGTTCGATGTCCAGCAGACCGAAGCCCTGTTCCGCTTTTCAGGGGGCGATGCCCGCAAGTTGCTGAATATTCTCGATTTGCTGGTAAGTGCCGAGGATGGGGAAACAATCGTAATAAACAACCATACGGTAACAGAACGGTTGCAGGAGAATCCGGCAGCATACGATAAAGGCGGAGAAATGCATTACGATATCATATCGGCATTTATCAAGTCTATTCGCGGCAGCGATCCGGATGCCGCCCTGTATTGGTTGGCCCGTATGGTCGAAGCCGGTGAAGATCCCGCGTTTATTGCCCGCCGGTTGGTTATCTCGGCAGCCGAAGATATCGGGTTAGCCAATCCCAATGCTTTGTTGATGGCCAATGCCTGTTTCGATGCCTTGCAAAACATCGGATGGCCCGAGGGACGTATCGTATTGGCCGAAGCTACCGTTTATTTGGCATCCAGCCCTAAAAGCAATTCAGCCTATTTGGCTATTGATAAAGCCCTTGACGTGGTGCGTCAGACTGGCAATCTTCCTGTGCCGTTACATTTGAGAAATGCCCCGACCTCTTTGATGAAGAAACTCGATTACGGGAAAGATTACAAGTATGCGCACAACTATCCCGGACACTTTGTACGTCAAGAATATATGCCCGAAACCTTGAAAGAACGGTCGTTTTGGCATCCTCAAACGATGCCTGCCGAACAAAAACTGAAAGAATACATCTCCAAGTTGTGGCCTGAGCGTTATTGATCGGCTCTCTGTGTAATAGAATATTGTTTTGTTTTGAACGGTTTAAATGACAAATAGACAAAAAAGATGAATATTTTTGCTCATTTTGTTGTTAAAACTTTGCGGTGAATAAAAAAAATATTAATTTCGCCACATCAATTAATCGAAAGAGAAACCATAAAACAATAACAGATTTAATTTTTACAAAGATGAAAAAGCACAATTTTTATGCAGGTCCCTCTATTTTGAGTGAATATACCATTAAAAATACAGCCGATGCTGTTCTCGATTTTGCCGGAACGGGATTGTCTTTGTTGGAAGTTTCGCATAGAAGTAAAGAATTCGTAGCCGTGATGGACGAAGCCCGTGCATTGGTTAAAGAGCTTTTGGATGTTCCGCAGGGTTATGACGTGATATTTGTCGGAGGGGGGGCCAGTATGCAATTCTGCATGGTGCCTTACAACATATTGAAAACCAAAGCAGCTTACCTTGAAACCGGTACGTGGGCAGAAAAAGCTATTAAAGAAGCCAAATTGTTTGGAGAAGTAGATGTGGTTGCCTCTTCAAAAGATGCCAATTTCAGCTACATTCCCAAGAATTATACCGTTCCCGAAGATGTCGATTATTTCCACTTTACCTCGAATAATACGATATTCGGTACGGAAATGCGTTTTGACCCTGATGTGAAGGTACCTCTGGTTGCCGATATGTCGTCAGATATATTCTCTCGTCCGGTAGATGTTTCCAAATATGCAATCATATATGCCGGTGCACAGAAAAACCTGGCACCCGCAGGGGTTACCATCGCTATCGTACGCGAAGATGCTTTGGGAAAAGTGGATCGGGCGATCCCGACCATGTTGAACTACGCTACGCACATTAAAAAAGAATCCATGTTCAATACCCCTCCTGTATTGCCGGTATATGCAGCCTTGCAGACACTCAAATATTACAAACAATTAGGAGGAATCAAGGTCATCGAAAAGATGAACCTCGAAAAGGCCGCTGTCCTGTATGACGAAATAGATAGAAACAAGTTGTTCGTAGGTACGGCAAAGGCAGAAGACCGCTCGGTTATGAATGTATGTTTTGTCATGAAAGACGAATACAAAGAGTTAGAAGCCGACTTTGTAAAATTCGCTACCGAAAGAGGTATGGTAGGGATTAAAGGACACCGTTCAGTAGGTGGATTCCGTGCATCTATTTATAATGCCATGCCCAAATCAAGCGTAGAGGCTTTGATCGCCGTTATGCAAGAATTTGAAAAACAACACTAATTTTATATCCGAAGAGGAGAAAATAAAACATATTCTATTTTCTCCTCTTTTTATTTTTAATCACGCTCTTTTGGCTGTCTCTTTGTGTCATGGGCAGGGGAAAAGAGATAATAGGAGGTATAACAATGAAAATATTAGTAGCCACCAGTAAACCTTTTGCCACCGTTGCGGTAGAAGGGATCAGAAAAGTAGTAGAAGATGCCGGAGCAGAACTCCGTTTGCTTGAAAAGTATTCAGAAAAAAGCGCCTTGTTGGATGCCATAAAAGATGTCGATGGTGTTATTATCCGGAGCGATATTTTGGATAAAGAGGTTTTCGATGCCGCCAAAAATTTAAAAATTGCCGTACGTGCCGGAGCCGGTTACGACAACGTCGATTTACAGGCAGCCACCGATAAAGGAGTGTGTGTAATGAATACCCCGGGACAAAACTCGAATGCCGTAGCCGAGCTGGCTTTCGGTATGATGGTAATGGTTGCCCGGAATTTCTATAACGGCACATCCGGGACAGAACTTAAAGGCAAAAAAATCGGGATCCATGCGTATGGCCAGGTAGGACGGAACGTTGCTCGCATAGCCAAAGGATTCGGTATGGAAGTCTATGCGTTCGATCCTTATTGTCCGGATGATGTTATGAAAGAGCAGGGCGTTATTCCTGTTCATTCAGCAGAAGAGTTGTATGCAACCTGTCAATATGTCTCATTGCACGTTCCGGCTACCGATGAAACGAAAAAGTCAATCAATCTTTCGTTGTTGAGTAAAATGCCGCAGGGAGCCACGTTGGTAAATACAGCACGCAAGGAGGTTATTAACGAAGATGACATTGTAACGATGTTTGAAACCCGTCCGGATTTCCGTTATATTTCAGACATTGCTCCGGCAAATGCAGCCGTTATCACGGAGAAATTCCCGGGACGTTCGTTCTTCACGCCGAAAAAAATGGGAGCACAAACAGCCGAAGCCAATATCAACGCCGGTATTGCCGCCGCCAAACAATCGATAGCTTATTTAAAAGAGGGTATAGACAAGTTCCGTGTAAACAAATAACAGGAGATTAAACCATTCAAAAAGCCGTACTATTACTGTACGGCTTTTTTATTTTTATATCTGACGATATGGGAAAATTTTCCTATTTTTGTGAGAACCAATTTAATATATCCTTATGAAAAACTTGTTATTCTCCGTTATTGCTTTCTTGATTACATTTTCTGCAACAGCCAAACAAATTGATGCCCGTGATTTTGGAGCTATCCCTAACGACGGTAAAGACGATACCAAGGCATTGCGTAAAGCTGCCGAATATTGTCGAAATAATCCTGGTACGACACTCTATATCCAACCGGGAGTTTATCGATTGGTCGATAAAGAGGCTGAAAAATTAGAAGAGCGTGCCTATGCCGGAGAACTGGGAGAGAACGTCGAAGAGGTGATTTTTACGCCTTATTACCCATATGCCAAAGGCCTTGACTTTTCCGGTTCAGTAGATACACAAGTGTTGGCCGAGGACGTTACGTTGCTGTGTGAAGGTTGGATGGAACCTATCTCGATTATTGATGCTAAGAACTTTAAATTGAGCGGAATAACAATCGATTATCTGCGGAAGCCCTTTTCCCAAGGAGAGGTAGTTTCCATAGGTAACGGATATTTCGATATCCGGTTTTCAGAAGAGAGAACAATTACCACAGAGACTCCGTTGATGCGTATGACATTCTGGATGCCGACATATAACAGAGTTGCTCCGACGGTACTTTATTTCCCCGAACGGGAGCTATTGGGCGATAACGTGGTCCGGTTTCACCATCAGATAGACAGTTCACTGGTAGGATCGACGGCCTGTGTAATTCATAGTTTCCATTTTCGTCCGGCCGTATTGGTGCTCGATAGCGAAAACACCGTACTCGAAAATGTAACGATTCATTCACAACCCGGCATGGGAGTTGTCGGCTTTGATAGTAAAGATATTTTGCTCAAAAATCTTTCGGTCAAGCCAGCTCCGGGATATTATCAATCTACCAATACCGATGCCACCCATTTTGCGGCTTGCGAGGGGGTGGTCAGATTTGAGGCCTGTTATTTCCAGGGGCAAGGCGACGATGCCACCAATGTGCATGGTTATTACCAGACCATCAATCATGCCTCGGGGAGAAATGCCCAATTGCAAATAAAGGCTCGTACCTATACACATGCCCAAGTAATAGATGCCCCTCGTATAGGCGATGTGTTGGAATTGGTAGAGAAAAAAACGCTGAAACCGATCAAAAATTATGAAGTCCGAAAGGTGAAAACGGAATATGGCTCTGTTGTTTGCGAGGTTGAACTTTTAGAAGAACTTCCGACCGATTGTTCTGCATATTATTTAATGAATATCACCAAACTGCCCAGGTTTGAATTTGAAAATTGCCTGGTAAACAGTCATTTGGCTCGTGGAGTGTTGGTTAAGACCCGAGGCGTGAAGATAAATAACAATATATTCCGGTATTGTACGGGTACGGCCATCCATGTCGGAGCCGAATCTTCCTGGCACGAAGGCAGCCATGCCAAAGATGTAACGATTACCCATAATATGATATTCGGTTGCGGTAGCGGCAGTGGTTCGCAAGCCGGAGCCTCCGGTATCGCCGTTGTGATAGAAGCGCCGGATACCGACCGAAGTTTTTTGCACGACAATATTTTGATACGCGATAATATGATTATGGGAGAGGGCAATGATTGCGGTATCTATGTCGGAAACTCTTTAAATGTAAAGGTAGAAGGCAATCGGGTAATGAATTGTAAGACGGATATTCGTACCCATTCGGTTCAGAATATGGAGATTCGCCCAGAATAATCAATCCAGGGTGCTTAGGTTATCGCATCCGCCGATATGTATTGGCGGATGCGATAATTTAATGAGAAAAAAAGAATTTCTTCGGAATATCGCTCTTGTCGCTGAGACCTGAGCGATAAAAATCATACATTTATCCAACCCCATATTTGCAAAAAACAATCTTGTTCGTTACTTTTACGTCGTTATAAACCCATAACCGTGTATTGCTATGAGTCAGGAAGAAGATCTGTTGTCATACGATGACGACGAGGCCATAAAATTCATTCTCAACTGTTTACCAGAAGAACTTAAAGCCAAGCTCACCAACGACGATATAACCTATATCATAGATCTGATCTATGAATTCTATGAAAACAAAGGGTTTATGGAGGATAGTGAGGACGAAGACGTAGAGATCAATGAAGACGAATTGATAGACTATGTTGCGGCCAATGCTAAAAAAGCCGGATTTAAACTGAGCGAAGACGAAATAGAAGCTATCGTTCAGGGCGAGTTGAGTTATTGCGACTCGTTGGGAATGTTTGAATAATATCCGAAGCAAAAATTTTTGAAAAGAATAGGATGAAGAGGCTGGGTGGCCTTTTCAGAAGAGGTGTGTATGTAGAAAAACTTGATATATCGAAATATATAGATGCAGGCATTGTTAAAAATATTTTTGATGGGTTGCTGCCTTGCTTTGGTGGCTTGTTCTACGGTCAGTAATTTGGTAGGAGGAGCTCATAAAACGAAAGAGGTTGTATTCGATGCACAACTGACGTTAGAAGAGAATGTCGGCGAACCTTGGGAAGGAAAACATTTGGACTGGTTGCCGGAGACCGTAAAAGAGCTCTCTCAGGAGCTGACCGCTATCCCCGAAGTCCGGGTTTTTACATTGCGGAACGATCAGGCCGTAAAATTATTGATACCTGCTTCGTCGTTGTTTGCTCCGAATGATTCCATTTTGAAACCCTCCGTGTCTGAAATCTTGTCTCCGGTGTTGCTGCCCGTACAATCGAAAGAGTACAATCTGATTATTGCAGCCTATATGGACGATTCGGGAAAACCTGAATATACCCAGAAAATGACCCAGTTACGGGCAGAGGCAACGGCCCGTTGGTTTATCCAGGCAGGTATCGATACCGCATCGGTAATTACCTATGCATACGGGAGCGAGTATCCCCGTCGCTCCAATACCTCGGTACAAGCCCGGGCCGAGAATCGCCGCATAGAACTTTTCCTGTTACCTTCGCAAACGTTGCTGGATAGCCAGAAACGCGGATTTTTCAGAAAACGTTAAAGCAGGAAACACTACCTCTTTTTCTCGAATAAATTCCTTGCAAGAAACACTTTACAAACCCGGTAGTTTTTTGTATTTTTGTGCCCGTAAAAAAGAAACGACGAAAATAAAGATAACATGGCAAAAGAATTAAAAGAGTTGACACCGCGCTCTGTCAGCTATTCTCAGTGGTATCAAGACTTGGTGATAAAAGCCGATCTGGCCGAAAACTCTGCCGTCAGAGGTTGTATGGTAATCAAACCCTACGGATACGCTATTTGGGAAAAGATGCAGCGGCAGTTAGATCAAATGTTTAAGGATACGGGACACGTAAACGCTTATTTCCCGTTGTTCATTCCCAAATCTTTTTTGAGTCGCGAAGCCGATCACGTAGAAGGGTTTGCCAAAGAGTGTGCCGTTGTTACACATTACCGTTTAAAGACAAATCCCGAAGGAGGCGTTGTTGTCGATCCGGCAGCTCGTCTGGAAGAAGAGTTGATTGTTCGTCCCACCTCGGAAACCATCATTTGGAACACCTATAAAAACTGGATACAGTCGTATCGGGATCTTCCCATCCTTTGCAACCAGTGGGCCAATGTTGTCCGTTGGGAGATGCGTACCCGGTTGTTCCTGCGTACGGCCGAATTTTTATGGCAGGAGGGACATACGGCGCATGCTACCCGCGAAGAGGCCATAGAAGAGGCTCAAAAAATGATAAACGTTTATGCCCGTTTTGCCGAAGAGTATATGGCTGTTCCTGTTATCAAAGGGGTGAAGTCAGCATCCGAACGTTTTGCCGGAGCCGTCGATACCTATACCATCGAAGCACTGATGCAGGATGGCAAGGCTCTGCAATCGGGAACCTCGCATTTCCTCGGGCAAAATTTCGCCAAGGCTTTCGATGTAACTTTCGTAAACAAAGAGGGTGTGCGCGAATTGGTGTGGGCTACCTCGTGGGGTGTATCCACCCGCTTGATGGGGGCCCTTATCATGTCCCATTCCGATGATAACGGATTGGTGTTGCCTCCTCATTTGGCCCCCTACCAGGTAGTAATCGTACCCATTTATAAAAGCGACGAGCAGCTGGCTCAGATCAATGAAAAAGCTGGCAATATCGTAGAAAAACTGAAAGCGATGGGTATCAGTGTAAAATACGACAACGCCGATAATAAAAAACCGGGATGGAAATTCTCCGAATACGAACTCAAAGGCGTTCCGGTACGTTTGGCCATGGGAGCCCGCGATTTGGAAAACAATACAATTGAAGTAGCCCGTCGCGATACATTGACCAAAGAGACCGTTTCGTGCGATAACATAGAGTTGTATGTCCGTGATTTGCTGGAAGAAATACAAGCCAATATCTATAAAAAAGCCCTCGATTACAGAAATTCGCAGATCAAAGAGGTTAATTCGTATGACGAATTCAAACAGCGCATCGACGAGGGCGGATTCTTTGCTGCACATTGGGACGGTACACCCGAAACAGAAGCCTTGATAAAAGAAGAGACCAAGGCTACGATCCGTTGTATCCCGTTGGAAGGCTATAAAGAATCCGGAAAATGTATAGTAACCGGAAAACCCTCGGCAGGCCGTGTTTTGATAGCTCGGGCATACTGATACATACTCCGAAACGATATTAAAAGGATGCCTTACAAACGGGTAGGGCATCCTTATTTTTATCTCTTTTTTAAGGCATTGTCAGAATTATTTTTAATTTTGCAAGACAGCGTGTTCAAAATTTGAAAATAACAGGGACTTATGATTACCCGAAGAGAGATTCAAGAACAGATCAACCATTTGAAAGTACCGGTGGACGTTTCATTTACGACGTTCCTGGATGCTTCCGCTCCCGAGGATATATTTGATTGTTGCAACGTTACAGAACATATCTTTGTAAGTGCAATTATTGTCCATTTGTTGAGTAGAAAAGTTCTGTTGTTGCATCATAGAACGCTCGACCAATGGGTGTTGCCGGGAGGGCATCTCGATTTTAACGATAAATCTGTTGTTGAGGCCGTGTATAGAGAGGTACAACAAGAGACAGGTTTGACAAAATCGCAGCTTATTCCGATGAATGCATACAAGGGACTCCCGTATTGCGTAGAGATAAATTCCCGTCTGATACCGTACAGGCCGGATAAAAAAAGGGAAGCCCACGTACATTACGATTTTGCTTTCGTTTTTGGGTATGCAGGTGACAAGGAGCTTGATGTCGATATTTATGAAAATGCCGCGTACAAATGGTTCCCGGTAGAAGATACCTACGTAAAACAGCTCTTTAACGTATCTGTTGACGATGTTGTGATAGCGGGGGTGGAAAGTTATGAAGAGGAAATCCGGGAAGCGCAGAAAAATGACTACCTGACAACGCCGTTGGCCTGGTATCAATGCAACGTTGCCGACAGTTGTTTGGAACAAGGTCAAACGGACCGGGCAGAACAGATGTATCTTTCGTCGATAAAATCATTTAAAAATACGTATAACGACGAATATGAAACGCCTCCCTATATTTTAAATGCTATTTGGCGGTTGGCCAACCTTTATGGGCAAAGTGGTCGTATCGGACTAAAATTGAGATATCTGGAAGAGGGTATTGCTATTAGCAAGATGTATGCAGGCTGGGACAGTAATTTTGAAAAAATGGTCTCTATGTTCCAGAAAGAAAAAGAAGAAACCTCACAAACATAGTAGAATCAGAAGAATACGAAGGGAGGCCCGTCGAATGATTTTCGACGGGCCTCCCTTCGTTATTGCAACTTATAATTTAGATAATCCGTTTTCTTAGGGGAAACGGAAGACCCATCGTTGTTTATAAAATATCTTTCTAATTAGACGGCGATTATTTGTTTAAAACAGCGATGGTTCGTTTTACCTTTTCGGCATCTGTCAGCGAATGTTTGTATTCGTCTATCGTAACGGTACCGCCCATAGATACCTGCGGGTTTTGGTAAATCATTCCGCTGGGATAGAGGCTACGGGCCGACATGTGGAATTCGCGGGCGCCGGTTTCTGCTGCGATTCTACCGATGTTTGTTTCATTGATACCGCATCCGGGCATGATAACGATACGGCCTTTGGCTTGTTCCACTAACTCTCGTATTAGTGGGATACCCTGTTGGGCATCGGGCTGTTGTCCCGAGGTAAGGATGCGGTCGCATCCCAAATCAATAATTTGTTCCAATGCAAGCCGGGGTTGACGGCATACGTCGAATGCCCGGTGGAACGTAACGGAAAGACCTTTGCAGTGTTTCATCAGCCGTTTCATGGCAGCCGTGTCTATCTCTCCGTCAGCTGTTAGGCAGCCGAATACGACACCGTGGATGCCGCTTTCCCGTATCGCATCGATATCGTATTCCATGATTTCCAATTCCCTTTCTGTGTAGAGAAAATCGCCGGCACGCGGTCGGATAATCACGTTTACGTCGATGTCTGATTTTAATGCCGCTTTTATCTCTCCGTAGGAAGGGGTTGTCCCTCCCTCGGGAATTCCAGCACATAGCTCGACTCGTTGGGCACCACCCAGTTGAGCCTGTACAACGCTTTCCGCGGAGTTTGCACAGATTTCAAAGATGTAGTTGCTCATTTTTTTTGTTGGTTATTAAGGCAAAACTACAAAGAAAGTAGAAAAAACAGAAACCTCCGTTTCTCTTTTTTGCAAAAACAGCTCTGTTTATGGCAGCTTTTCCGGAGTGTAATACACAATTTCCCTTTCTGATTGCGAAATGAGCTGTCCATTTTTTACGATTGTTTTCCGGATCCAATTCCCAACCGGATCGTATTGGTATGTAACTGTTGTTTCGGTCACAACGTAGGAGGGGACGTTTACTGTTTCCTCTTGTCGGATTACATTTCCCAGCGAATCGTACTGGCACGAAATCTCTTTGTACAACCGGGGATTGAACCATTTTGTCTGGGCTTGGCTGATGATACCGTTGTCGTTGTATGAGGCGGTGTAATGTTCTGTCAATATTCCGTTTCCGTCGAAAGAGGTATATGCCGACAGCAAGCTGTCGCAGACATACGAATAGAGGTTGCGCGAGGTGATTTTGCCGCGACGGTCTCTAAAAAGAGTTATCGAATCTTGCCCGGCCGCGTTGTATATAATTTCTTCTGTTTTGCGCAATAGATTGGAGGAGCTGAACTCTTGTATCTGGTCCACCCGGTTGTCGGTATTGTAACGGTACGTAATTAATTCGGTTTGTCTGAATCCTCCCTGATACGTCCGGCAACTTTGCCACTTCCCGAACGAATTGTAGGTGTATGACAACCGGGTGGCCAGGTCGTCGTATTCGCCGGTATAGTCTATTTCATATACGTTGCCGTTCCGGTCGAATTTGTATTTGGCCGTTCCGATCAAAGTCCCTCCGGTGCTGAACATCTTTTGCCCGGTGCAGATGCCTTGTCGGTTGTATGTACTGATAACCGTGTAACTCTCTTGTCCGTTGTCGTTGGAGGGGGTGGACGTAAAAAATAGATGTTCGGTTGTCGTAACCTGTTTGGGATTTCCCCTTAGTCCCGAACGAAAAGCTTGTGTGTCGTACGGTTGCCCTTGCATGGTAATCGTCCCGACAAGCCACCCAAAAAGTATGGTAAAATTTCTCATACACAAACAACAAACGTAAAAGGTAAATAGTTTGTCGGTATGTGGATATTTATTTTAACTTTGCCCGCAAAACAGTCTATTTTTTACAATTATGAAACTGAGTGATGTTTGGTTTACGGCCATCTCGGAAACCGATGACAACCAGATGGTGGTTATTAGTGGCCGGGACGATATAGCAGCCTTTGTCGAGTCTGGAAAATTCAAGGAGCGAGTTGAAATATACTGGAAATACACGGGCGGAACAAACGGGATGCCAGCCGATGAGGAAGCCCGTCTGATGGAAAAAGTCCAGATAGCCCTCAAACAGGCTATGGAACGCGATAAATTGGCTATTCTGACAGGCGTATATACTGGGGCAGGAGAGCGTACATGGGTGTTCTATACCCGGAATGTGCCGGCTTTTGGAGAGAAATTGAACCAGGCCCTTGCCTCGTTTGACCGATTACCGTTGGATATTTATACCGAAGTCGATCCACAGTGGGAGGAATATAAGGATATGTACGACATGAAAGAAAGCGAAGAGTAATCTTCTGAAAAATTTTTCTAATAACGTGAAGCATAAAGGGTCAGACTGACACATAATACCAAAAAAATTTGTACCTTCGTGGCAATTTTTGAAAGAGTGTAATTGAATAAACGATATGAGTAAAAAATTTACCGAATACAACCAGTTCGATTTATCGCAAATCAACAAAGAGGTATTAAAAAAATGGGATGAAAATGCCGTTTTCCAGAAAAGCCTCTCTACCCGAGAAGGATGTCCTACCTTTGTATTTTATGAAGGACCCCCTTCTGCAAACGGGATGCCGGGTATCCACCACGTAATGGCACGAACTATTAAAGATATTTTCTGCCGTTACAAGACCATGAAAGGTTTTCATGTAAAACGGAAAGCCGGTTGGGATACACACGGGTTGCCTGTTGAACTGGGGGTTGAAAAATCATTGGGTATTACCAAAGAGGACATCGGTAAGACCATATCGGTAGCCGATTACAACGCCGCCTGTCGCAAAGATGTGATGAAGTTTACCCGAGAATGGGAGGACCTGACCCACAAAATGGGCTATTGGGTAGATATGAAAGATCCCTACATTACGTACGACAACCGTTATATCGAAACATTGTGGTGGTTGCTTAAACAGCTCTATCAGAAAAATCTGCTCTATAAAGGATATACCATTCAGCCCTATTCGCCGGCTGCCGGTACGGGATTGAGCTCGCACGAGCTGAATCAGCCCGGCTGTTATCGCGATGTAAAAGACCTGACCGTGGTAGGCCAGTTCAAGATAAAGACCCCGAAACCGGAAATGACCCGGTGGGGTACTCCTTACTTTTTGGCATGGACCACTACTCCGTGGACGTTGCCTTCAAATACGGCCCTTTGCGTAGGCCCGAAAATAGACTATGTAGCCGTACAGACATACAACGGATATACAGGAGAGAAGATGACCGTCGTATTGGCAGAAGCGCTGTTGTATGCCTTTTTCAATAAAAAGGCCGAAGATATTGCGCTGGAAGATTATAAGCCTGGCGACAAGCTGATACCGTTCAAGGTGGTAGGCAAGTATAAAGGTCCGGATTTGGTAGGTATGGAATACGAACAGCTGATGCCGTGGGTAAAACCGGTGGAAGCGACCGAGGATGGATGGAAAGATGCTTCCTATAAAGCATTTCGGGTAATCTTGGGCGATTATGTAACCACCGAAGACGGTACAGGTATTGTACACATTGCTCCGACTTTCGGGGCAGATGACGCTTTCGTGGCAAAAGCAGCAGGTATCCCCTCGTTGTTTATGATCAACAAAAAAGGAGAGACCCGCCCGATGGTCGATCTTACCGGTAAGTTCTATCTGTTGGAAGAACTCGACGAAAAATTCGTAAAAGAGTGTGTCGATGTAGAGAAATACAAGGATTATCAGGGACGTTGGGTGAAAAATGCCTACGATCCGCAATTCACCGTTGGCGGTAAGTACGACGAGAAGGCTGCCCAGGCGGCCGAATCGCTCGATGTGTACATCTGCATGGTAATGAAACAGAACAATCAAGCGTTCAAGATAGAAAAGCACGTGCACAACTATCCGCACTGCTGGCGTACCGACAAACCGGTACTCTATTATCCGTTGGATAGCTGGTTTATCCGCTCTACGGCTTGCAAGGAGCGCATGATAGAATTGAACAAGACCATTAACTGGAAGCCTGAATCGACAGGGTCGGGACGTTTCGGTAAGTGGCTGGAAAACCTGAACGACTGGAACCTGAGCCGTTCACGCTATTGGGGTACTCCGTTACCTATCTGGCGTAGCGAAGAGGGCGAGGAGCTCTGTATCGGTTCGGTAGAAGAACTCTATAACGAAATAGAAAAATCGGTAGCCGCAGGCTTTATGTCGGTAAATCCTTACCAGGAAAAAGGTTTTGAAGTAGGGAAATATACCGCAGAAAATTATGCCAAAATAGACTTGCATCGTCCATATGTGGATGACATTATTTTAGTATCTGCCTCGGGTAAACCGATGAAACGCGAAGCTGACCTGATCGATGTTTGGTTCGACTCAGGAGCCATGCCGTATGCACAAGTTCACTATCCGTTTGAAAACAAAGAGGCGTTGAACAGTCGCGAAATCTATCCGGCCGATTTCATCGCCGAAGGTGTCGATCAAACGCGCGGATGGTTCTTTACTCTCCATGCCATTGCCTCCATGGTGTTTGACAGCGTAGCTTATAAAGCCGTAGTGTCGAACGGGTTGGTATTGGATAAGAATGGGAACAAGATGTCTAAACGGTTAGGCAATGCTGTCGATCCCTTTGATACGATAGAAAAATACGGGTCCGATCCCCTGCGTTGGTATATGATAACCAACTCTTCTCCGTGGGACAACCTGAAATTCGACGTAGAGGGAATCGAAGAAATTCGACGTAAGTTTTTCGGTACGTTGTACAACACCTACTCTTTCTTTGCCTTGTATGCCAATGTAGATAACTTCTCGTTGGACGATGCCCAGGTATCGGTATCGGAACGTCCCGAGATAGACCGGTGGATTATCTCGTTGTTGAATACGTTGGTTAAAGAGGTAAACGAATATTATGCCACGTACGAACCTACAAGGGCGGGACGGGCCATTTCAACTTTCGTCAACGACCATCTCAGCAACTGGTATGTACGATTGAACCGTAAACGTTTCTGGGGAGGTGAGATGAACCAGGATAAACGTGCGGCATACCAAACCCTCTATACCTGTTTGAAAACCGTTGCCGCGCTGATGGCACCGATTGCCCCGTTCTATGCAGACAGGCTCTACATTGATTTAGTCTCGGCAGCCGGCTCAGACGAAGTGTCGGTACATTTGTCACACTTCCCCGAGGCAGACGAAACCTTGATAGACAAACCGTTGGAAGAACGGATGCAAATAGCCCAGGAGATCACCTCCATGGTATTGGCATTACGTCGAAAGGTAAACATCAAAGTACGTCAGCCGTTGAGTATGTTGATGATTCCCGTATTGGATGCCGAACAAAAAGAAAATATCGAAGCGGTACGTTCACTGGTGTTGAGCGAAGTAAACGTCAAGGAGCTTAAATTTGTAGAAAATGCTGCCGGTATTTTGGTAAAACGGGTAAAACCTGATTTTAAGAAATTGGGCCCGCGATACGGAAAAATCATGAAACAGTTGGCTGCCGCTATCGCGTCCATGGAACAGGAAGATATCTTCCGGTTGGAACAGGAAGGAATCTTTGCCTTTGATATAAATGGCGAAAAGGCTTCCGTAGAACTATCTGATGTAGAAATCATCTCCGAAGATATTCCCGGATGGCTGGTTGCCAATGAGGGGCGTTTGACCGTTGCTTTGGATATTCAGGTCAGTGAAGCCCTTCGACGCGAAGGAATCGCCCGTGAGTTGGTAAACCGAATTCAAAATATCCGTAAGTCCAGCGGATTCGATATTACTGATAAAATCGCTATCCAGCTGTCTCGTAACGCAGAAACGGATGCGGCTATTGATGAATACAAATCGTATATCTTGAATCAAGTTCTCGGTGTGGATTTGCAGTTGGTCGATACTTTGGACGGGAATACCGTGGAGTTGGATTTCGATGGATTTAAATTACAGACTGTTATAACGAAAATATAGGATCATTTGATATTCTGATAAAATCTATATATATTTGTAGAATATAGAATGAGCTTTTGTATGGTCAAACTTGAAAACACATTTGTTTTTACTTTTGCCATTCACTATATTTAGCGGAAATAAAATTACTTTTTTCAATCCGGTAAAGAACATTTTGAAAGAATGAGTGTTTGTCTGGTATTGTAAAAAAGATTTTATAACATTAGAGAGAGAAAAACAATAACATTACAAACAAAAACTTTTAAGCTATGGCAACAAAAACACGATATTCGGATGCAGAACTTGAAGAGTTCCGTGCCATTATAGAAGATAAGTTGCAAAAAGCGCAACGGGATTACGATTTGTTGAAATCGTCGTTGATGAATGCCGATGGAAATGATACGTCTGATACCTCGCCTACGTTTAAAGTATTGGAAGAGGGCGCTTCTGTTCTTTCCAAGGAAGAAGCCGGCCAGTTGGCACAACGTCAAATGAAATTCATACAACATTTGCAGGCTGCCATGGTGCGGATAGAAAATAAGACCTATGGCATTTGCCGGGAGACAGGCGAGTTGATCCCCAAAGAACGGTTGCGTGCCGTACCCCATGCAACGTTGAGTATCGATGCCAAGAAAGGGCAGAAATAATGAGAGAATATAAATAAGGTACATGATTCGGCAATGGCATACGCGATAGCAAAGAGGAGGTATGCATTGTCGAATTGTGTTTTTGTATCGGATGAATTTATCACAAGTTAAGAAAACCAGGTATTGTAGATGAAACTGACAAAAGGAAAAATAGCCTTGGGGGTTGTTTTTTTAATGTTGCTGGTTGATCAGTTGTCCAAAATTTGGATAAAGACACATATGCAACTGCACGAAAGCATCGAAATAACCCCGTGGTTTTATATCTATTTTACGGAAAACAACGGAATGGCTTTTGGTATAGAGATTATCAGCAAGCTGTTTTTGAGTATATTTCGGTTGGTTGCTGTTGTATTGATCGGTTATTACTTGTACAAGATTGTCAAGGAGAATTACCGGACAGGATTTATTGTTTGCATCTCGTTGATTTTGGCGGGCGCATTGGGGAATATCATAGATAGTGTTTTCTATGGTGTGATATTCGATCATAGTTATGGTCAGTTGGCCACCTTTATGCCCGATGCGGGGGGGTACGCTTC
>CASGEW010000042.1 GCA_949300615.1 uncultured Bacteroidales bacterium
GAAAGAAACCAGCTTTCACTATTGCATATATTGTGAATGCAATTGAAGAAATGTTCAAAACAATTCTGAACTTTGGTTTTTCTGTTCTTTTCCAGTTGCTTTGATTATCTGTTTTCATGATATGAATGTTAGATGTCAACATCCACAGTTCATAGAACATGATGAACATAAACCATGACCAGTAATTATTAGGTGAAACAAGTGGTCGGAAAATTGTATGTGTTGCATCTGAAAGAAGTCCAATCAGAATAATGCTCATTACAACCAATAAAAATCGGATTCTTTATACTCTAATTCAAAAAAAAGAGCGTAATTTGCAGCAGAAATATAGTTGTAACAACTGTTTTATTTTACCACTACTTGACCAACTCTCTCAGCCATTCAAGAATAGAGGAGGATGGTTTGTTGTTGTAAAATAAAAACTAAGAGTCAATATAAATGGAATTTACAGCTCAGCAAATAGCCGACTTTTTACAAGGAGAGATTATCGGCAACCCTGACGCCAAGGTCAACAATTTGTCTAAAATAGAAGAAGGAGCACCGGGGACACTAAGTTTCCTTGCGAATTCCAAATATATACATTATTTATATGAGACGAAATCGAGCATTGTTCTCATAAATAAAGATTTTGTGCCGGAACATCCGGTAAAGGCGACCCTTATCCGCGTCAACGACGCCTACTCATCTATGGCCATGTTGCTCAACATGGTAGAAGCTGCCCGACAACCCAAAAGCGGCATCGACCCCAACACGGTTATCGCCGCCTCTGTATCGTTACCGACCTCGGTATATGTGGGAGCCTATTCCTACATCGGCGAGAATGCAATCATCGGAGAAAACGTAAAGATATATCCCCAAGTATATATCGGGGAAAACGTAAAAATTGGCCATGATACGATTTTGTATCCAGGCGTAAAGATTTATCGCGACTGTGTTATCGGCAACAACTGTACGTTACACTCGGGCGTAGTAATCGGCGCAGACGGATTCGGATTCGCCCCCATGGGAGAGACCTACGTCAAGATAGCACAAATCGGCAATGTGGTGCTGGATGATTATGTCGAAATAGGAGCCAATACAACCATAGACCGGGCAACGATGGGCTCTACCCGCATACACCAGGGGGTAAAACTGGACAATCTGATACAAGTAGCCCACAACGTGGAGATTGGCGAAAATACTGTCATGGCAGGACAATGCGGCATCGCCGGATCAACCAAAGTAGGCAGCCACTGTATGTTCGGCGGACAAGTGGGGCTGGCCGGACACATCAACATAGGCAATCACGTCAATATCGGCGCACAATCGGGCGTTACCAAAAACTTTGAAGACGGGCAAATCATCTTCGGATCTCCGGCACAACCCAAAAGAGAGGCTTTCCGTACCGCAGGCATGATAAAACGGTTGCCCAGTGTACTGAAACAGGTGGACGAACTACAACAGGAGGTAGAACGTCTAAAACAAAAACTGGGAGAATAAAATTAATTTAATATCATAAAGAAATCCATACATGATAAAGCAAAAGACATTAAAGAGTAGTTTTACTCTTACCGGTAAAGGGTTACATACAGGATTAGACATAACTGTCTCTTTTTTGCCCGCTGAAGAAAATCACGGATACAAGATACAACGTACCGATTTAGAAGGACAACCCATCATCGACGCGGTAGCCGACAACGTCATTGACACCCAAAGGGGAACTGTGGTAGGGAAAAAAGATATTCAAATCAGTACCATAGAACATGCCATGGCGGCTTTGTACGGAGCCGGTATAGACAACTGCTTGATTCAGGTCAATGCCCCGGAATTCCCGATTCTGGACGGTAGTGCCAAATATTACATCGAAGGGATAGAAAAGGTCGGCATAGAAGAACAAAAAGTTGAACGGGAATACTTCCTAATCAAAGAAAAAATCGAAATCAAGGACGAAGAGAGCGGAGCTTCCATACTGGTACTTCCCGATGACCATTTCAGCATCAATACCTTGATTGCTTTCAACTCTCCCGTACTGTCAAATCAATACGCCTGCTTGGAGCGGATAGAGGATTTTGCAACGGAAATTGCCAGTTGCCGGACATTCGTCTTTGTGCGTGAGATAGAACCGCTGGTAAAAAACAACCTGATAAAAGGAGGCGATTTAGACAACGCCATCGTCATATACGATCAAAAGACTTCGCAAGAAGAGTTGGACCGGTTAGCCGATTTGATGAATACTCCCCATCAATCCATCGAGAACCTCGGATATATCAACCATAAACCGCTTGTTTTCGACAACGAACCCGCTCGGCACAAGTTGTTGGATATCTTGGGAGATATCGCTTTAATCGGCAAACGGATAAAAGGGCGTATCATTGCCACCCGCCCGGGACACAAAATCAACAATATGTTGGCCCGCCGGTTGCGCAAAGAGATAAAAAGAATTGAGATACAGGCTCCTATTTACGACATGAACAAAGAATCCATCATGGACGTAAACCGCATCCGCCAACTGTTACCGCACCGGTTCCCGTTCTTGATGGTAGATAAAATCATCGAAATCGGCACCTCTCACATTGTAGGGGTAAAGAACGTTACCGTAAACGAGCCATTCTTTCAGGGACACTTCCCCGAAGAACCGGTTATGCCGGGAGTACTGATCGTTGAGGCCATGGCCCAAACAGGAGGATTGCTCGTGTTGAACTCCGTAGAAGAGGCTCACCGTTACTCTACCTATTTTATGAAAATAGACAGCGTAAAATTCCGGCAAAAAGTAGTTCCGGGCGATACGCTGATTTTCCACCTATCGTTGATGACTGAGTTGAGGAGAGGATGTGCATACATGAAGGGATATGCTTTTGTAGGAGAGAAGATTGTAGCCGAAGCTGAATTCTTGGCTCAAATAATAAAAAACAAATAAAAACTATTTTCCAGAAGAGAGATGAAACAACCATTAGCTTACGTACACCCTGAAGCAAAAATAGCACCGAATGTTGTTATAGAACCGTTCGTTACCATAGATAAAAACGTAGTGATCGGTGAGGGTACCCGCATTGGATCGAACGCTACCATATTGGAAGGTGCCCGTATCGGAAGGAATTGCAATATTTTCCCGGGAGCTGTCATTGCCGGGATACCGCAAGACCTGAAATTCCGAGGAGAAGAAACTACGGCAGAAATAGGCGACAACACCACCATACGGGAATGTGTTACCATCAACCGCGGGACGGCATCGAAAGGGAAAACCATCGTAGGAAACAACTGCCTGATTATGGCTTATTGCCATGTTGCTCACGACTGCTTAGTAGGGAACAACGTTATCATGTCTAATGCTACACAGATTGCCGGAGAGGTACAGGTGGACGACTATGCCATCCTAAGCGGCGGGGTATTGGTGCACCAATTCTGCCATGTCGGGTCTCACGTAATGGTACAGGGCGGGTCTCTAATCAACAAAGATATCCCCCCTTACGTAAAAGCGGCACGTTATCCCATCTCTTATGCAGGTATCAACTCCATCGGATTACGCCGTCGGAACTTTTCAAACGAAACGATTCGCGATATTCAGGAAATATACCGCTATCTCTACCTCTCGGGATTAAACAATTCCGACGCAATAGAGCGCATCGAAGCAGAATTGCCCGCTACCAAGGAGCGGGACGAAATCATCTTGTTCGTGCGAAATTCCCAGCGCGGTATCATACGAGGATACCTATAAAAACGATTAACGCATTACGGAGAAAGATGTTGCATCTTTCTCCGTTCTTTATCTAAAACCCTATATTCATGTTGTTAGACATTGTCATACTTATCGTAGGATTAGCCCTAATTTTATACGGTGCGAACTTTTTGACCGATGGGTCTGCCGCTCTTGCCCAAAGATTCAACATTTCAGAATTTGTCATCGGACTGACGATCGTAGCCATCGGCACCTCCATGCCGGAATTTGTAGTCAGTACCTTATCCGCCTTCCAGGGGAACAGCGATGTGGCCATCGGAAACGTCATCGGGTCCAATATTTTCAATACACTGGCCATTTTAGGCATTACCTCGTTGTTGACACCTGTTGCCCTGACAAAAACGAACATCAAATGGGATATTCCCATGGGGATATTTGCCTCTTTCGTCCTACTTATCATGACCTCGGATGTCTTTCTGGGAGATGGTACAATTGACATGATCGGCCGGGGCGAAGGTATCTTACTGCTTTTCTGCTTCGCCGGATTCATGGCCTACTCTTTTTTAACGGCTAAAAATATCCCCGAGGCTGGAATACCGGAAAATACCCCCATAAAAAAGAAAAACGGATGGGTTATCTGCGCCATGATCATCGGAGGCCTAGCCGGACTCATCTTCGGTGGCAACATTTTCTTAGACAGCGCCATATCCATTGCCCGGGCTGCCGGAATCAAAGATGCGACAATCGCCATCACATTGATGGCCGGCGGGACATCCTTACCCGAATTGGCTGCCAGTACCGTCTCGGCCATCAAAGGACGGTCGCAACTGGCATTGGGGAATGTGGTAGGTTCCAATATCAGTAATATTTTCCTGGTTCTGGGCGCCAGTGCCACCATCTCCCCCCTTACATTGGGAGACATCACCACAGGAGATATGCTGGTGATGGTAGGATGTTCTATTTTACTGCTGATTACGGCATATACGTTCAAACAAAAAAAGATAGACCGTATCGAAGGCGTTATCTTTTTATTGATGTTCCTGGCGTATATGGCTTGGGTGGTCAATCGGTAAAACGTTTCAAAACAGATTGATATAAGTAACGTCAAGATTTCCTCCCCTACCCTAAGAAGGGGAAACAAAAGGAATCATAATAAAATAAGAGACCTTTCCCGTCGAGGGAAAGGTCTCTTATTTTATTATACTCAAACAAAAATACCTTATCCAAACAAGCTCCATGCAACGGTCAACCCAGCCATTACGATGGAAACCATACTCATCAGCTTGATCAGGATATTCAAACTCGGTCCGGAAGTATCTTTAAACGGGTCGCCTACGGTATCGCCTACGACGGTAGCTTTGTGTACCTCGCTGCCTTTTCCGCCAAAATTACCCTCTTCTACATATTTCTTGGCATTGTCCCAGGCTCCTCCTGAGTTGGCCATAAAGATAGCCAACACGAAACCTGAACTCAACCCACCAATAAGCAAGCCCAACACGCCGGATACGCCCAATATCAAACCGGTGGCCACCGGTGCGATAATGGCCAGACAAGAGGGAAGAATCATGGCCCGTTGTGCTCCTTTGGTGGAGATGGCTACACACCGTTCGTAATCGGGTTCGCTCTCACCGGTCAAAATACCTTTTATTTCCCGGAACTGACGACGTACCTCATCTACCATCTTGGCAGCGGCACGCCCTACGGCGTTCATGGTCAACCCGCAGAAAAGGAATGACATCATGGCCCCTAAAAACATCCCCGACAATACCCGCGGGTTCATCAAGGTAACATCGTAATAGTGCATGAAATCGATGAACGAGGCTTTTTCGGTCAAAACCTCCGATCCATCGGACATAACCAACATATTCTCGCCGATACGAATCAACCCGATACGGATCTCTTCTATGTATGAAGCCAACAGAGCCAGACCCGTTAATGCGGCTGAACCAATGGCAAACCCTTTTCCGGTAGCGGCTGTTGTATTGCCCAAAGAGTCCAAAGCATCCGTACGATGGCGGACATTTTCTCCCAGACTACTCATTTCGGCATTTCCTCCGGCATTATCGGCAATCGGTCCGTAAGCGTCCGTAGCCAACGTTACGCCCAACGTAGAGAGCATTCCCACAGCTGCCAACCCGATACCGTACAAGCCCATGCCTATGTTGGAAAAATCGAAATCGGAGGCTACCAGGAAAGAGGCAATGATACCAAAGATAACGGCAATAACCGGAATAGCGGTCGATTCCAACCCTAAACCGATACCTGAAATGATAACGGTTGCAGGGCCGGTCTTCCCGCTTTCGGACAGTTTCTGTGTAGGACGGTACGACTGAGAGGTGTAATATTCGGTAGATTTACCAATAACGGCGCCAACAACCAAACCTACCACTACCGTCATAGCCATGATCGCCCAGTTGGGTATCTGCAACACATACAATACTCCGAAGGTAAACAATACGGTCAATATCGAACTGATATTTGTCCCGTTAGACAAGGCATTCAACAGCATCCTCATCGTAGCATTCTCTTTTGTCCGAACCGAGAATATCCCGATAATGGATGCGATAATCCCCATGGCAGCTACCAACATAGGTGCTATTACTGCCCTGAATTGCAGGTCAATGTCGCCCGAATAGGCAAAAGCGGCTGCGCCCAATGCAGCGGTAGCCAATATAGATCCGCAATAAGACTCATACAAATCGGCTCCCATACCGGCAACATCGCCTACGTTATCGCCTACGTTATCGGCAATGGTTGCCGGGTTACGCGGGTCATCTTCGGGGATACCGGCCTCTACTTTACCGACCAGGTCTGCTCCCACATCGGCAGCTTTTGTATAGATTCCACCTCCCACACGGGCGAACAACGCTTGTGTGGATGCCCCCATACCGAACGTCAACATCGTGGTAGTAATCACACATAATTTCTGCCCCGGATTCAAGGCATCGGCCGGGATGCAATACTCCAACAACAGGTACCAGAAGGAGATGTCCAACAGACCCAATCCGACAACAACCAATCCCATTACCGCTCCGCTTCGGAAGGCGATACGTAACCCGCCATTCAACGACTCGCGGGCTGCATTGGCCGTACGTGCAGAGGCATAGGTGGCCGTCTTCATTCCCAAATAACCGGACAACCCGGAAAAGAACCCTCCCGTAAGAAACGCTACGGGAACCCAAGCATTCTGCAACGAAAAACCGTAAGCCATTACGGCAAAAATCGCAGCCAAAACCAAAAACACAATACCTACCACTTTGTACTGTTGTTTTAAATACGACATCGCTCCGCGCCTGACATACGCCGCGATTTTCCGCATCGTTTCAGTACCTTCACTCTCTTTCATCATCTGTTTATAGAAAAACCACGCAAAAAGCAACGCCACAATGGATGCAGCGGGGGCCAGCAAAAAAAGTAATGAATCCATACAAATCTATTTTTCAGGTTAATACGTCCCTAAATATAGCTCTTTTTATTTTCTCGTGCAACTAATTTCTTTGATTTTTACGCTTCATGACTCTTCTTTTTTACATATTTTCGGCAAAAAGATTCTCCTTATCCTTATAAAGTCGCTATATTTGTGACAGGAAATCCGACTTTACAAGCATACAAAACTGATAGATAAATGTTTATATCCTCTTTTATTACCGTCTTATCAGCTATACCTTCGGTAGCAAGCGATTCGGTGGCTACGCATCGGAAAGAGATCATTGCACAACTGTCGCAAATGTCATTGGAACAGGTTTTTGAAAAAATCGTATCCAGTGCTATTGAACTAACCCTCAAAGTTCTCATCGCTTTTGTCATTTTCTTTGTCGGGAGATGGCTAATGGGACGATTGCACAAAATCGTAGAACGAATCCTCGAAAAGAGAAATGTTGAGCTATCCCTACGAACATTCTTACTCAGTTCTATCAACATCACCCTAACCCTGTTTTTAATTGTTGTCATCATCGGCATATTGGGTATAGACACTACATCGTTCGTAGCCGTATTCGCTTCGGCCGGATTAGCGGTAGGTATGGCCCTCAGCGGGACATTACAAAATTTTGCCGGAGGGGTCATGGTCCTGTTATTCAAACCGTATAAAGTGGGAGATTTTATTGAGGCACAAGGACAATCGGGCACCGTAAAAGAGATACAAATTTTCAACACGGTACTGAATACAGCCGACAACAAAACCATCATCATCCCCAATGGCGGATTATCGACGGGTATCATCAACAACTATTCAAAAGAGGGACGCCGCCGAGTGGACTGGACTTTCGGAATTGCCTACGGCGACAGTTACGACCAAGCCAAAAGCATACTGAACAGACTCTTGAAAAACGACAACCGCATATTAGACGATCCTCCCGTGTTCATTGCCCTGCACAGCCTGGGAGACAGTTCGGTGAATATCGTTGTCCGGGCATGGGTACAAACCGACGATTATTGGGGGGTATATTTCGACTTAAACGAGAAAGTGTATAAATCTTTCGCCGAAGCCGGTATCAACATTCCGTTCCCCCAAATGGACGTTCACCTATTCAAAGAAAACTCCGAATCCCTTTAACGCTGTCAACACGGCAAAAGTCAATCATACTGCATGAGAAAAACAATCCTCGTCCTTCTCTTTGGTTGTGCGTTATCGGCCTGCCAAGAATCTACCGAGATTCCCGCAAAAATCGGAATGTTCGACTTGAAATATACGTTTGATTACAACACCCGCGATTCTCTGGAACTGCTCTCGTTGTGGGACGACATACACACGGCAACTACCCTGCAAGGGAATGTAAACCGTTACCAGCCCCGGCTCTTTTACAACTACATCGTGGAGGGAAACAAGGAGATAGACTCTTACTGGTGGAATAAATACCGGAAAAAAGGGGAATGGCTGGCAGATCGGGATACGGTCGTTTTCAAAAGTATAGATGAATTGGTACGGGCCTACAAAAAAGACATCCAGGGTGCCGTAGTTTACGACAGCCGGGTAGCATCGACCAGCAACGTGGCATCGGCCGTGGCTGGATGCGACAACCTGATTGCCGTACGATACGACGAAAGGCCGAATAGCCTCTACCAGCGGATCATCAAAAACGGCCCTAAAATAAAAGTAAAGGTATGGTTGGTAAACCCGGATGGGTCTTCGTTATTTACAGGGGAAGGCACTATACCCGGAACCGACCGATTATCTACCGGATCGGTAAAAAACGACCCTTACATCTGGTTCATTGAGAACTACATGAAAAAAGGCAAATGCAACGCCTCTTATGCGGCTTACTATATAGACCAGAAATGGCGGGAACATCCGCATAACGCCGTCATCAACCACCACACCCTGACCAACCACGATTTTTTTGTCAGCCGCCACGCTTTCTTCTTCGACCTCTCTCCCTGGGGAGATGAGCCGGCGACCGACGATACGACCCAGGTTGTCGGGACCGACCTGGCTACATTGAAAGAGTTTTTAGAGACGGCATACAAGATAAACCAGGGAGAACGGTTCTGTTACATCGGCGGATTCCCGGCCTGGGCTTTCAAATACACCCAACACGCCGGAGGGAAACACGAAGATGTAGCGACGGAATGGGAATTCTCTCGTATCATCAGCGCATACAACGCATTTAAGGACGCCGACGCCATTGCATACGGAGCCATAGCAAACGCTTCGTTCTGGCAGCATTTCCCGTTGAAAAAGGAGTATCCACAAAAATGGGTAACAGAAAAGGAGTTGAAAGAACGGGGATACCTGACTCCCGAGGGCAAGGTGGATTTTAAAGGACGGGAATTTATGATTTTCTATGTCGGCGACTACGATGCTTCTTCGTGGATTACCCAACGTACTCCTACGATCTGGGACGATCCCAGCAGAGGAAAAATCCCGTTGATGTGGTGCATCAGCCCAGTATTGGAAGCACGTGCTCCGCAAGTCATGCACAATTTCAGGACTACGGCTACACCCAACGATTATTTTGCGGCAGCCGACAACGGCGCCGGATACTTGATGCCGGGTATGTTGCAAGCTCCCCGTGAGATATCGGGACTTCCCAGCGGCGTATCGGCTTGGGCCAACCACTGCAAACCTTATTACAAGAGATGGGGACTGACCATCACCGGATTCGTGATCGACGGAGAAGCTCCGGGCCTTTCTAAAAAAGGATTGGACGCATACGAAACGTTCAGCCCCAACGGAATTGTCCCGCAGAAAGTTCCCCTAACACTGCTGCATAACAACATGCCGGTACTTAAATCGGACGACGACGTTACCGAAAATAATCCCAAAGATGCAGCCTACCATATCATCGGAAGAATTGACAAACGACCCATCCCGTTTCATTGGTTTCGCAATATCTTGAAAACACCTACTTGGTACGTACAGGTAATGGATGAACTCAAACAGCTGAAACCGAACGTTGAATTGCTGGATGCACCCACCTTCTTTGAATTGTACCGGATATGGTTGAAAGAAAATCCGCAAGCGGCCAATGGCGAAATATCCATACCATAACAAACAGTCCAGAAATTTATCCTTATATAAAAAGCCGGACCAATAATTGATCCGGCTTTTGGGTATTTAAATACTTGTTTACAACACATTGCTCGCCAGCTCGGCCAAACGGCTACGTTCTCCTTTTATCAGGTTGATATGGCTGAAAAGGTCTTGTCCTTTCATCTTGTCTATCATATAGACCAAACCGTTCGATTGCGAATCGAGATAAGGCGAGTCTATCTGTTGGATATCGCCGGTAAAGACCATCTTGGTACCTTCGCCGGCCCGGGTGATGATGGTTTTTATTTCGTGCGGGGTCAGGTTCTGTGCCTCGTCTATGATGCAATAGGTTTCCGACAGGCTACGCCCCCGGATATAGGCCAACGCCTCGATAACCAATTTCCCGCTATCCTGTATCTCCTGCAAATAACGGTAGTCGCTACCGCCCAACGAGAATTGATGTTTGATGACATTCAAATTGTCGAACAACGGTTGCATATAGGGGGCTATCTTCTGCTTCTCGTCTCCGGGAAGGAATCCCATGTCTTTGTTGGCAAGTGCCACGATAGGACGTGCCAGCAAAATCTGCTTGTACAATTTGCTCTGTTGCAGGGCTGCGGCCAGCGCCAACAGGGTTTTTCCGGTACCGGCTTTCCCGGTAACGGCCACTAAGCTGACGGAGGGATCGTTCAAAACTTCGAGGGCAAAAGTCTGTTCTGCATTGCGCGGCTCGATACCGAAACTTTTTGTCTTGTTGATTTTCTTCACCCGTTTGTCTCCCTGGAAATAACGGACCATGACCGAGGAGCGCTCGCTCGACAAAAGGAAACATTCGTTCGGGTCCAACGGCTCTTCCAACGGCAACTCTTCTGCCGGAATACCGGCTGCCGATTTGTACAGGGCATCGACCGTGTCGCTGCCTACGTAAACGGTACGGTGTTCCGACTCGAAAATATCGATGTTTTTAACGGCATCGTTGGTATAATTTTCGGTCAAAATACCCAACGAACGGGCTTTCATCCGCAGATTCACATCTTTGGTTACCAAAATGGTTTTCATCGTCGGATGCTTCTTGGCAATGTAGAGGGTATCGGAAAGAATCAGATGATCGGGACGTCGTTCGGGAAAAGATTCTGCCACCTCTTTGGCATAAGGAGCTCCTACCACTACCGACAACCGTCCCAAATCGGGGCCTAAACTGGCGCCCTTGCGAAACAGGTCATCGTCTGTAATTTCATCCAACTCCCGAACCAGCTCACGGGCATTGAAATTGATCTGATCATTGCCTTTCTTGAACTTATCGAGCTCTTCCAATACGGCAATGGGGATATAGATATCGTTGTCCTGAAAATTAAACAGGCATTTATAATCGTGCAACAACACATTGGTATCCAATACAAAATTCTTTTTCGCTCCCATAGTAATGCTGATTTAAACGTGAATACTCAAAACCTCGCCGGGCAGGACGCCTCCTTGATCCCGTTTCCCAAATATATTAAATTCTATTTTATTATTAGCATAAACGGCGTTAAAAATGTTTTCGGAACCGGTTGCTTTTTATTTCGCCATCGGCCTCTACTCTTAACTAAAATAATTCGTACCTTCGTCGGGTGGTTTTACGACATACGAACATGACTTACGAAGAGACGCTTCAATACTTGTACAACCAGCTGCCCGTATTCCAACAGGTGGGGGCTGCGGCCTATAAACCAGGATTGGGAAACAGCTTGGCCTTGGACCAATATTTCGGACATCCGCATACGCGTTTCCGCTCCATTCATGTAGGCGGGACAAACGGCAAGGGTTCTACCTCGCATCTGTTAGCGGCTATCCTGCAAAAAAGCGGCTATAAGGTGGGATTATATACCTCCCCTCATTTGGTCGATTTCAGGGAACGTATCCGCATCAACGGACAGATGATTCCCAAATCGTATATCACGGCGTTTACCGAGAAACATTTAGAGGCGACACGCCACATTGCCCCCTCGTTTTTTGAATTGACCATGATGCTGGCCTTTGACTTTTTTGCTTCGGAAGGGGTGGATGTAGCGGTTATCGAGGTAGGCCTGGGCGGAAGATTAGACAGTACAAACATCATTACACCTGACCTGTCGATCATTACAAACATCAGTTTCGACCACATCCAGTTTTTAGGGAATACATTAACCGACATTGCGCGCGAAAAGGCCGGCATCATCAAACCCGGTGTACCGGTTGTCATCGGCGAGGCCGAGGGAGAGGTGAAACAGATTTTCATGGAGACGGCCAGCCAACAAGGGGCAGAAATTCATTTTGCTGATACGGAAAACGACATCTCCCAATCTGTTATTACCGATTCGGGACAATGGCGATTCGACTCGGCCGAATACCCCAACCTGACAGGGGAACTGGGCGGATATTGCCAAGAGAAAAACGCGGCTACCGTACTGACGGCCGTATCGGTTCTGAAACAATCGGGATACAAAATTCCGGCAGATGCCGTGTATCAAGGTTTTGCTCAGGTGATAGAAATTACCGGATTGCAAGGGCGTTGGCAAAAAACGGCAACCTCTCCTCTCACCATCTGCGATACCGGTCATAATACCGGCGGTATGGCTTACATCGTGCGGCAACTGGGACAAACGCCCTGCAAACAGTTACGCATCGTTATCGGAATGGTGAACGACAAAGATATAAACGGCGTGCTCAAAATGCTACCCCGTAAAGCGGTTTACTATTTTACCCAGGCCAGCGTAAAACGGGCATTGCCGGCTCACGAGATGCAACGTATGGCCGCCATACACGGACTAAACGGAAAGGCTTTTCCATCTGTACAGGAGGCATATCGACAAGCCCTCTTTGAAAGCGATAAGGAGGATTTCATCTTTGTGGGGGGCAGCACCTTTGTGGTAGCCGACTTCTTATCGGCTTATCCTGCCGATTAGTTACTTTTTCCTACCCGCCCTCGTCCATAAAAAATCCGGCCGAGAAGCATCAAAACTCCCCGACCGGACATCCACTACTATGTATCTAATTATCTATTTCTTATAGTTTGTAAAACTCTTCCCATCCTTTGCGCGGCTCGGGACCGATCAACAACTGGTTGGCTTTATCGTTGTTGGTGATTTTCTTGGTTACCGGATCGAACGTCAATTTGGTATTGAGCCATTGTGCCAATACGCCCAAACAGAACACCTGGCTCAACGGACCGGAAATGCTGAACGGCGACCGAGGTTCTTCTACGCCCTGACAAGCCAACAAGAAATTCTTATAGTGGTTGGAAGGGCTTTTGGGCACTTCGGGCAAATTGGGAGCCATCTCTTTCGCCTTTTCTTCGGGAATGATGGAGAGGGTACTTCCGTGAGAACCGCCTTTGAAGATCAAGTCCTTGGAGTAGATAATCTTTCCGGGATTCAGTTTGGCCGGCTGTATCTTGCCGTTACCTACCGGCGGGATATTCGGGTCGAGTTCCAAGTTTCCGTATCCTTCGGGAACAGGCGGGATGTTGTCGAGCCCGTCATACCAGGTTACATCTACTGCCGGCATCTCTCCACGGGCCGGGAACTTGAATAAGATGGTCGATGACATGGGATAGAAGAAGGGGTTATGCCCTTCTGCCCGCAACATACTGACTTCGGTAGGTAAGCCCAATTCGAGGAACTGGTGTGCCGTATCCAGGATGTGAGCCCCCCAGTCTCCCAGCGCACCCATACCGAAATCGTACCAGCAACGCCATTGACCGTTTACATAATCTTTGTTGTATTCGTGGAAAGGTTGAGCCATCAACCAAGTATCCCAATCGAGGGTTTCAGGCAGAGGCATTGCATCGGGCATATGGGTAATATTGGGGTCCCAACCGTGCCAACGACGGGAGTTGTTCATGTGGGCGGTAATGGCCGTTACATCTTTGATGATACCAGCCTCTTTCCATGCCTTGAACTGGAAATAGTTGGCTTCGGAGTGGCCTTGGTTTCCCATCTGCGTTACCACGCCGTATTTCTTTTCGGCAGCTATCAGGCGCTCTATTTCATCGAAAGTTCGGGCCAACGGTTTTTCGGTATAAACGTGCTTACCCAGCGACATGGCCAATATGGTGATGGGGAAATGGGCAAAGTCCGGCACACCAACGGATACCGCGTCGATCTGATCGGCCATTTCGTCGAACATCTTACGGAAATCCTTATACTGCTTGGCATTAGGGAATAACTTCATGTTTTCTTGCGTCTGAGGTGCTCCCATATCTACGTCGCAAAGGGCTACGATATTACATAATCCTGTCTTATTAAATTCCCGGATAATCTCTCCTCCCCGATTACCAATACCGACACAAGCCAGATTAACCTTGTCGTTGGGAGATACGAATTTCGGTTTCCGGGGACCGCTGCTGCATGAGCTCAACCCGGTAGATGAAAGCCAAACGCCCGGCAATGCCGATGCGGCAGTTAAAGCAGAAGCCGTTTTCAAGAAATTACGGCGGGAAAATTTGGAATCAAGATTCATAGTTATTAATATTAAAGCTGTTGGATGAATGTATCTTTTTTTAAATCCTACAATCTCCGTGTACGTACACGGATTCTCACGGAACTACTTATTCTCTTTTTTCGAGGCTACAATATTCCAAAAAATATTTGAATATTGCAAGTAATTCGGACAAAGTTTTTCAAAAAACAATTAAAAAAATTATGACCAGAATATTAACAATATTTAATTGTTATGTGTGTTTATTATTGAATTTTATTTCTATATTTGTAAAACATAACACATAAAATTATAACTTATGAAAAAAAACAGTTTATTAATCGTTATACTGACAATATGCTCAGTAACTTTTTCTTGCCAAAAAGAAGATGGGAACAATGAAGAATCTCTGTTTAGTTCTGAAATCATTAATTCTAATGAATTTAAAGAATTTATTATTGCAGGAGCTAATGTAAAAAAATCCTTAGAAATTTTTAAAGAAGAACTATCTAAAATCAATTTTTATAATTTAGAAACAGTCTACGATTCAAACGGTAATAAGATTACGCATTTACCACCTTCTATTCAAGAATTAAATCTTGAAAAAAAATATTACATCTTAATATTACAAAAAAAGATTTAATCAGTAAATTTCCACAATTAAAAACTATATCATCTTCCCGATTTATTGAATATGCAAATAAATGTATTGAAACTATCAAAGATGACCCTAGTTCTTTAACAAAATCAACAACAGAATTAAGTTTTGACAATACAACAGAGTTAGTCGGATACTTATACAATTGGACATTATCTCCTGATTACGTAGAAGTTGCAATATATTTCTTCGGAGATGGCACAAGTTTAGTCGTTTTAGATAGTGCCAATACTCAAAATTCTTGCGTAATATCTTTTACAACATATGGTCATGCACACTTCTATAATGGAAAACATATAGTTTCTGTATCTCATACTCATAGAGACAGTTTTCAACCCAGCGATGCAGACAAAGCCATATTAGACAGTATGCCATATTGTTCTCATTCTATTTTTTATAGCGGGTCTTTTTACTACTATTATTAAATTATAAATTTATGAAACGTCAATTTTTACTGGCCATAATGGCTATCCTGTTTATCCCTACTGGATTTGCCCAGGACGCCAACCATAACAAAGGGGGAGCTTATACGAAAAAATGCAGCTATAACCTTGTAGGAGAAGGAGACACACAATACAACCTTTCAGACAAATCGGTACTGGACAGGATTCTGTTTGGCTCGACCAACTCTTTGGTGGAATATGTATTTCAGGCATCCTTGGATCAGCCAAGCGTATTGGCACTCCGCATTGTAAACGAGGGGCCGGAAACGTATCGTTTGGAGACCCTGACCATGGAGAACAGAGAGGAGGTAGCCAAAATGATACAAGAGGTATCGGCTGAAACGGGAAGGATAAATGTACCGGGAAAACTCCAAGCTCAACTTCCGATGGAGGTGATGGAGAAGATAGGCGAACACAACAAAAACGTCAGACGAAACAGCCTCAGCGATGAACCTTACAAGAGCTACCGTCCCGAGCCGAAGTCGTTCAATATCAGCCAGGCGTTGGCAGAAAAGATACACGAAAAAACGGCTTTGCTCACGAAAAATTTCACCGGGAAAGGTTCACAACGACTTATCGCCGACGGGAACACCGTTACCTACCGCTGCGTAACCGGAGACGAAGTTCGGTCGCTCACCGTGCACTCTCCCCAAAGCGGGGCCCAACAGTTATCGGACGTCTGCCTTGAAATCATCCGCTCGTACGGGACAGCAGACAATGATGAACACTACATCGAGCTTCTCGACAAGATAACGTTATAACAGATACGCAAAAAAGAGGCGGGAGGAATTAAATACAATTCTTCCCGCCTCTTTTATCCAATTAAAAGCCGTTTAAATAAGGGCTATAACCTCTACCTCTACCAAAACATCTTTGGGCAGTTGTTTGGCCGCTACGCACGAACGGGCCGGCTTGCCGGTAAGGTATGTACCGTAAACGGCGTTGAATGCCGCAAAATCGCCCATGTCTCTGAGGAAACAGGTTGTCTTTACAACCTTTTCAAAAGAGGTTCCGGCGGCTTTGAGTACGGCGTCGAGGTTCTTCATCACCTGGGTGGTCTGCCCTTCGATGTCGGTGGCCTCTACGGTTCCGGTAGCCGGATTGATGGCAATCTGCCCGGAGGTGAACAGCATATTTCCGCAAATAACCGCCTGCGAATAGGGCCCGATAGCCTCGGGTGCGTTGTCGGTGTGTACTTTTTTAATCATAGCAATTCTCTTTTTTGCCCAAACCTACAATAAACCTTTGGCTTCTTTATGGGCGTCCGGAGCCAAAAACGTCTTTTATCGTCTCTTGCGCGCTGTCAGCAGATATGATAACCGGCCGACAAAAGCGCCTGTTTTATGCTTTCGATGTGTTCAAAGTTACGGGTTTCCATCACAATACGCAAGAAACAGCCGTTAATATCCATACTTTCGTTGGCCCGTTCGTGGTGTATGGAAATGACATTCCCGCCCCGTTCGGCGATAATCTTGGAGATCCCCAGCAACTGTCCCGGCTTGTCGAGCAACTCGATGGTCAAGGCATACGAACGGCCCGATTTCAACAGCCCCCGTTTGATGACCCGCGACAAGATGGTAACGTCGATGTTTCCGCCCGAAACCAGGCACACGACATTTTTACCGGCTACCGGCACCTTGTTGAACATGGCCGCTGCCACCGATACGGCCCCTGCCCCTTCGGCAATCAACTTCTGCTCTTCAATAAGCGCCAAGATGGCCGAGGAGACTTCGTCGTCGGTAACCGTAGCCATCCCATCGACGTAATGGCTGCAAATATCGAAGGTATGTTCGCCGGGCTCTTTTACCGCAATGCCATCGGCTATGGTAGATACGGATGGAAGCCGCTCTATCTTTTCGTGCAGGATGGAGTTGACCATACTGGGTGCCCCACTCGACTGTACGCCATATACCTCTACCTTGGGATTCAACGACTTGATGGCATACGCCACCCCCGACAACAAGCCACCACCCCCGACCGGGACGATTACAGCATCGATGCCGGGCAGCTGGTCAAGCAGTTCAAGCCCGATGGTACCCTGTCCGGCAATGACATCTTCGTCGTCGAAGGGATGAATAAAGGTATATCCGTTTTCATCTCTCATCTGCAAGGCTCGCTGATAGGCATCGTCGTAAACGCCTTCTACCAAGCATACCTCCGCTCCGTAACTTTTGGTAGCCTCCACTTTTGAGATAGGGGCCCCGTCGGGCAAACAGATGATGGAACGTATCCCGTTCTTGGCCGCCCCCAGTGCCACCCCTTGGGCATGGTTTCCGGCCGAACAGGCAATAACGCCTTTCGCCTTTTCTTCATCTGACAACTGCGAAATCTTATAATAGGAACCGCGAATCTTGAAAGAAC
>CASGEW010000043.1 GCA_949300615.1 uncultured Bacteroidales bacterium
CGTTGCCTTTTTTGAACGGAAGGCTAAAAAAAATTGGCAGATTTTTTTCTCCGCTTTTTGAAAAAAGCGGAACCAAAAACTTTTATGTTAATCAGGGGATGAATACCAGGGAAATATAGAAATTACTTGCTAATGCCGAGATTTTTTACGAATATTGCGTATGATTCATCCTACAAAAATCAAGTGCATCTAAAAAACTCAATTATACATAAACCTTAATAAAAAGAAAAACCCAACAAAACAGTTTCTTTATTTATGATGAAAAAAAGATTTATTATCTCCTTGACTCTTTTTCTATTGTTAGGAAAAGGTACGGAGAATCTGCAAGCTCAAAACGAGATAAAAAAATTCACGTTACCAACGCCATGGACAGCAGAGGCCTTACAGGCAGAGACTCCGCTTCCGGAATATCCGCGTCCCCAACTGACCCGCCAACAATGGCTGAACCTGAATGGGAGATGGGACTATATGGCTAATCCCGAAAGCGAAACTCCGATAACTGCCTCTGTCCCACCAGCGTTTCCCACTAATCCGGAAAAGATTCTGGTTCCGTTCCCTCCCGAATCGGAACTATCGGGTATTGCCCGAAAAAGCGACTCCTGTATGTGGTACCGCCGGGCATTTACAATTCCCCAAGAGTGGAAAAAGAAACAGGTTCTTCTGAATTTTGGTGCCGTAGATCGGATATGCACGGTATTCGTCAACGGGAAAAAGGTAGGAAGCCATACCGGTGGATACGATGCGTTTAGTATGAATATCACCGATTTCCTGAAATCGGGTGAAAACGTGCTGGTTGTAGGGGCTTACGACCCCAACGACGGTCGGGCTGCCTCGGGTAAAAACAGTCCTGACGGAGATTACACCTTTACCTCGGGCATCTGGCAAACTGTCTGGCTCGAACCGGTAGAAAAGCAATACATTTCACACATACGAATTATACCTGACGTCAAAAACAGTCGGTTGGAAATAACGGCCTATACCGATAACGATGCCCTGCAAGTGGTTGCCTCCGCTCATACAGAAGGGCAAGAAATATCGCAAAGCAGCGGAAAATCAAATACCTGCTTTTACCTGCCCATCTCCAATCCGCATTTGTGGAGTCCCGACGATCCTTTCTTGTACGATTTAAAAATACAACTGAAAAACAACAAGGGGAAAATCGTAGACGAGGTCGGATCTTATTTCGGGATGCGGTCGGTAGAGTTGAAAGAGATCGATGGCATCATGCGTCCTACCCTGAACGGAGAGTTTATCTTCCATATCGGATTACTGGATCAAGGGTATTGGCCCGACGGTATCTTTACGGCGCCGACCGATGAAGCTCTGTTATGCGATATAGAGCTTGCCAAAAACGCTGGATTTAATGTTATTCGCAAACACATAAAGGTGGAACCTCAGCGTTGGTATTACCACTGCGACCGCCTGGGTTTGATGGTCTGGCAAGATATGCCCAATCTGTGGTATCCTGACGGGAACGATTCGGTAGCCGTACGAAAACAGTTCCGCGAAGAGTTAAAGACAATGATCGACCAACACGTCAATGCTCCCTCCATTGTCATGTGGGTACCATTCAATGAAAACTGGGGCGCGTTTGAAGTAACCGACATAACAAATTGGGTAAAACAGTACGATCCCCACCGTCTGGTAAACGGCAATTCCGGATTCAATTATGCTCCGGGATACCGCAAAGCCTATGGAGACCCCGGTAATGGCGATTTTGTGGATATGCACCACTATGGCAGAATAGAACCCAGAGCCATGCCTAAACCGGATGGAAAGAGAGCGGCCTCACTGGGTGAATTTGGCGGGAAAGGCCTGTTTATGCGCGGACACATGTGGCCCGTACGCAACGATGCTTACGAAATGATGCTGAACAAAGAACAGCTCACCGACACCTATGTGATGATGCTTACAGAACTGGAACAAATGATCAACTACTTCGGATTGAGTGCAGCCATCTATACACAAACCACCGACGTGGAACATGAAATAAACGGACTGGTTACTTACGATCGCCAAGTAGAAAAGATGGATTTGAACAAAGTTCGAGAAATCAACCGTTCGGTCATTGAATGTACACGGAAACGGTAAAATCCTTACCAAACCTTTCAACACTAAGCGAGGCTGCCAACCTATCCGATCGGCAGCCTCGTTATTCAGAGGACAAATATCAACCGAGAGACATCATCTCCTGTACTTTAATAATACTTTGTATAAAAGTATTATCGCAAAAATACCTGCACAATGAAACGTTTCTACATCTCCTTATTCCTATATATCCTCTGTAAAACGATCTTGTCCGCACAAACCTCCTATTTTGTGGACGGGTACCACGGCGGCGTATTCGGACACTACCCTGTATGGCAAACGTCGTTTATGATGGAGAAACTGAACGAACATCCCGGTTGGAGCATCTGCCTGGAAATAGAACCGGAAACGTTCGATTCGGTAAAAGTCTGGACCCCGAAGGCGTACACCGAGTTTGTCCGTTTTGTAGCCGATCATAACGGGACTCTATTGGAATTTACCAATCCAACCTACGCCCAACCCTATTGCTACAACATCTCGGGTGAAAGCCTGATACGGCAATTTGCCTATGGCATAGATCGCTTGCGAAAACACTTTCCGGAGCTCTATTTTTCTACCTACGCCGTTGAGGAGCCCTGCTTTACCAGCGCCCTACCCCAGGTATTGAAACAGTTCGGATTCCGATACGCCGTACTCAAAAACCCGGGTACTTGTTATGGCGGTTATGCCGAATCAACAGGTAGAGAATCCATCAACTGGATAGGTCCGGACAGCACGGCAATACCGACCATCCCACGATACGATGCCGAACTGTTGGAGGAGAACTCCACCTGGCAAACGACTGCATGGATCAATTCGCCCAAATACTTGCGGAATTGTTTCAAGGCCGGCATCGAACATCCGGTAGGAATGTGCTACCAGGACGCCGGATGGGAAAACGGGCCCTGGTTGGGCTCGCCGCAAAAAAGCAGAAGCAACTATACGCTCTGGACAAACTACATTGAAAACATCGCAAGCCCTACCACCGACAACCGGAGGTTATCGCAAGAGAATTTCCGGGTCAGCCTGATGTGGGGAAGTCAGGTAGTACAACGATTGGCACAAGAGATTCGCCAAACTGAAAACAAGTTAATCCAAACCGAAAAGATTGCCGTTCTGCAAAAATATTTCGACCATCAACCCTGGAATCAAACACTGTTGGACGGAGCCTGGCGAGGGCTGCTGTTATCGCAGCACCACGACTGTTGGATTGTCCCCTACAACAAAATGGGACACACCAACCACACCTGGGCCGAGAATGTCTCCCTGTTCACCGCCGCCAGTCAACGACTGTGCGACACATTGGTCGGCAACAACGCACCTTACTCCGGAAAAATCCGCATCTACAACAGCACCGGAAAAGCAAGAAAAGAGCTTGTTTCATACCCGTTACCGGCCTCTTGCGCAGATGCCGGAATAAAGGTTACCGACCCTACCGGACGAAAAACCATCTCCCAAAAAAATGCCAACAACAACCTCTGGTTCCTTGCCGAAGTACCGGCCTTGGGCTTTGCCGATTACACCCTGACCTCCTCCTCGACCCAACCGACAGCGTGTATGCGAACCGAGAGGCTACCATCGGGCAAACTGCAAATAGAATCTGATTTGTACCGTCTCGTCTTCGACCCCTTACAAGGCGGCACCATCACCTCATTATACGATAAAATGCTGCAAAAAGAGTGGATAGATTCTCGTGCTGAATACTCCTTTAACGAATTGCGGGGGAATTTCTACGAAGAGGGCGGCTTGATGTCGTCAAGCCAAAGGATGGCCGAACTATCCGTCGTAGAGAACGGGCCTCTGTCGGCAACCGTAAAGATAGCGGGAAAGGTTGGGCGGTATCCCTTTATCCAATACGTCCGCCTGCAAACGGGTGAACCCCGTATTGATATGCGGTTGGAAATCGACTGGCAATCGAATCCCCGTATCGGCGAATACAGGGAACAGAGCCGTTGGCAGGAGGTACGGAAAGCCTTTTACGACGACCGTTACAAACTGCACTTGCTCTTTCCGGTAACGTTGGAGAAACAGGAGATTTACAAAAACGCACCTTTCGACGTCTGTCGCAGTAACCTGCCGAACACCTTCTTCAACCGATGGGACAGTATCAAGAACAACGTCGTACTGAACTGGGTCGATCTGTACGGAAAGGAGCAGGATTGCGGACTGACCCTCTTTACAGACCATACCACCAGCTACCTGCACGGCGAGAATTATCCGCTGGGGTTGACCGTACAATACTCCGGAACGGGGTTGTGGAGCGCCGATTACAAAATAACCGGAAAAACGGAAATCTGTTACAGCATCCTACCGCATGGGCAAAGGTGGGACAAAAGCAATATCTCGTTCGAGAATACCCGAAAACAAGAGCCGCTCGCCATCTGCAATCTCCCGGCAGAGGCATCCTGTACCGCGAAATCTCTTCTTCAACTGCCGGACGAAGGGGTCGTCCTAAGTGCGGCCTATTATGACGGCGACGATCTGATAGTGAGACTTTTCAACGAAGGGACAAGCGGAGAAAAACGTCTCCTGTTATCGTTTGTCCCCCAACAGGCAGAAACCATAGCTCTGAACAAAGAGAAAACGGCCGACTGCCGGATCGACCGGAGAGAGTCCGGCTCGGAAATAGAGCTATACATCCCCTCTTTCGGACTCCGGACTATACGGTTTAATCTATAATGGGCCCGTTCGTTGCAGAATCCAACCACAAAAAAAAGAGTCCAGAAAAAAAAATTTTTCAGACAAATTTCTTGCAAAAAAGAAATATTTGCTACATTTGTCGCATCAAAACCGAAACAAGAAATGAAAACTTCTCTTTTTAACGCATATTGGTGGCGCTGCTTACAACTCCAAAAGTCGTGAGAGAACAGCCTGCTATGCTTAACAAAAGAGAGCCAAAATATACAAAGGCCTGTCGTAATCACGACAGGCCTTTTTTTGTAACCGAAAAACAATATAACCCCATATCAACATGAACTATCAAATAGACGAAAACGGATTTTACGGAACCTTCGGCGGAGCATACATCCCCGAGATATTACACGGCTGTGTAGAGAACCTTCGCAACAACTACCTTCCAATCATGGAAAGCGACGATTTCAAACAGGAATACGACCAACTGTTGCGCGATTACGTAGGACGACCCTCTCCCCTTTACCTGGCTCAACGCCTGTCAGAACAATGCGGATGCAACGTATATCTGAAACGCGAGGACTTGAACCATACCGGAGCCCACAAGATAAACAACACCATCGGACAGATATTGCTGGCCCGGCGTATGGGCAAACGACGTATCATCGCAGAAACCGGTGCCGGACAGCACGGCGTAGCTACGGCCACCGTCTGTGCCCTGATGAACATGGAATGTGTGGTTTACATGGGTAAGACCGACGTGGAGCGGCAACACATCAACGTACAGAAGATGCAGATGTTGGGCGCTACCGTACGTCCGGTAACCTCGGGCAACATGACACTCAAAGACGCCACCAACGAAGCCATCCGAGACTGGTGCTGCCACCCCTCCGACACCTTCTACATCATCGGCTCTACCGTAGGGCCCCATCCCTACCCCGACATGGTAGCCCGGATGCAATCGGTCATCAGCCGCGAAATAAAACGGCAACTGGCAGAAAAGACAGGCCGCGACTACCCCGATTACCTGTTTGCCTGCGTAGGTGGAGGCAGCAACGCCGCCGGTACCATCTACCACTACCTGGACAACGAAAAGGTAAAAATCGTGCTGGCCGAAGCCGGAGGAAAAGGTATCGACACCGGTATGTCGGCGGCCACCATCCACTTAGGAAGGTTGGGCGTAATACACGGAAGCAAAACCCTCGTCATGCAAAACGAGGATGGACAGATTGAGGAACCCTACTCCATCTCCGCCGGATTGGACTATCCGGGTATCGGCCCGTTGTATGCCCACCTGGCCCAAGCCAAACGGGCTACGGTACTGGCCATCAACGACGACGAGGCCCTCGAAGCAGCATTCAACCTGACCCGTATCGAAGGCATCATCCCCGCTCTCGAATCGGCACACGCACTGGGAGCGCTGAAAAAAACAAAGTTCAACCCGAGCGACGTAGTTGTCCTGACCGTATCAGGCCGAGGAGACAAAGATATGGAGACCTACATCAACGCACTAAAAAATAATCACTAACATGACACACTATTCATTTCATACCGTCAGCAAACAGGTGCTGGGAGACCTGCACACCCCGGTAAGCATCTACCTGAAAGTACGCGATGTATATCCGCAATCGGCGCTGTTGGAAAGCTCTGACTACCACGCCGGCGAAAACTCCTTGTCATACATCGCCCTCTGTCCGTTGGCCAGTATCGGCATCAACAGCGGAAAAGTTACCTCGAAATTCCCCGGCAACCGGTGCGAGGAGAAGTTCCTGTCAGAAACTTTCTCGGTAGGCGATGCGCTGAACGGGTTCTTGAAACGGTTTACCGTTACGGGGGAACAGGCCGGCGTTTGCGGACTGTTCGGCTATACCTCGTTCAACGCCGTAAGATATTTCGAGAACATCCCCGTTATCGAAAGCCATGACGACCGGAACGATGCCCCGGATATGCTCTATATTCTATACAAATACACCTTGATATTCAATCACTTTAAAAACGAGCTGACATTGGTAGAACTATTGACCGAAGGAGAACACGACCACCTGCATGAAATAGAGTCGCTCATAGGCAACCGGAACTTCGCTTCGTACAACTTCTCGCTGACGGGAAGCGTACACAGCCCGTTGACCGACGAAGAGCACAAAGCCAATATCCGCAAGGGGATTGCCCACTGCCTGCGGGGCGATGTCTTCCAGATCGTTCTCTCCCGCCGGTTCATCCAACCCTTTGCCGGCGACGATTTCAAGGTTTACCGGGCACTCCGTTCCATCAACCCGTCGCCCTACCTCTTCTATTTCGATTTCGGCGGATTCCGCATTTTCGGATCATCGCCCGAGACCCACTGCAAAATAGAAAACCGACGCGCCTATATCGACCCCATTGCCGGGACAACCCGACGCACGGGAGATGCCCGCAAAGACAACGAACTGGCACAAGCGCTCCTCTCCGATCCCAAAGAAAACGCCGAACACGTCATGCTGGTCGATCTGGCCCGTAACGATTTAAGCCGCAACTGCCACGACGTGAAAGTAGAATTCTACAAAGAGCCCCAATATTACAGCCACGTCATCCACTTAGTTTCGCGCGTAAGCGGAGAACTGGACGAGGGGGCCGACTCCATCCGGACTTTCATCGACACCTTTCCGGCCGGTACGCTCAGCGGTGCACCCAAGGTACGGGCCATGCAACTGATCAGCGAAATAGAACCGCACAACCGGGGAGCATACGGCGGATGTATCGGGTTTATCGGCTTCAACGGCAACCTGAACCAGGCCATCACCATACGTACCTTCGTAAGCCGCAACAACGAGCTGTGGTTCCAGGCCGGAGGAGGTATCGTAGCCCGCAGCAACGACGAATACGAACTGCAAGAGGTCAACAACAAACTGGGGGCCCTGAAAAAGGCGATAGACCTGGCCGTAACGCTCAAAAACTAATTCCTGTAAACCCTGTAAAAACAACTACGATGAGCAAAATATTACTGTTTGACAATTACGACTCGTTTACATACAACCTGTTACACATCGTCAAGAAACTGGGATACACCGACGTGGAGGTACACCGAAACGACCGGATCGCCCTCGACGAGATAGAACGATTCGACAAAATCATCCTCTCGCCAGGCCCCGGCATCCCCCGGGAGGCGGGCATCCTGCTGCCGCTGATTAAGCGGTACGCCCCCACGAAAAGTATCTTAGGGGTCTGCCTGGGACACCAGGCCATCGCCGAAGCCTTCGGCGGAACACTGATCAACCTCAAAGAGGTACACCACGGCGTCAGCTCCTTCATAACGGTTACGGCAGACGATTACCTGTTCGACGGACTTCCCCGTTCGTTGGAGGTAGGGCGCTACCACTCCTGGATAGTCAATCCGGCAGGGCTTCCCTCCTGTTTACAGGTAACCTCGACAGACGAACAGGGCGAAATCATGTCGTTACGCCACACCTCTTACGACGTACACGGCATACAGTTTCATCCCGAATCGGTCTTAACCCCGCAAGGAGAGAGACTGCTGGCAAACTGGTTAAAACGGTAACCTCCTCAGGAATAACCCATAAATTCTCATTTTTCAACTTCAAACAAACCACTCGATGAAAAATATACTGTACCGGCTTTTTGAACACCAATACCTCAGCCGGGAGGAATCGAAAGAGATACTGCGCAACATCGCCATGGGACAATACAACCCCGAACAGATCGCCGCCCTGATCACCGTATTTCTGATGCGGAACATTTCGGTAGATGAGCTAATCGGTTTTCGCGATGCCCTGCTCGAAATGCGCGTCCCCGTGGACCTGTCCGCCTACGACCCCATCGACATCGTCGGCACAGGCGGAGACGGGAAAAACACCTTCAACATCTCCACCGCATCGTGCTTCGTGGTGGCCGGAGCCGGATACAAGGTGGTAAAACACGGCAACTACGGAGCCACGTCTGTCAGCGGTGCCTCGAACGTCATCGAACAGCACGGCGTAAGATTCACCACCGACAGCAGCGTCCTGCACCGATCCATCGAACAGTGCAACATCGCCTACCTGCACGCCCCGTTGTTCAACCCGGCTTTAAAAGCCGTTGCTGCGGTACGGAAAAACTTAGGGGTGCGCACTTTCTTCAATATGTTGGGCCCGCTGGTCAATCCCGTCATCCCGCGCCGTCAGTTGCTGGGCGTGTACAACCTGGCGCTGGCCCGGCTCTACGGCTACACGTTCCAGCAAAACAACTGCCAATTTGCCGTAGTACACAGCCTGGACGGCTACGACGAGATTTCGCTCACCTCCGAATTCAAGGTGTTGGGACAGAACTGCGAATCGATTTACACCCCCGAACAGCTCCACTTCAAACGTTGTCAGGAGCCCGATCTGGACGGAGGTAATACGCCCGAGGAGGCTGCCCGCATCTTCGACAACGTCCTGAACAACCGGGCTACCGAAGCGCAACGCAACTGTGTTATTGCCAACTCGGCTTTTGCCATTCAGGTGATAGAACCCGACAAAAAAATAGAAGAGTGCATCGCTATCGCAACCGAATCGCTCGATAGCGGACGGGCACGCCAAACCCTCGAAAAGTTTATCGAAATCAACCAATAGCCATGGATATATTAGAGACCATCATCGTCGCCAAACGCACGGAAGTGGCCCGGCAAAAAGAGGCCGTATCGAGCGAAATGTTACTGAAATCGGAACAGCTGCTGCGCTGTCCGCGCTCCATGTCGCAAGCTCTGGCAGAGAGCAGTACCGGTATCATCGCCGAATTCAAACGTCGCTCTCCCTCCAAAGGGGACATACACCCGCAGGCCCGGGTAGAAGAGGTCGTCCCTCTATACGAACAGTCGGGAGCATCGGCCGTCTCCATCCTGACGGACGAATTCTTTTTCGGCGGCAGCCCGGCCGATTTCTGTCGGGCCCGAAAATTGGTAACCTGCCCGCTGTTACGGAAAGAGTTTATCATAGACGAGTACCAGATATTCCAATCACGGGCGATGGGGGCCGACGCCATCCTTCTGATAGCCGCCGCCTTGACCCGCGAAGCGTGCAGCCGGTTCGTACAACTCGCCCACGAGCTATCGTTGGAGGTACTGCTTGAAATACACGCCGAACCGGAGTTGGAATACCTCTCTTGCGGAGCCGACATGGTGGGGGTAAACAACCGAAACCTGGGGACATTCGTAACCGAGGTAGAAAACTCGTTCCGACTAGCCGAACAATTACCGGCCGACACCGTCCGGGTATCGGAGAGCGGCATCTCCTCGCCCGAAACCGTCGTCCGTCTGCGACAGGCCGGATACCGCGGATTTCTCATGGGTGAGAACTTTATGAAAGAGCCCAACCCGGGAGCTGCACTGCAACGATTCATCTCCAACCTAAACCAATCCCGGCCATGATTATCAAGGTATGCGGTATGCGCGAAGCCGAAAATATCCACGCAGCAGATACCCTGCCCATACAGATGATGGGATTTATCTTTTATCCCAAATCCGCCCGGTATGTGGCCAAACGGCCCGAATATCTGCCCCGAAATGCCCGTCGGGTAGGCGTATTTGTTGATGAAAAGGCCGACCATATCCTCCGGATTGCAGAAGAATACGGATTAGACTACATCCAACTGCACGGGCACGAATCGCCCGAACTTTGCCGACAGCTCACGGCAAACGGATTGGGCGTAATCAAAACCATATCCATATCTGCGGCCGAAGATTTCGCACCGGCATCCCGGTACGAAAGCAGCTGCGCCTTTCTCCTGTTCGATACCCAAACGCCGCAATACGGCGGCTCGGGGAAGCCGTTCGACTGGATGCTGTTGCAACACTATCGCGGCGAAACCCCGTTCCTGTTAAGCGGAGGCATCTCGCCCCAGGACGCAGAACGAATCCAGAACCTCAGCCATCCCCGTTGGGCGGGCATCGACCTGAACAGCCGTTTCGAGAGTTCGCCCGGGCATAAAGAGATTACCCTCTTAAATGACTTTATACATCGAATCAACCACCCCTAAACAAATCATACAATGAATAGAATCAACCGTTTGTTTTCAGCAAAAAGACAGAACATCCTGTCAGTATATTTTACCGCCGGACATCCTACCCTGGAAAGCCCTGCTACCATTATCGGCGAGTTACAGCAACAAGGTATCGACCTGATAGAAATCGGCATCCCGTTTTCAGACCCCATGGCAGACGGCCCCGTCATCCAGGAAGCCGCTACCCGCGCCTTGCGAAACGGCATGACACTACGCAACCTGTTCGGCCAGTTAACCGGTATCCGCAACCAGGTAACCATCCCGCTTATCCTGATGGGTTACCTGAACCCCATCATGCAATACGGTTTTGAAAACTTTTGCCGGCAATGTGCCGCTACGGGCATCGACGGCATGATTATCCCCGACCTGCCGTTTGCCGACTATATGCAGCACTACAAAGCCATAGCCGACCGTTACGACCTGCGTATCATCATGCTGATCACCCCCGAAACCAGCGACGAACGCATCCGCCTTATCGACCAACATACCGACGGATTTATCTACATGGTATCGTCCGCCTCGACAACCGGAGCCCAAAAAACGTTCGACGAGCAGAAACAGGCCTATTTCAAACACATCAACGGGATGAACCTCAAAAACCCGCGCCTGGTAGGGTTCGGCATCTCAAACAAGGCGACCTTCGAGGCGGCGTGCCAAAACGCCTCCGGAGCCATCATCGGCAGCCGTTTCGTGCAACTGCTCGAACAGTGCGATACCCCCCGACAAGCCGTATCCGAACTACTCGATGCGTTGAAAAAATAAAAAAAATATCGAGGAGTTCATTAACTCCTCGATATCAAATAGATTCCTATACAGATTGTAACAATTCCCCATATTTTCATGGCGGATAAAGATTCTCCAAATAGATAATATCCAGCCAAAGCAACCAGGATATAACCGATACTAAGAAACGAATAGGCATAACTTACTTCTACCCGAGAAAGAACCACTATCCAAAGAATTACACTTACAGCATAACACAACAAGGTCATCCACAAATAGACATTGCTCATTAATGCTATAAGCTGAGAGTACGATATCGATGTTAAAGACAATCGTCCAATTTCAAGCATTCCCTTTTTTAAAAAAATCTGGGCAGCTGCATTTAAAGAAACACTAACTATAATAATAAAAATATTCACGCTAAATAGATTTATTCAAAAAAATTCAGATATCCCTCATCTGCAAAAAGCAAAAGATCAAAATCCCCCTTACTATCCCCATAAGCGATTATGTTATATAAATCCCGATTATTCTTGATATCGGGATACGCCGACAACAACCTGTCCACCTTTTCTTTGCCATAACAATTATCGGATAGAAACAAGCCGGTGACCTGTCCATCGGGAGAGACCTCTATTTGAGTAGATAAAACATTCTGGATTCCCATTTGCCTGGCCCATGGAACAATCCAATTCTCAATAGATGCACTGACAATAACCACATCAACAGAATCCCTTACATACTCCTGAATCTGCAAAATTGCCTTTTCTCGACAAAAAGTCGGTATCTTCCTGGCAAAACGTTCACAAAAATCGTCAAACCTTCTAAGGGTCATATTCTTGAAAAAATAACTGAAAACAACCTGTTTTGCGTAACTGTTTTTTATTATACCCAGTTTATATAAAATCAATATTGGAGAAAGAAGTATAATCCCTCTAAAAAGAGCACCTCTCCCCTTCGCAAATTTTATAAACTCTATAAACGAATCTTTATTCGTAATTGTTCCATCAAAATCAAAAACAGCTATCTTTTTCATCCAATTTTATACAGGTATATTCTCCAATAAGAGTTTTCGTCTTCAAAAACTTTCTCCATAGAAAGGTTCAATTGATTAGCATTTTGTATCTCAACGGCAGAAAAAATATATGCGGCACCCATTTCCTGCAACACCGGAACATCTATATCCAGAGATTTAACTGAGATTGTATCGTATTTACCAACCATACAATTTCGCTTCAATTCCGAAGCATACATATAACATCGACTTCCCCAATTATCAAAATATTTCTTCAAATCAGGATCTTTATCCAATTCCCTACAAATAATCCGTCTAAACTGATGTTTATATTCCAACGGATAGGATGTCTGATAAGAATCTAACGTAAAAAATCCGTTATAAATTACCACCGAAGGATGGATACCCAAACAAATTACCCTATACTCGCTCTGGTCTCTCCCTATATAGTCCTTAATCTGATCGAAAAGAGCCGGAGAGAAAAACCGGGCAAAAGAGGGGGTTCGATTTTCTTTCATAAAGAATTTTCCCGCCAATTCCCGGACATTTCCTTTAAACTCTTCATTTTTATTCAAAACATACAAGAATGAAACTGCTATCATTGATATGACAAGAGCCTGACAATAAACCGGTTTCTTACAACTTGCATACAATAATTGATTAGACACACTTGCCAATAATACTATCCACAAACCAGGTAATAAGAAATAGAATCTATTCCATTGAAATATCCGTATAATCGTTATATCCGTTTGTTTGAATAAATATAAATAAATCATATTGAGGATTAAAATAGATCCTATACATAAAATAATCACTTGATCTGTTTTCAGTTTCACACCCTTATTCAGAAAAAGTAAAACAAGCAACATGATAATACAAGGAACAGATGTAAATACCCCTGAATGATACTGTGTAACAAAGAGCAATTTTAATGTTTCATATAGAATATCCATCCATGAATATATGGACGAGAATTCCAAACGATGGCTTTGACTTTTTTCAAACAATACAGAAAATATCATTCTATATTCCGTCAAACAGTAAACAACCCCCAAAAGAATCAACCCTATAAGAAATTCTTTTTTTACTCGTTTAAAAACGCATAAACCATACATCCATACAAGAGATAATACTACACAGATAAAAAATCCGCTAAGAAAAAAAGAACTGCAAAACGGGAATAGCACAATAATAGCATAATTAAACCAGCTATTTTTGTTATTCCATAAATTCAAGAAAGACCAGAACAACAGAGGTTGTCCCATTACGGTCAACCCTCCATATACCGTGTAAGTCGGTATTAGGGCAAAAAGTAAAGAACAAACCATTACCAAAAATTTCGTTCTTTGGTCTATCCAGGTTTCTGATAAAACATATTGCTTCAACAATAAAAACATTCCCGCATAAGCGATGAGTCGAGCCAATATATCATTGACTATATAGGCTATGAACGGACTAAATATCTGAAAAAATAACACCGTCATATTTAATGACGTCTGTAAATAGTCCCTTGGTAACCCATTCATTACCTGCCAGATCATCCCATTATTATATTTATCCGATCCATCCAAGGTCATCCAAATCCGATAAATAAACTCCCCATCCAGATTATCATGAATAATAACATGAGAATTCTGACCAAGCCATAAGACTGGTATATAATACATCAAAATACAAACAACCCCACCCCAAAAGATATAACGGGTCTTTTCATTCTTTATCATAGATATAAAATAATTAAAAACGAAACTATCCAGCATGAAATAATGGTTTGCAATATCCTGTCATTTAGCAATATATAGGTAGGACTTCCACTTTTAGAAAAGACCAGCGCTTGCTGTAAATAACGTAATATCCCCATTATGACAAATATGCTTGTTATATATAAATAGTCGTTATTAAGTAATCTACATACCTCATCATCAACCGTGTACATGATATAGGCTACAATAGTAACTGCTGATAGCAAAGACAAAATACTGTTAAGAAACGGAATATTATATTGCAGGATATTTTTTCGAGTAACTACTCCCGATTGCTGAAAAATTAACACATCATCCCTACGTTTTGCAAAAGCCAAAAACAAGGCTAATAAAAATGTCATCAAAATGATCCACCTTGAAAGTTCTATATCTCCTGAGAAACTACCGACAAAAAGCCTCAATATAAAACCGACGGCTATAATAAACACATCAACAATGGCTATTTGCTTTAACTTTACCGTATATAACAAGTTTAATATAAAATAGGCCAACAATACTATCAAGATTTTCAACGGATTCAACTGGAACAGCTGATTAATCAACAACGATAAGCAACATAATCCGACAATCAATATTTTTACATCCAGTATTTTTACCTGCCCGCTAGCCAGAGGTCTATGACATTTTACCGGATGTTTTTTATCTGCCTCTACATCAAAAAGGTCATTAATACAATAAATGGAACTGGCCATAAAAGAAAAAGAAAAAAAGCCGATAATCGAAAAAAATATCGTCTTTGGAGAGAACAACTGTTGTCCAAAAAACAATGGAAAAAAAATAAATATATTTTTTGTCCACTGCTCTATCCTCAACAATCGTATATAAGGAGATAAATTTTGAAAAAAATACCTGAATTTCATACAGTGATATATATTCTCTTTTCTGCTTTGTTCCCTTCCAAGCAAACAAAAACAAAAAGCGTGGGAACTGTTTATATTTTATCTGTCTAAGAGGTATCGCCAAACACCTGCGGAACAAATAAACAACAGCCCACGCCATTTTGTTTATACCATCTTTACAGAAGTATATACACCTGACGTGAGCGCTTTGTTGTATTATGCTTGTTCCGCTTTGAAAATTGGCGATTTTCTTAGACAAGTATAATATCAAAACGCTTTTATGAAAAAAGATTCCAAACACGCAACGCCTTGCGTTGAATCTGCGACAAAGGTAAAATATTCTGACTGAATTACAAAAAATCCTGAAATCTTATCCGTGGAATCTAAAACAGCATACGGTATCCCGATTTTCTTTTCGTTTATTTTGTCAAAAGAGAAACGATTCTTACCTTTACTCTTTATAATAAAAAAGCATCCGTTATACTGACGGAAAGAGTTTTTACTATGAACAACACTATAAGAGAAAAAGCTATCATCCCTTTATTATTCACCATCCAATAAAAGATAAATGAAACGTATTGTTTTTTTAGATTACGTACGCGTGTTCGCCTGCTTTCTGGTGATCGTGGTACACGCCAGTGAAAATTTTTACGGGGCCGCCGGATCGACCGATATGGCAGGGCCGCAGTCCTATCTGGCCAACGAAGCCGACCGGTTGTGGGTATCGGTTTATGACGGTTTTTCCCGTATGGCCGTCCCCCTGTTTATGATTGTCTCCGCCTACCTGCTGGTTCCCCTCAAACCGGGACAGAGCTCCTGGCAGTTTTACCGGCACCGATTTACCCGCATCCTGCCTCCGTTCTTTATTTTCATGGTTCTATACAGTACCTTGCCGATGCTGTGGGGACAGATAGACGGAGCGACATCGTTGAAAGACCTGTCGCGGATACTGTTGAACTTCCCCACGCTGGCAGGACATTTCTGGTTCATGTATCCTCTGATCAGCCTCTACCTTTTCATGCCCATCATATCCCCCTGGCTCGACAAGGCAACGGCCAAAGAGGAGCGTTTTTTCATCGCCCTGTTCCTCCTCTCTACCTGTATGCCCTACCTGAACCGGTGGTTCGGGGAACTCTGGGGACAATGTTTCTGGAATGAATACCATATGTTGTGGTACTTCTCCGGTTACCTGGGATATTTGGTGCTGGCACACTACATCCGGGTACACCTTACCTGGAACCGCAACAAACGACTGGCTATCGGAGCCGCTCTCATGATAACAGGGGCCATACTGACCATCTACTCTTTCTATGTACAGGCTATCCCCGGGGAGATACTCACAACCCCCGTCATAGAAATAGGTTGGGCCTTCTGCACCATCAACTGTGTAATGCTTACCATGGGGACTTTCTTGATGTTCTCCTGCATAAACCGCCCGAATTCGCCCCGTCTGATCACCGACCTTTCCAAACTGAGCTACGGCATATACCTCATGCACATTTTCTGGCTGGGGTTGTGGGTAAACGTATTCAAACACACGTTAGAACTGCCCACGGTGGCGGCCATACCCTGTATCGCAGTGGTTACGTTTATCTGCTGTTTCATCACTACTAAAATCATCTCGCTGATACCCGGCAGCAAATGGGTCATCGGATAGCTATTATAAACGGGCAAGGGGTGTCAAACATTTGACACCCCTTGTTCATTTAATTTCTGATAAAAAGCAATTTATCCCTGTTCCAACTCTTTTTTAGCTTTCCGAACCTCTTCTCGGGCAATCTTTTTTTCTATCACAAAAGAGAGAACCAAACCCAAGCCACCGAACAACAACACGCACGCCCCGTAAATCATATCACCTATATACTTCGGGAATTCCGGAAAAGTGTTTATAACCAATAAATGGAACCAAACTCCGACAAACAGACCGAAACCGACTCCTAACAACAGGAATCCCCATTTCAAAGCACTAAACGAAAACGGCAACCTGGCATTTGAAAAGGAGGGAAACGTTACTTTACCTATCTCTAAAAAAGAAGGGTCTATCTTTTCACCTATTTTCTCAATCAGCAAGATACGTTCTTTTCGCCGTACAAACAACTCAAACAAGGCATAAATACCATAGGTTATCA
>CASGEW010000044.1 GCA_949300615.1 uncultured Bacteroidales bacterium
CATACCGTCGTGTTCGCTTCTCAGTAGTGTTACGGTATCGCCTTTACTATCCAGTACAGCTCCGGATATTTCGCACGAAAATCCGTCCTCTTGTTGAGCTTTGAAAGCTACCTGTTGCAAGGCGCCGGTAATCAGGTTTCCCCCTTCTGGGAAGAAACTGACAGCAAAATCCTTGTTCTTGGGAGGAAGATAGAATGTCCGACCATATTCGTATGTTTCATCGTTAAACATAACAGAAATGAACGAGCCTTTTTCTCCCCAACGGTCGTTGGGTATTGGTATGCGGATTTCTCCTTTGTCATCGGTTCGTGTTCTCCCGTTTTTGGTTTTATGGTCATTTTTATTTCCGATACTATATCGTATCTTGGTTTCAATAAAGGGTTCTGCCTGTTCATTGGTAAACCGGATGACAGCTTCTTCTCCTTCTTCGCCCGTTTCATAGGTTATATTCGATTGGATGGCTGTTGCGATGGAATTGTCTATGTATAGATTTTTGTAGAAAAAGAAGTTACTGTCCATATTACACATCCAGTTGGTGTATGCCCGCAGGTAATAGTTGCCTGGTTCTATGGCAGCGGGGATGGGTATCATGTTGTTGAATCCGGTGGAGTCCCGTTTTATTTTTCGGCGTATTAATACGGAATCTTTTTCATTGATGAGTTCTATGTAGAAAAAGTTACTTAGTGCATTGTCTTCATGGGTCATACCGTTTAACAAATATCCTTTGAACCAGATTTTGTCTCCTGCGGCATAATACGGTTTATCCAAGTGTAGATAGAGTTTTTCTTGTGGTATCAGGCTTTGGTTATAAAAGAAAGCAATAATTCTGTCCTCAATGGAAATATTGTTGTTATTGTTGGTGATAAAAGAAAGGCTGATGAATGAAATAAGTATAATGAAAGCAGCATTTCGTAATAGTGAAATTTTCATTGTTTTGTATTGTGAATGTATGATCTTTTAGTATGACGAATATTAGACTTTAAGGTTTAAACTGGAAGTGTGTTAGGAATAGAAAAAAATAGCCGGAAATGAAAACCGGCTATTTTTTTGTTATTCCGAGATGTAGTACTATTCGTCCAATAATATTTCCAAAATCTGGCAAGCAGCCTTGGCTACGGATGAACCGGGACCGAAGATTGCAGCTACGCCGGCTTTATACAAGAAGTCATAATCTTGTGCGGGTATAACACCTCCGGCAATCACGATGATGTCTTCACGGCCCAACTTTTTCAGCTCTTCGATTACTTGCGGAATCAAGGTCTTGTGTCCGGCAGCCAATGAAGAAACACCCATTACATGGACATCGTTTTCGACTGCTTGACGGGCTGCTTCGGCCGGTGTCTGGAACAAAGGACCCATATCTACGTCGAATCCGCAGTCGGCATATCCCGTTGCTACTACTTTTGCTCCACGGTCGTGTCCGTCTTGACCCATTTTGGCAATCATGATACGGGGTTGACGACCCTCTTTCTTGGCAAATTTTTCAGCCAGTTCGCAAGCCTTGATAAAGTCTGCGTCTTGTTTTGTTTCTGATGAATACACGCCTGATATTGTTCTGATTATTGCTTTATATCTACCTACCACTTTTTCGCAAGCATAAGAGATTTCTCCCAGCGTAGCCCGTACTTTGGCGGCTTCTACGGCCAAGGCCAACAAGTTTCCTTTTTTGGTTTTCACACATTCGGTGATGGCATCCAGCGCTTTTTGTACGGCAGCCTCGTCGCGTCCGGCTTTCAGTTCGTTCAGGCGAGCTATCTGCTGTTTACGTACGGCGGTATTATCTACTTCCAGAATGTCGATCGGAGCCTCTTTGTCCAGACGGTATTTGTTTACACCAACGATGGTCTGTTTGCCGGAGTCGATGCGGGCTTGCGTACGTGCGGCAGCTTCTTCGATTCGGAGTTTGGGAATACCGGTTTCGATGGCTTTTGCCATACCTCCCAGGCTTTCTATTTCCTGAATGTGTTCCCATGCCTTGTGTGCCAGTTCGTTGGTCAGCGATTCTACGTAGTATGAACCGGCCCACGGGTCGATTTCTTTGGTTACGTAAGTTTCTTCCTGGATATATATCTGGGTATTGCGGGCGATACGTGCCGAGAAGTCGGTAGGCAATGCGATGGCTTCATCCAAGGCATTGGTGTGCAGCGATTGCGTATGTCCTTGTGCTGCTCCCATGGCTTCGATACAAGTACGTCCTACGTTGTTGAACGGGTCTTGTTCGGTCAATGACCATCCCGATGTTTGTGAGTGGGTACGCAGGGCCAGCGATTTCGGGTTTTTGGGGTTGAACTGTTTTACGATTTTTGCCCAAAGCATACGGGCGGCACGCATTTTGGCTATTTCCATGAAGTAGTTCATGCCGATGGCCCAGAAGAAAGACAACCGGGGAGCGAAAGAGTCGATATCCATTCCGGCGTTTACTCCGGCACGGAGGTATTCCAATCCGTCGGCCAAGGTATATGCCAATTCGATGTCGGCCGTAGCGCCGGCTTCCTGCATATGGTATCCCGAAATGGAGATGGAGTTGAACTTCGGCATATTCTGGGATGTGTATTCGAAGATGTCAGCAATGATCCGCATGGAGAATTCAGGCGGATAGATATAGGTATTACGAACCATGAATTCTTTCAGGATGTCGTTCTGGATTGTTCCGGCCATCTCTTCGAGTTTGGCACCCTGTTCCAGACCTGCGTTGATATAGAATGCCATGATGGGAAGTACGGCACCGTTCATAGTCATGGAGACGGACATTTTGTTCAAGGGAATACCGTCGAACAAAACTTTCATGTCTTCGAGACTACAAATGGATACCCCGGCTTTTCCTACATCGCCCACTACGCGTTCGTGGTCGGCATCGTATCCGCGGTGTGTAGCTAAGTCAAAAGCTACGGACAACCCTTTTTGCCCGGAGGCCAGGTTTCGGCGGTAGAATGCGTTCGATTCTTCGGCCGTAGAGAAGCCTGCGTATTGGCGTATTGTCCAGGGACGCATAGCGTACATCCCGCTGTAAGGGCCTCTCAAATAGGGAGGGATACCGGCAACATAATTCAGGTGTTCCAACCCTTCGAGGTCTGATTTGGTATAAATGGGCTTAACCGAGATATGTTCGGGGGTCAACCATTTTTCTGTATCCGGGCAGGTAACGCTTTGGGTACATTTACCGTCGAAAGCGTCTGTTGTTATATTGATATTTTTGAAATTAGGTTTCATATTGAATCTATTTTATCTATCTGACAAGTTAGTTAATAGAAAGTTTTGCGTTGAATTCTTTCAGGGTATCGAGTACGTTAGAACGTACATGGATGAATTGGTCTATGCCTTGTGCTTTCAACTCTTCCATACATTCGGGGGCTCCTGCCACTACTAAAATGGCCTTGTTCCCTTCCAATGCTTTTTTCGCTTCCGGGGCGAGCGTGGCATATTCGTCGTCGCTTGAACAGAGTACAACGATGTCGGCGTCGGCTTTGATAGCCGCATCGATACCTTCTTGTACGGTATTGAATCCTAAATTGTCGATGATGTGGTATCCGGCGCAACCAAAGAAGTTTCCGGAGAATTGCGAACGGGCCAGACGCATAGCCAGGTTCCCGATGGTCAGCATAAATACGTTGGGACGTTTGGCTGCTTTTTCGGTAGCCATACGCAACGCTTCAAACTGGCTGGCACCTCTTTCAAACGAGAGTGTTTCGATGGTTGCTTCGCAATGGTGTCCGTTGCAACCGCATCCGCAAGAATCTTGACCTTTTACTTTGTCGCCAGCGATTTCGTTTACGTTCGGATACTGGTTTGTCCCTAACAAAATCTCTTTTCTACGGGCGATAGCTGTATGGCGAGCCGCAGAAGAGGCTTTGATCTCTTTTTGTACCGATCCGGCTTTGACGGCGGCGTAGAACCCGCCTTCTTCATCCACGTTCAAGAATAATTTCCATGCTTGGTCGGCGATGGATATGGTTAAATTTTCGATATAATAAGAACCGGCTCCCGGATCTACCACTTTGTCAAAATGAGACTCTTCTTTCAACAGCAGCTGTTGGTTTCGGGCGATACGTTCTGAAAATTCATCGGGCGTTTTGTAAGCGATGTCGAACGGGGTTACGCACAAAGAATCAACGCCTCCCAGTGTGGCAGACATGGCCTCGGTTTGAGAGCGCAGCAGATTTACATGGGCATCGTAAATGGTCATATTGAATTGAGAGGTCTGAGCGTGCATTTTTATTTTTGTGGCGCACGGGCAAGATGTTCCGTAAGCGGCTACGATTTGGGCCCATAACATCCTGGCAGCACGGAATTTGGCTATTTCCATGAAATAGTTGGACGATACGCCGAAGTTGAATTTAATACGTTTGGCTACCTCTTCGGCCGTAAATCCGGCATCGGTAAGTTTGGTCATCCATTCATTTCCCCATGCCAGAGCGTATCCCAATTCTTGTGAGATGTAAGAACCTGCGTTGTTGAGCAGTACGGCAGATACACCCAATACGCGGAACTTGGGCAGAGCTTCTACCGTTTTTATCAGTTGAGAGGCTATTTCTATGTAATTGTCTATCTCCCGGCCACGTTTTAACATACGGGCAAACGGGTCGAAGTGGATAGATCCGTTGATATTTCCGAGGTTAGCACCTGTCGATTGGAAGTATGCAGTCAATACTTCGGCCAGTTTTACGGCATTTTTTACACAGGTGTTGAAGTTCAGTTCCACCTTTTCCACTGCAATGTCTTTCAGTAGGATGGCGATGTTTTCCGGAGTTGTCTGGTCGGCTTTGATGTGAAAGCCCAGAGAGTTGACACCTTTTTCCAATACAGTCAATGCCTGTTGGTTGGCTTCTTGCGGACAAGCGGTTTCGATCTCTTGGCGGATGAGCCATTCGTTGTTGCATTTAGTACCACGTACGAAAGGATATTCACCCGGAAGAGAGTCGGTTGTTTTCAATCCTTCGATGTCTTCTGCACGGTACATCGGTTTAACGTTGAACCCTTCGTTGGTTTTCCAAACGAGCTTTTTGTTAAAGTCAGCACCTTTTAAATCGACTGTTACCTTTTCCATCCATTCTTGTGTAGAGACAGGAGGAAATTCGGTAAACAATTTTTCTTTACAATCTGCCATAGTATTGTTTTTATAATTTAGAAATTAATTTCTCACTTTCTTTTATTTTCGTCCGAATGTAAATTCGACAGAATATACGAGACAAAATTACAATAAATAGTTCAGATTGAGGAAATTTTTCTTTAAATATCTTTATAAAACCCGTGTACTTTAAAGTGAAGATTCGATTGGCCGTTGATAATTAGCTTGTTATTGATTGGGCTTTATCTCCTTCGATTTGTTTTTCAAGGCTAAACGGGCCTTTAAGCATATTGTTTTTCTCGTTTCCGGGCATTAAAATAGAAAACGGATATTACTTTTGTCAGGGAATTAATTCTGAAATAATATGTCAGCTAAAATCAATAAAACCAATGCCGCCCGGTTGCTCGATCAGCATAAGATACCGTACGAGTTGATACCGTATCAGGTGGATGAAAATAATTTGGCAGCCACTCACGTGGCAGAACAGTTGGGAGAGGATATTGCCCGGGTCTTTAAGACATTGGTGTTGCGGGGAGATAAAAACGGGATATTCGTTTGTGTGATTCCCGGTGACAAAGAGGTGAATTTGAAACGGGCAGCCAAGATTTCCGGAAATAAAAGTGCCGAGATGATAGCTGTCAAGGAGCTATTACCTTTGACCGGATATATCCGGGGAGGCTGTTCTCCCATTGGCATGAAAAAACACTATCCTACTTTCTTCCATACCACGGCGTTGACGTACGATTGTATTTATGTCAGTGCCGGTATTCGGGGGATGCAGATTAAGATCAATCCTCGGCAGTTGATCGATTTTGTTGCCGGAGAGACAGGTGATCTTACGGATGAATAAAACTTTTGAGGAGATAATAGCTTTTAAAAAGGATTTTGTGGACCGGCAATGGAGATATAAAAATCTTTCCGATTGAAATACTTTTGAGCCAGCTCTTGCAACCGTTTGGCTGTTATTGCTCGGATAGCCTTTTGCTGTGCTTGATAATAATCGAAAGTCAAGCCGTTTACCAAGAGCGGGACAAACGCACTGGCCAACGCGAGGGGGGTATCGAGTAACCTTGCCAGATCTCCCAACGAATAATTGCGTACTATCTCTATCTCCTCTTTTTGTATCGGTTCGTTTTGTAACCGTTCGGTTTCGACAAAAATCTCATCTATTAACGCTTTTGTGTATTCCGCTCCTGTTTGGGTGGAGATAGCCAGGTAGGAGGCTTGTGGCAAGGTTACCACAGAAGAGCCTATTCCGTAGGTGTACCCTTTGTCCTGACGAATGTTCGACATGAGCCTACTGCCGAAATATCCGCCTAAAAATGTATTGAGTATTCTCAAATCCAGGTAATCGGGATGGTCGCGGGCTACCAGCGGCAATCCCATTCGTATGGCGGTCTGTATGGCATCGGACTTTTCGGAGAAAACAACCTGTTTTTCTGCTTTTTTTATCGGATAGTGGCAAAGTGGTGTTGGGATACCGTTAGGGTCGTTTTGCCCTAAAAATCGATCGATTTCTTTTATCATTTCGTCGGTTACTTGTCCGGTGATGACGATTTTACATCGTTCCGGCCGATAGAAAGAGTAGAAGAAATCTTTTAAATCATCGGTGTCGATTTGATCGAAATCAGACTCTTTTACCGATGATCCGTAAGGGTGATCATCTCCGAAGAGTAGGTGGACAAATCCATTAGCCGCCAATGTGGAGACTTTTTCCTGTTCTATTTGGTGTTGCTGTTTCCTTCGGTTTGTTTGGATAGAGAACTCTTTTTCCGGAAATTCCGGGGAGAGTACCATCTTGGCGACAACCTCTAACGATTGTCCGAAGTATCTGTTCAACGAAAATAAAGTGACATACGAGTTATGCGTGGTTACCGATGGTTGTAGCCAGGCTCCGTAGAAATCGAGCCGTTCTGCAATCTCTTGGGAACAGAGGTTACCGGCACCCTCTTTCAGCATCAGGTTGCACAACTCGGCTGCAAGAGGTTTCTTTTGGTCGAAGCGCCCGGCAGAATAGATGATGTCCATTCTGTTTACCTCCTGGTCTCCTCCTCGCAGGATGTAAAGTGGAATCCCATTTTTCAGTCGGGCTATTTCGGGTTCGGGAAAAACTATTTCTCCAAACGGCTTGATGGCGGGACAGGTATTTCGGTCTAACATAGTTCCTCTTTTTCGGTCAAAAATTTCAGGGCTTTTTCCATATCTTCGGGCGTATCTATACCGATGGTCTCTTGCGTGGTAATACCTGTTTTTATTTTATATCCGTTTTCTATCCAGCGCAGTTGTTCCAGCGATTCGGCTATTTCTAACGGGCTCTGTGGCAAAGCGGTAATCTCTTTCAGAATGTCGCTGCGGTAGGCGTACATCCCGATGTGTTTATAAAAGGTATGTTGTTTCAGCCACTCGGTATGGGAAAAGTTCCGGATGTAAGGGATGATGGACCGGCTGAAATAGATTGCTTCCTGTTTTTTGTTAAGAACTACCTTGGGGGAGTTGCTGTTAAAAAGGGCATCGAAACCCTCTTCCTCGGTAAAGGGCCTGACCAACGTGGCGATTTCTGTATCGGGTGTATCGAAGCACGCCATGATAGCCTCTATCTGTTCCGGTTTTATGAAAGGTTCATCGCCCTGTATGTTGATGACCACGTCGAATCTTCCTGCGATCTTTGTCAGGGCTTCGTAACATCGGTCCGTGCCGCTGCGGTGTTTGTCGGAGGTCATAATGGCATTTCCTCCGAATCGGGTAACTGCTTGGGCAATCCGGTCGTCATCGGTTGCTACGTAAACCTCTTGGATACATTTCTTGACTTGTTCATATACTCGTTGAATCATGTATTTCCCGTTCATGTCTGCCAGCGGTTTCCCGGGAAACCGGGTAGATGCGTAGCGGGCGGGGATGATGGCTACAAATTTCATTTTTATAGGGGTATTATTCGTTTTTGATAATAGTTACATACAATTGGCTGTTTTCATATTTTACCACCTTGACGGGCGTTTCAGGTTCGATGTATCCATACAGGGCAACGGCATCATACCGTTCGTTGTCGATGATGATTCGGCCCGCCGGACGTAAAATGGTAGATGCAATACCGGTTTTTCCGACCAGGTGTTGCATGTCTTCGGGAACGCCGATATATCCGGCGCTGATTTCCTGGCTGGTATTGAGAGCGATTCTCCTTAGGAACCCTTTTTTACCTATTTTATTAGACAGGTAGAGTATCGCGAAAAATCCCAAAGCAATTCCGCAGACCACGGTTAATACGCTGCGGTTTATGTCGCTGGCGTGAACGGGGTCGAAATTAAAATCTACATTGTTTACAGTTGCCAGAATGAGCCCCACCAACATAAATACGGCGCCGGCTATACCGGCCAATCCGAATCCGGGGATAACAAAAATCTCTACTGCCATACAGGCTACTCCTATCAAGAAGAGGATAATCTCCCAATAGGCTGCCACCCCGTCGATGTACAACGGAGCAAAATAGAGTAGGGCTGCTGTGATGGCAATAGCTAACGGAAAACCTATGCCCGGTGATTGCATTTCCAAATAGATACCTGCTAAAATAAGCATGATCAGGATGGCTTGGAACGCTGGATTTACCAAAAATCCTTTAATCTCATCGTATAAAGTGGGTTTGTATTCTTTTAACACATACTCATTTATATGCAGTTTGTCTGTTATGACCTGGTCGATGTTTTCTGCCACTCCTTCGCAGTAGTGGTGCTTGATTGCTTCCTGAGCCGTAAATGTCAATATCTTGCCGGAGTCTATTATTTGAGGGATACAAATTCGTTCGTCCACCATGGCTTCGGCTATTTTGGGGTCTCTTCGCCATGTCAAAAGGGTATCCCCTTGGGCAGTGTAGGTTGTGTCTGCCCCGTGAGCTTCGGCCGTAGCCCGGATAGTGGCTCGCATATAAGATTGATATTTGTCGGGCAATACCTCGCCAGATTGATCTACAACGGTAGCAGCCCCGATATTGGCCCCTTTCCGCATATAGATACTGTCGCAGGCAATGGCGATGAGAGCCCCGGCAGATGCGGCATTGTTATCGATAAATGCGTACACGGGAATAGGGTTGTTCAAAATGGCGGTGCGTATGGAGTCAGCATACAAAACAGCACCACCATACGTGTTCATATGCAGGATAATACATGAGGCTTTTAACGAATCGGCTTCGTTCAATCCATTGCGGACATAGATCCAGGAGGTACTCCCTATCTCTTTTTTTAAATTTATTTTGTATATCAGCGGAACATTTTGGGCACTAAGAGTGTTATATATCGTAAATGCGGTAATAAGGACTAAAAAAAATCGAATTTTCATGTTTGTTATTTTTGATTTTTAAACGAAGATAGTTCTTTTATTGTTTAGAACAAAATAATGTATGAGCTTTGCATGGCCGTAAATCGGAACATTACGGAGGAGTAACCAATTTAAGATATCGGGGCAACTTCCTGTTTACAGGGAATTAGATTGGTTATTGTACCGTTTTGAAGAATATGGACTTGTATGTTATTTACAACAGATTGAAACAACCATTAGGAATAAATCGAAATATTTTTTGTATAAAAACAAGTGTGTGTAAATCTTAATATCGAATTAAATTAAAATCTATGAATTCAGTTCTTTTTCAACAAAGATTGTTGAGCCTTCAAGGGAACTTGTTTAACTTTGCCTGTATGTTAACCTCTAACAGAGAAGAAGCCAAAGATTTATTGCAGGATACGACGTTAAAAGCGTTGGATAACGAAGAAAAATACATTGACAATGTAAATTTCAAAGGATGGGTGTTTACAATTATGCGGAACATATTCATTAACAACTATCGGCGTATTGTCCGCAATCAGACCATTGTTGATCAGACGGAAGACCTTTATCACTTGAATCTTCCCCAAGAATCAGGGTTCGATTCTCCCGATAGCTCCTTTACCATTAAGGAAATAACAAAGGCAATCAATGGCTTTTCAGATGAATACAAAATTCCGTTTTCCATGCATCTGGCAGGGTTCAAATATCACGAAATTGCAGAAAGAATGGACCTTCCATTGGGAACGGTAAAAAGTCGTATTTTCTTTGCCCGTCAACGATTGCAGGAGTTGTTGAAAGATTATAAATAGTAACCGTTGGGAGGTTGGTATTTATACAAAACCGATGGGGAATAAATAATCTTTTTTGTTTTTCGATATGCCGGAAATGAGAAATTTTTTGGCAAGGATTTGTTGTACTCTGTTAAATAATTTGTTTGTCGCATCTTTTGACTGTGATTTTGGAACTCTTTACATGAAAAAGTTGTGTATCAAGAATAAAAAGGTTTATTTTTGCGCGTTAAAATTATAGGTTTTTCGCAAGGGCGAAAAGATTAAATCCGGACGGACAAAAGAGATGCTGTATGATAATTATTTGTAAGAGGAGTTTGCTGCTACTGTTGTTTATCGGCGTATTAACGGATGTTAGCGGTTACGGGATAAATGACTCTATCGGAAACGATCCAGAAAAGCAACTTCCAAACAGGGAGGATACGATAAAAGAACAACCTCAAAAGAAATCGTTTTTTAGAAAGTTTGCCGACTATTTTAACGATGCCAACAAAAATAAAAATAACAAAAAATTTGATTTTAGCGTTATCGGAGGTCCGCATTATTCGAGCGATGTAGGATTGGGGTTGGGGTTGGTCGGTTCCGGACTGTATCGGATGGATCGTTCCGATACCATTATGCAACCATCGAGTGTCTCTTTTTACGGGGATGTTGCTACCTCGGGGTTCTATTTATTGGGAGTACGGGGAACCAATCTTTTCCCGCACGACAAATTCCGATTGGAGTATAACCTCTATTTCTTTTCTTTCCCCGGATATTTTTGGGGGATGGGTTACGAGAATGCTTCGAACGACGACAATAAAAGCAAATACAAGCGTTTGCAGAATCAGGTAAAAGTAGATTTCTTGTTCCGTTTGGCTCCAAATTTATATGTAGGGCCGGGGATGAGTTTCAATTATATAGCGGGAAAAAACTTTGAAAACATCAGTTTGCTCGAAGGACAAGCCAGTTCCACTATCAGCGTAGGCTCCGGAGTTTCGTTGGTGTATGATTCGCGGGATTTTTTAACGAATGCATACAAGGGAGTGTATTTAAAGTTGGAACAAAACTTTTATCCCTCGTTTTTGGGGAATAAGAGTTCATTTAATCGTACCGACTTCATTTTCGATTATTACTGCCCGTTGTGGAAAGGAGCCATTTTGGCAACCGATTTCCATTCGATGTTGAATTACGGAGATACCCCGTGGACCATGATGGCCAGGTTGGGAGGCTCTTCCCGGATGAGGGGGTATTACGAAGGGCAATACAGGGATAATAACATTGTAGAGTTGCAAGCAGAGCTTCGTCAGCACGTATGGAAAAGAAACGGTATCGCTGTTTGGGTAGGCGGAGGAAATGTATTTCAGGATTTTGATCGTTTTAAATGGTCGCATACTTTACCTGCCTATGGGTTGGGATATCGTTGGGAATTCAAAAAACGGGTCAATGTCCGGTTGGATTATGGATTTGGGAAAGGTCAATCAAGTTTTATTTTTAACATCAATGAAGCGTTTTAGGGATATGATTAAAGAGGAATTGTGTAAACAAAAAACTCTTTATTTTTATTTCTTGGTGGTCATGATGGTTCCGACACTGTTGCTGCTTGGTACGGAACCCATGTCGGTAGTTGTAGGGAGTGCCTTTATTTTACTGCCCTTGTCGTTGTATGCGGTGGTTTTATCCGTTGTACGTAAGCCCGGTATCGTTTTCTGGATATTGCTCCCCATACATATATTGGGTGCATTTCAGTTGGTCTTGTTGTACCTGTTCGGTGGATCGATAATTGCTACCGATATGTTTTTAAATGTCTGCACCACCAATTCGGTGGAGATATTGGAGTTGTTGGATAAACTTTTGCCCCCTATTATGGGAGTGATCCTCCTTTATGTTCCGGCATTGGTGTTGGCCATTTATTCCATCCGTTCTTCTGAAAAATTGACGTTCCGATTTCAGGTTAGGACAATTCTTTCCGGCATAGGCTTGTTCTTGGTCGGATTGGCTTTTACGGCATGGGCTTATCATAAAGATACCGAATTTCGGGTATATCGGGATATTTATCCGGTGAATGTCTTGCATAATATGAAGTATGCGTATATCCGGTGGGCCGCCTCGAAGAATTACCATGAAACGTCAAAGGATTTCGAGTTCCAGGCCAAATCGGCACACGCCGCCGATCGCCGGGAGATTTACGTGATGGTGGTAGGAGAGACCTCCCGCCCCCTGAATTGGGGATTATACGGTTATGAACGGAATACGACGCCTCGCCTTTCAAAGATGTCCAATCTACTCTTTTTTTCCGATGTTCTTACACAGTCAAACGCAACCCATAAGAGTGTACCGTTGATTTTGTCGGCCGCTTCGGCAGAGCAGGCCGATATGATATATAACCAGAAAAGTGTTATAACTGCTTTCAAGGAGGCAGGATTTAAAACGGCATTTTTCTCCAATCAGCGTCCCAACGGTTCATTAATAGATTTTTTTGCAGAAGAGGCGGATATCACGCTCTTCCTGAAACAAAACGTTACGGACGAAGAGTTTAACCCGTATGATGAGGAGTTGGTAAAATTACTCGACAGGTTGTTGCAAAAAGAGGACCAAAAACTGTTTATTGTTTTGCATACATACGGTTCGCATTTTAACTATCGGGAACGTTATCCGGCCGGGATGGCCCCATACCAACCCGACAATATCGACGAGGTGAGTTTCAAGATGCGACAAAACCTGGTTAATGCTTTTGATAACACCATCTATTATACCGACTATATTTTAGGATTGATTGTCGATAAACTTTCGGCAACGGGTGCCGATGCGGCCATGGTCTATATTTCAGATCACGGGGAAGACCTTTTTGACGATGGCCGTAAGCTGTTTCTCCATTCTTCGCCCATTCCGGATTACTATCAGATACACGTACCCTTTGTTATCTGGATGTCCGATCCCTACGTCGCCCGTTATCCGCATACCTTTTCAGTGGCAGAACAGCACCGGGAATGTGCTATGTCGAGCCGGGTTGTTTTCCATACGTTGTTGTCGCTCGGTGGAGTTGAAACGCCGTATCGAGACGAGAAGTTATCGGTGGTCGATACTCTCTTTACGGTTCTTCCCCGGTATTATTTAAACGACCACAATCGGCCATTGAGCTTAGATAAAGTGGGCCTGAAAGCAGAAGATATAGAGATGTTTAAGCGGTTGCATCTGGTTTATCCGTAACAGTCCCGTCTCTTATAAAAGATATACACGCCCACTTCCTTTATAAACGAGGAGAAAGTGAACGTGTATGTATGACTTTTTCTATTTGAATGTGTGGCTTTCTTTATTTAAGGTATTCCTTGAAGAACGATTCCAATTTGTCGAACGGGATGATTTCCATCCGGTCGTACAAGTCGGTATGGTTTGCTCCGGGAATAATCAGCAACTCTTTGTTGTCGCCTTTCAACTGTTTGAAAGCATCTTCACTAAAATAGCGGGAGTGGGCATTCTCTCCGTGAATCATTAAAACGGCGCTGCGTATTTCGTCGCTGTAAGTCAGGATCGGCATATTGATAAAAGAGAGAGAAGACGTTATGTTCCATCCATTGTTGGAGTTGAGCGAACGGGGATGATAGCCGCGCGGAGTTTTATAATAAGCGTAGTAATCTTTTACAAATTGAGGAGCCTCTTCGGGTAGGGGATCTACTACACCTCCGGCAAGGGCATACGAGTTGTTTTTTGCATCGAGGGTTCGTTGTGCATTGAGTTGTTTGCGCAATTCATAGCGTTGGTCGGGGGTCATGGCATCGAAATATCCATTGGCATTGACGCGGCTCATGTCGTACATGGTAGCGGTAACCGTGGCTTTGATTCGAGTATCGATGGCCGCAGCATTCAGGGCAAAACCTCCCCATCCGCAGATGCCGATGATACCAATCCGTTCGGGGTTCACGTCGTCGCGGATGGAAAGAAAATCGACTGCGGCACAGAAATCTTCGGTATTGATGTCCGGCGAGGCTACATAACGGGGCGTGCCGCCGCTCTCACCTGTATAGGAGGGGTCGAATGCGATGGTTAGAAACCCACGTTCGGCCATGGTTTGGGCATAGAGGCCCGACGATTGTTCCTTGACGGCCCCGAAAGGTCCGCTGACTGCAATTGCTGGAAGTTTTCCGGAGGCGTTTTGCGGTATATAGAGGTCGGCAACCAAGGTGATGCCGTAACGGTTTTTGAACGTTACTTTACTGTGATTGACTTTGTTACTCTGGGGAAACACTTTGTCCCATTCCGTAGTGAAGGTTATCGTTTCCATTTTCTGATTTGTTTTGCAGTTAGTGCAGCTTGATATGGCTGTACCGGATAAAAGAATAACGATTAAAAGGATTTTGGTTGTCATAATTTCAAGTCTTGAATAGAGAGGCCCATTTGGTAGGCTTCTTGCATGGCCGGATGTTTTTTGATCTCTCCTACAAGCCAAGCCCCCAAACCGAAGATAGTTCCTTTGATAACCGGGTTCTCCAAACAGTCGAGAAATCCTTGGAACGTGTCTATGGTCCGTAACATCTTAGAGCGGTCGTTTTCGGCAGCTGTTACGATAAAATAGAACTCCTTGTCTTTTATTTCGGTATATCGGCTGCAACAACGATCTATCAGGGTCTTCATTTGTGCGCTCATTGTGTAAAAATAGACGGGGGTTGCCATAACGATGACGTCGGCGTCCAGCATTTTGGAGATGATTTCGGCCGCATCATCCTTTTGCGGACAAGGTTTCCCGTATTGGCTGCAAACACTGCATCCGGTACAATAGTTTATTTTTTTATCACGTAAGCAGATTTTTTCTGTGCTGTTTCCTGCATCGATCGCTCCTCGCATAAATTCATCGCAAAGGGTATCGGAATTTCCTCCTTTCCGGGGGCTGGATGATAAAATCAATACTTTCTTAGGCATAATTTTTATTCGTTTGGAAAATGATGATACAAATTTAACCGGAAAAGAGCATCTCGTTTGTATATGGATTTCAGAAAAAACAACCAGAATTCCGGTTTTTTAGATCGTACTAAAAAAAACGCAACCGTAATTTGCTTTGCGTGTATTACAGTTGCGTATTTTTTATGAAAAACAGATATGGTTAATCTGTTGTTATGGTAGTAAGAAATGGTTGGATACGTTGTTCTGTTTCATCCCATAGTGTTTTTTGTTGCGGGTGCTGCAAAATCCTATCGGGTAGATGTTTGGGTTTGCAGTTGGCGTAACAGCATCCGGAAACCAATGCCAGATCGGGCGATAATGCCAGATGGATAGCTGTTGCCGCACCTTGTTCGGCCGTTTTGATAAACGGGCGGAATAGGATATCTGTCAAAGGGTCGAACCATTGTTGCATGGTAATCATGGGGGTATTTACGATACCCGGGTCAGCTGCGTTGGCAGTAATACCTTTTTCCCACAGGCGGGATGCCAGCTCCCGGGTAAATAAAAGCAACGCTAATTTCGTATTGCCGTAAATCGGGATACGGAAAAAGCTGCCGTTCCTTCCCTTTTCAAAGAACTCCGGTTCTATTTTACCAATGGCGTATGTACACGATACCGTGTTGACGATGCGCGATCCGGCTTGCATGGAAGGTAAAAGCAATCGTGTCAGCAGGTACGGCCCGACGTAATTGACACTGACTGTCTCCTCAAAACCGTTTTCCGTCTTTCCGAATCCTGTACTGAGTACCCCTGCATTGTTGATTAGCAGCTCCAAGGCTCTTTTCTTTCGGATAAACCGTTCGGCAAATTGACGGACAGATTGCAGGGAGAGCAGATTGATCGGCTCTATCTCAATAATCGCGTCTTTATATATCGCTTCTATTTTTGCTTTGATGATGTAGGCCGCCTTTTCAGGATTCTTGCAGGCCATGATGACCGGGTACCCGGCTTGGACCAGTGCTTTGGTAATCACTTGTCCCATACCGCCATCGGCACCTGTTATTATAGCCAATTTCTTTTCCATCGCTTACCCCCGGCTTTCTATCTGTTCGATTTCCTTCTTCAGGGAATTAATTTCATCTGCAGTTGCAGCCTTAGTATCTCGCTTCTTTTTAGGCATGGGTGATACATTTCCTTTCCCGAGAAGATCCCAGGCCCAGTTATACACAGAATATCGGCTTACATTATATTTATCAGCGATCTCCTGTGCGCTTCCATCTCTGGTACATAATTCGATGGCGGCCTGTTCTTTCTGCTCTTTCGATAAATGTACCAAAGATTGGCTGTTAGTGCAAGGCCGCACCTCGTCCGACAGATCTTGTTTTATCCATTCTGTTAATTGCTGCCGGGTGGGATACCCGAGAGCTTTAACTGTTCTAGATTTGCTCCGGCCATGCTCAACATAGTACTGAATGGCGGTCCGGCGCTGTTCTTCACTATATTTGTTAGTTTTATTGTATGATTTATGCAGATCGGCGTTCTGTTCATACTCTTTATACCAGAGCTTTATCGAATGAGAAGATGGAGGATATCCAAGTTCTCTATAAACTGATGCATAACTCTTCTCGTATTGGATATAGAGCTTTACGGCTCTTAACCTGTCTTCGTAGGAATACATGTGCGTGACCTCCTCCTATTAATGACCTCATTTGGTCCAGGATTTCGTCCGCATCCCCTACGATGTAAAAAACATCTTACCTAACAAAGTAAAAAAGTGCTTGACATTTGCAATATATGGAGAACTACCTGTTGGATGGGCGGTGCTCCATATCGAACAACATCGCAGAAAATATCGCCCGCCCCTATGCGGTAGGGCGGAAAAACTTCCTGTTCCATGAT
>CASGEW010000045.1 GCA_949300615.1 uncultured Bacteroidales bacterium
AATGGTACGGGGAAATCCGTCAAAAATAACACCTTTTTTGGCCTCTTCGTTCGAGTCGAGCACTTTGGCCAACATATCGATAATCAATTCGTCGGGAACCAACTGTCCTTTGGAGATATAGCCTTCGGCTGTCTTTCCGAGTTCCGTACCGTTTTTCATCTCGGCCCGCAATACATCTCCGGTAGAGATGTGGAAGAGCCCGTATTTGTTGATAATCAACTCGCTCTGGGTTCCTTTTCCGGAACCGGGTGCGCCAAAAATCACCACATTCAACATATTCTTTCTTGTTTGTTTAAGTTTGGTTGTTATTCGTCTAATATATACAAGTCTTTCAAGTTCCGCCCCTTTTCGTCGTAATCCAACCCATAGCCTACAATGAAACGATTTTCTATCGTTTGTGCCACATAATCCAACTCCAAGGGTATTTTCATTGCATCGGGTTTGAAGAACATCGTGGCCGTTTTGATTTGAGCGGGCGAGTAACTGGACAGGTACGCTTTGATCTTGTCCATGGTAAATCCGGTATCGACAATATCCTCTACAACAATTACGGTACGGCCTTTCATATCTATTTCGAGCGGTTGCATCGCTTTCAACATACCGGCAGATTGCATCCCCCGGTACGACTTCATCCGCATAAAGGTGATTTCGCAATCGACGGTAATCTCTTTCAGCAAATCGGCGGCAAACATAAAGGCCCCGTTCAGGACACAAACGAAAACCGGATTCCGCCCCTCCATATCCCGGTTGATAACACGGGCAACGACCCTCACCTTTTCCAGCAAATCGTCGTACGGAATATACTTCCGGAATTGTCTGCCATTGATTTGTATCACGTTGTTATCCATACACCGAAAAATTTATCTGCAAAGATACAAAAAAAGTCGATGCGGTTTTTCATCCGGGAGGTTTATTTATTGCGGCATACCGGAAGCATCCTACCCCAGCCTCAACAACGAAAAAGCCGCATCCGTTTTTGTTTCGGATGCGGCTTTATGATGCTGTATTACAATACCTCCCACGTATCTGGGAAAGGTCAGTATCAACAAACTTTTTCCAATCTTTTCATCACCGAGAAGATGAAGATGGCCGAGAGCAGACAAAGTGCCACCAATACACCCCAAACCAGGACAAGCGGTTGGGCGCCCCACAAAATGGCAGGTACCACCGTCAAAAAGTTTCCTACGGCGGTAGCGACAAACCACCCGCCCATCATCATACCTTTGTACTTGGGAGGAGCCACCTTGGAAACAAACGAAATACCCATGGGCGACAACAACAATTCGCCAAAGGTCAGTACCAGATAGGTAGATATCAACCAGTTGGGACTTACCCGAGCTACCTCTTCGCCACTTTTAATGGCAGCCGTTTGCACATCGGGCGAGGCCAATCCGGTAGAGGCGACCATCATCAAGAGATATCCGACCGCGGCAACCATCATCCCCAAGCCGATTTTCCGGGGGGCAGAAGGCTCTTTGCCTTTGGATGCCAACCATCCGAACAGCGCCATCGATACGGGAGTCAAACCTACCACGAACCCGGGATTGAAGTGTTGGAATATCGGAGCATCTACGGCCGTAGGACCATCCAACGCATTGTATTTGTAAATCAAGCCTAAGACGCAAAGCAGAACCACGGCCGACCCGATGGCTTTCCCCTTACCGGTCTTGCTCTGGGCAATGGCAAAAGCACCGTAAACAGCAATGATCACCAGCACGAAACTCCACACATCAAAGAGCATGGACTCTACTCCGGTACTCGATGTGGCCGTATAATCGCGGGCAAAATAGGTAAGCGTCAACCCGTTCTGGTGGAAAGCCATCCAGAAGAATACCACCACGGCAAAAACCAGACAAAGGGCCACAATCCGGTCTTTGGTCTCCTTGGGAGAGAGCTCCTCGGCAGGAGCCTCGGCAACTTCCGCTTTTTTGACTTTGGTTCCGCATCCTTCCGTATGACGGAATGTAGAACGGAATCCATAATATATGAGGATAGAGAGAATCAGAGAAACACAAGCTACGGCAAAAGCAAAGTGATAGGAGTCTGCTTTTGAATAGCCCAACGAATTTTGAGCATAATCCATAATCTCTATGGCAGCAGTAGGAGCAAAAAGCGCACCTACGTTAATGGCCATATAAAAGATAGAAAATGCCGAATCGCGTTTAGATTCCATCTCGGGACTGTCGTACAGATTTCCCACCATGACTTGCAGATTTCCCTTAAACAGACCGGTACCGACACTCACCAGGGCAAGGGCCGCAAACATGGTGCCTGCTGCCAACGCTCCGCTTCCCAACGGGATGGAGAGGAACAGATAGCCCAAAAACATGATGGTGATGCCTATGGTAACCATTTTGCCGTATCCGAACTTATCGGCCAGGATACCGCCGATAAAGGGCAAAAAGTAAACGAACATCAAAAACGACGAATAAACAGAGCCGGCTCCGGCCGCCGACCATCCGAAATTGTCCTGCAAAAACAGGACAAATACGGCAAGCATGGTATAATATCCGAATCGCTCGCCGGTGTTGGCTAACGCTAACGCGTAGAGCCCTTTGGGTTGACCTTCAAACATAATTTCAGTATTTTATTTAGTATTTATTTCAAGTTCTCTGTCAGGGATAAATTTCAAGAAAATTCGTCCATTTTCAAAATTATTATGAACCTCCCCTTCCCTTATTGTGATGTTTAAACCGTGCGAATTTAATGATAATCTGTTGTATCTACGTCCATTTATCAAAAAAATTATCCTTTTCCTTACACTTTTTCTTTTTATCGCCCTTTTTGGAAACAAAAAATATTCTTTTTTTTCATCCGGCACAACGATCAAGATTCTGTGAAAAACACTACATTTGTATCTCATTTAACGATTTTATCCTTATGAAAATTTTTCTTTCGTCCATTTCAAAGAAATTAGACGCTTACACGATAGAACACGAACCCATCTCCTCGTTCGACTTGATGGAACGGGCCGCCTCGGCGGTAACATTCGAGATCATCTCCCGGTGGAAACGGAATGTCCCCATCATCGTATTCGCCGGCCCCGGCAACAACGGAGGGGATGCCCTGGCCATATCCCGTATGTTGATGGAAGAGGGGTATAAACCCGAGGTATATCTTTTCAACACCTCCGACAAACTGAGCCCGGACTGCCAAAAAAACAAACAACGGTTGGTTGCTTTGCCGGAGTGTCGTTTTACGGAAATTACCAACCAGTTTATCCCACCCAAACTGACGGACGATATGCTGGTCATCGACGGATTGTTCGGTTCCGGACTGCATTCGCCCCTGACCTCGGGATACGCCGCATTGGCTCAACTGATCAACAGTTACGACGCCACGGTCGTATCAATCGACCTGCCCTCGGGACTGTTCGGAGAAGACAACCGGGCAAACAACCCCCGCAACATTGTCGAAGCCGACTACACCTTTACCTTCCAATACCCCAAACTCTCGTTCCTCATGGCAGAGAACGAACGTTTTACGGGTCAATGGAAAGTGTTGGACATCGGGTTGCACCCGGAGGCGCTGGCCCAGACCCCGTCTCCCTATTATTTCGTAGAACCCGAAGATGCAGCCCGCCTGTTAAAAAAACGGAGGAAATTTGCCTCCAAGAGAGAGTTGGGACACGCCCTGCTCATCGCCGGAAGCTACGGCATGATGGGAGCCGCCGTATTGGCAACCAAGGCCTGCCTGCATACAGGCACAGGATTGGTAACGGTACACACACCCCGCTGCGGATATCCGGTCATCCAATCGGCTGTTCCCGAAGCCCTTTTCAATGCAGACAAAAACGACTTGCACTTCTCATCGCTGCATATACAACAACGCTACAATGCCATCGGCATCGGCCCGGGATTGGGCCGGCACATCGAAACGGCCTCTGCATTCAAGGCACTCATTCCGCAATACAACCGGCCCTATGTGGTCGATGCCGATGCGCTGAACCTGATTTCAGAATCGCCCGAGATGTTGGACTCCTTGCCTCCATACAGCATCCTCACACCGCACGCCGGAGAGTTCGACCGGCTTTTCGGGAAAAGCGAAACCTCTTACGAAAGAGTTATCAAGGCGAAAAGCGAGGCTAAAAAAAGGAATCTGATTATCGTTTTAAAAGGAGCCTATACCGCCACCGTACTGCCCAAAGGCGACATCTATTTCAACGCGACCGGCAACGCAGGAATGGCAACGGCCGGTAGTGGGGATGTCTTAACCGGAATCATCACCGGTCTTCTGGCACAAGGTTACCTCCCGGCAGAGGCTGCCGTATTGGGCGTATGCCTGCACGGACTGGCCGGAGACCTGGCAGCAGCAGAGCTGTCGGAAGCCTACATCACGGCCGGCGACATCGTCTCATATTTGGGGAAAGCCCGGTTGAAACTGGAACGGCTTTTGGCCTGAATCGGGAATAACAGATGTTAATTCCTCGCGGATTTTTCGATATATGAAGTTAAACCGCCCTTTGTTAGAGAATAAATTATAACTTTGCAAAAAGACTTGAATGTTTACCCTAAAAGAAAACCGAATGAGAACATTGCTTCTTTCCCTCTGCACGATATGTGCCCTCGGGAGTTTTGCACAGGAAACCACCAAACTCACCGCTGCCAAGCACAACAAATACGGACTGATATACAACTTGCCGCGTACCCAGGTCGAAATAGAGGCGTTGGTTACCAAAACCACCGTCAAGGTCGGGCCGTTCTACCAATACGCCGAACGCTTTTTAGGGACACCGGCCACCATTACCCAGGATGCCGAAACCTACTCGCTCGACAAGGTTCAGGTTTTTACCCAGGGTGTACCCGACAAAGATCAACAATACCTGGTACAATTTAAGTCTGGCTCAACGCCCTTTATCTACCTGGACAAAGAGGGTGTCATCCTGTCGGTAAACACCGACCCCGTTACAGAAGCAGCCATCGAACTGCTGACGGCACAACCCAAGAAATATTCCTTGGAAGGGAACAGTTACTATTCGGTCTTTTCCGAAGACCTGCTGTTGGCCGGCTCCACCAACAAAATGGCCGAAGAAGCCGCCAAACAGCTGTACCACATCCGCGAATCGAAGGTCAACCTGATTACCGGAGACGTAGATCAGATACCGGCCGACGGAGAGTCGTACAAGGTAATTATCAACCAACTGGATCAACAGGAACAATCTTTGGTAGCCTTGTTTATGGGAACCGTAGAAACAGAACAATACGTAAAGAGATTCCGGATAACCCCCTCGGACAGCCTAACCGACGAAGTAGCTTTCCGTTTCTCAACCAAACGCGGGATAGTCAGTAAAGACGATCTGGGCGGAAGCCCCGTATATCTAAACCTGAAAGTTACCGAACGGGGAGAATTGCCTATCGACGAAAAAGGCAGGCCAATGCCCCTACCCAAAAAGGGATTGGTATATTGCATACCGGGATATGCCAACATCAACCTGCAACTGAACGGGAAAGAACTTTTCAATGGAAACTTCCAGATAGCCCAGTTCGGCGTAAAATACGCGTTAGACCCATCGATGTTCGTCAATTCCAAAAAAGGGACTGCACAAGTAACATTCTACCCCCAAACGGGAGCGATACGCGAAATCAAATATTAAACAATAGGCCAAATACAAAGAGAGAGGCGTTTACTTTTCGCAAACGCCTCTCTCTTTGTATTTTCCCCTTATTGCAACGTTATCACCGTCGTAGTATCGGATACCGTTACTGCGGCAGAATCCGGAGCAATCGAATCGACCTGAACCGAACCACTTTCCAAAACGATAACGGCAGAGTCGGCCGAACCGGCATTTCCGGAGGCATCCGCCTTTTTATTGCTACACGAAGCCAGCGCCCATACAAACAGAAAAGCAGCAAAGAAAACCAAATTTTTCATTTCATTCCAGTTTTTAAATCATAAAACAATGGAGTTCTCCCGATAAGAGAAAACTCATTTTAGTTTTATAACAACCCCCATGCTACTCTTGTTCACAAAAAATGGATGTAGATGAATAGAGAAAAGAAACTTGTTTATCCGGAACAGGTTTTCCTACCACAAACAGAAGACACGGATACAGTTCCCTCGCTGTATCAACCTGCCTATTAGCAACCTATTTAATTCCGAATAAACAGTTCACCAACGGACGAACGACAAATACTCCGGCCACCAGGCCGACGGTAGCACCCAAAACGTTGGCCCAGAAATCGAACCAATCACCCGAACGGTTATCGGTACAAAAATTTTGCAATAACTCTACAATTCCCCCGAAACAGACGGCACATAACCAACCTCCCAACAATATCTTTCTTCGGCTGCCATGCAAAAGGGAAGAGCGGTATGTATCAAAACTGAACATCCCTACCAATCCGCCATACATACAAAAATGAGCAATCTTGTCCAAATAAGGGATCTCCATTGAAGGTAACTCCTCAGACGAAGATAACGACAAATAGAGAATAGCCCCTATCACCACTAATGTAGGCCAAAACTGCGCTATCACTTTCCAAACTTTTTTCATACGTTATATTTCCCCTTATAATGTACTTACAAATAAACAATTCGAAACGCCGTTGCGTTTACGGACGTACAAAGATAATTCAATATTTTTTCATTCCCACAGCCTTTTCAAAATGGACTTTTTGATTGTTTTTTGATTTTTATTCTTTCCATAATGACGGTTTTCCCTTAAAATAATATACTTTTGTACGGTTTAGTAAAACACCTGACATCGTTATGAGCAATCGTACCACTTTTACCACCAAATTAGGAGTCATCGCCGCCACCGTAGGATCGGCTGTGGGCTTGGGCAATATATGGAGATTCCCCTACGAAACGGGACAAAACGGGGGAGCCGCATTTCTACTGGTCTATCTCATCTGTGTATTCTTCATCGGAGTACCGGTTATGATAGCCGAATTCTCCATCGGCAGAAGTGCAAAAGCAAATGCCAACAAAGCCTATAAGATACTCTCTCCGGGAACGCATTGGAATATCATCGGTATCATGGGAATATTCGCCTCCATCTTCATCCTGGGATTTTACAGCGTCATTGCCGGCTGGACACTGGAATATGTCTTTCAAGCGCTCACCAACGGGCTGGCGGGGAAAAGTGCCGCAGAATTTCAGGAATCCTTTACCGGGTTCTCGTCCGATACGTTCCGTCCCCTCATTTGGATATTCCTCTTTTTGGCCCTCAACTATTTCATCGTTTCGCGAGGAATCAAAGACGGGATAGAGAAAGCATCGAACATCCTGACACCCCTGTTGTTCGTAATACTTATCGTGTTCTGCATCCGTTCGATCTTTCTACCGGGAGCCAGCGAGGGGCTCAAATTCCTTTTCCACCCCGACTTCTCGAAAATCGACTCCAACGTCATTCTACGGGCTATGGGACAGGCTTTCTTCTCCCTCTCGTTAGGAATGGGAACCCTCACCACATACGCATCTTATTTCTCAGACAATACCAACCTAAGTAAAACTGCTGTTACGGTAGGAATTCTCGATACGACAGTTGCTGTACTGGCCGGTGTCTTGATCTTCCCGGCTGCATTCTCTTTCGGGATAGACCCCTCGCAAGGGCCTGAGTTGGTGTTCATCACATTGCCCAATATTTTCCAACATTTGCCGGGCAGCTTGTTCTGGTCCGTGCTGTTTTTCATTCTATTGTCGGTAGCCGCCCTTACTTCTACCATCTCCCTGTGCGAAGTGGGGGTTGCCTACCTGCACGAAGAGTTCGGTATCACACGTAAAAAAGCCACCCGGATACTGATTGCTTTCTGTATCGTATCCAGCACCTTGTGTTCGCTCTCATTCGGAGTACTGAAAGATTTCAAGTTATTCGGACTGACCATATTCAACTTTTGCGACTTCACGGCTTCCAATATCCTGCTCCCCTTAGGAGGTATGTTGATAGCCATCTACGTCGGATGGGTATTAAACAAAAAAATCGTTTTCAACGAGGTCTCCAACCGGCAATCCCTCAAAGTGGGATTTTTCAAACTGTTGATATTTTGCATCCAATACATCGCACCCATCGCCATCGCCCTAATATTCTTGTCGGGGTTGGGTGTGTTTAACGTATGAAAAACGAATTCTTCTATCTTACAAAGGGACAACGCAACGCCATCATCGTACTGACGGTATTGGTTATCGTCTTGACAGCTCTCGTGTGGAACAAGAACCGGCACATCCCCGCCTCGGAACCGTTAGAGACACTCCCTTACCAAAAGGAGACAACAACATTCTTGCAACAACTGAAAACCGACAGTACGGGCAATAAACCCGATGGCCCGAAAACGCCGAGAATGAAAACCGAAAAACAGACACGAAAAAAAACGGCACCACAGGCAGAAAATTCCGGAGAGCAATACCGGATAGAGGCTGTACCCCGTCTGGAAGAATAAAATAGAGGCCAAGCTCTTTCCGTTTTTAAATAAAACAATGTATCTTCGTATATTCAATAATATGCTTAACGCAAAAACAGATGCAAACCGTACCCAGGGAGAACCGGCCCTCACTTAACATAAAAGGCACATTGATCGACCTTTCTACCCCATTGGTAATGGGCATACTCAATGTTACGCCCGATTCGTTTTACGCTGCCAGCCGCTGCCAGGCAGAAGATACTGTTATCCGACGGGCACGGCAAATCATCGACGAAGGGGGGACGATCATCGACGTAGGGGCCTACTCTTCGCGGCCGAACGCAACGGATATTTCTGAAAAAGAGGAGATAAAACGTCTCGACATGGCTTTATCCGCCATCCGCAAGAATTGTCCGGAGGCATACCTTTCGGTAGATACATTCCGGGCTTCGGTCGCCCGGATGTGCATCGAAAATTACGGGGTGGAAATCATCAACGACATTTCCGGAGGAGAACTCGACAAAGAGATGTTTGATACCGTGGCCCAATACCGTACGGCCTACATCTTGATGCATATGCGCGGAACTCCCCAAGACATGGGACAACACACCCGTTACGAAAATCTGGTGGCCGATATCCTGCAATATTTCGCCCAAAAGACAGCCCGGTTGCGATCGTTAGGAGTTTGCGATATCATTATCGACCCGGGATTCGGGTTCAGCAAAACCCTCGACGACAATTACCGGCTATTGAACGCCCTGCCCCATTTTACCACATTCGATATGCCCATCCTGGTAGGAGTATCGAGAAAATCAATGATATACAATCTATTGGGGACAACCCCCGAAAAAAGCCTCAACGGCACCTCCGTATTGAACACGCTGGCCTTGTTAGGGGGAGGCGACCTTTTACGGGTACACGACGTAAAAGAGGCCGTGGAGACCGTCAAGATAGTAACCAAAACACTCATGGAACAATAGACCCTTATGCAAGATTTCGGAATAAAAGACGCCATCGACATATTTTTAGTCGCCCTGCTGCTGTACAATATGTTCAAACTGATGAAAGAATCGGGAAACATCAACATATTCACCGGGATTCTTTCGTTCATCGGAGTATGGATTGTGGTTACCCAAATACTCGACATGAAACTGATGGGTGCCATCATGGACAAAATCATCAGCGTAGGGATGGTCGTACTGGTAATCCTGTTCCAGGATGAAATACGCCGTTTCCTGGTAGAGTTAGGCTCACACAAACGCTGGCGTTTTTTCCTGAAACATTTCACTCCCCAAAAAGACACTTCCGCTGAAAAAAGCTACATTGTTCCGCTGACTTTGGCCTGCGTCAATATGTCCAAAAAGAAGGTCGGCGCCTTAATCGTACTGCAAGGCGACATAGCCTTGACACACATAGAACGTTCGGGAGAAACCATCAACGCCGACATCAGTACCCGGTTAATCGAAAACATCTTTTTCAAGAACAGCCCTCTGCACGACGGGGCGATGATTATCGCCAACAGCCGGATCGTGGCCGCCGGATGTATCCTGCCGGTAGCACACGACCACGACATACCCAAAGAGTTGGGATTGCGCCATCGTGCAGCATTGGGGATTTCCCAAGAATCGGATGCAAAAGCGATCGTCGTCTCCGAAGAGACCGGTAACATTACGGTAGCTTATAAAGGGAAATTGCGTATCAAACTATCCCCCAAAGAGCTGGAAGATTTCATCTCAGACACGAACAACCCTGTCGGATAAAATTGACGTCAAATACACGAAAAAGAGTACCCCATACGCGATTTCCGTTTCGGCCCGTCCCTTCGCCCATAATTCAAAACAGGCCAACAGATCGGACCATCAGGACCAACAAACATCCCCACATCCCATACACGCAGGGAGACTCCGAGGAAAAACCACCTTATAAACCTTTCATTATTATCGGATGTTTCTTATTTATCCAGAATAATTTACTACTTTTGGTCTGCGTAATGGCAGAACAATTTTAGCATAAATCCGGAACATCTCAAACATGAACACACATAAGCTCAGGAACTTCTATCTCAAAGATACCTCTTTCGCCAACTTGATGCAAAAACGAATCTTCAACGTATTGCTGATAGCCAGCCGTTACGATACGTTTATCTTGGAAGACGACGGACGGGTAGATGAACAAATTTTTTTAGAATATGCCTCGCTCAACCTGAGGTATCCCCCCCGATTCACACAAGTCAATACCCACAAGGAGGCATTTGACGAGCTCGCTTCCAAACGGTTCGATCTGGTCATCTCCATGCCAGGCATCGACAACAGCGACCACTTTAAACAGGCCAAAGAGATAAAACGGATGCATCCGGATATCCCCATCGTTATCCTGACACCGTTCTCACGCGAAGTATCCCAACGAATCGCCAACGAAGATTTGAGCGCTATCGACTATGTTTTCAGCTGGTTGGGGAACACCGACCTGCTACTGGCCATCATCAAGTTGATCGAAGATAAAATGAACGTAGAAGAAGATGTCAGCTCGGTAGGCGTACAGGTCATCCTGTTCGTAGAAGACTCCATCCGCTTTTACTCGTCCATCCTTCCCCACCTGTACAAGTTCGTCTTACAACAATCCCAGATATTCTCGACCGAAGCGCTCAACGAACATGAACGGATGTTACGGATGCGGGGACGTCCCAAAATTTTGATGGCCAGAAGCTACGAAGAGGCAATCCGGTTATTCGACAAATACCAGAACAACCTGTTAGGAGTCATCTCCGACATCAGCTTCATGCGCAACGGAGAAAAAGACAAGCTCGCAGGAGTAGAATTCGGCACCTACATCCGGGAAAAAGACCCATCGTTGCCCCTCATCCTAAACTCGTCCGAAGAGAAAAACCAACGCTATGCCGCCAAGCTGAACGCCTCCTTCCTGGACAAGAACTCCAAAAAATTCCCGGTCGATCTGCGCAAAATCATCCTGCGGAATTTCGGGTTCGGCGATTTTGAGTTCCTTAACCCCGCCACGGGAGAGATGATTGCCAAAATACGCAACCTGAAAGATTTGCAGAACATCATATTCACCATCCCGTCCGACTCGTTGCTATACCACGGACAGCGCAACCAAATATCGCGGTGGCTCTACTCTCGCGCCATGTTCCCGCTGGCCGAAATCATCCGGCAATGGTCTTTCGACGACAACACGGATATGGACGAAGCCCGGCAGATGATCTTCGATGCCATTGTACAGTACCGCAAAATGAAAAACCGGGGAATCGTAGCGGTTTTTGAGCGCGACCGATTCGACAAATACTCCAACTTTGCCCGCATCGGGCAGGGATCGCTGGGAGGGAAAGGCCGCGGATTGGCATTCATCGACTCGCTCATCAAACGCAACCAGGTATTGGACGATTACGAGAATGCCAGCGTTACCATCCCCAAAACGGTCGTGCTGTGCACCGACGTGTTCGACGAATTCATGGAGACCAACAACCTGTACCAGGTAGCCCTTTCCAACATTCCCGACGAACAGATCCTGCACTATTTTCTGAGAGCCAAACTGCCCGACAAACTTATCGGCGACTTCCTGGCCTTTTTCGATGCCGTAAAGTGCCCGATAGCCATCCGTTCGTCCAGTCTGTTGGAAGACTCCCATTACCAACCCTTCGCCGGCATCTACTCGACCTACATGATACCGTATGCCGACGACAAATACGAAATGCTGCGGATGTTGAGCGACTCCATCAAAGCCGTATATGCCTCCGTATTTTACGCCGACAGCAAAGCCTACATGGTAGCCACCTCAAACATCATCGACCAGGAAAAGATGGCTATCATCCTGCAAGAAGTGGTGGGTAAACAATACGACGGGCGTTACTACCCCTCTTTCTCCGGAGTAGCACGGTCCCTGAACTACTACCCCATCAACGACGAACGGCCCGAAGACGGCATCGCCGACATCGCCGTAGGATTGGGTAAATACATCGTAGATGGAGGGCGAAGCCTGCGCTTCTCCCCCAAACACCCCCACAATATCTTACAGACAAGCACACTCGATTTGGCACTCCAAGATACCCAGACCCGCTTCTATGCACTGGCTACCCAAAACATAGACAAGCCCTTCTCCATAGACGACGGGTTCAACCTGCTCAAACTACGCATCCACGAGGCGGAAAAAGACAACTCGTTGCGGCTGATGGTCTCCACATTCGACCCCCACGAACAGATCATGCGAGACGGCTACTACGAAGGAGGCCGCAAAGTCGTTACATTTGCCAACATCCTTCAACACGACCTGTTCCCGTTGGCCGAACTGTTGCAAAAGATGCTGAAATTCGGTTCAGAAGAGATGGGAAGGCAGGTCGAAATAGAATTCGCCGTCAACCTACCGGACGAGACCAACAAACAGGGAGTGATATACTGGCTGCAAATCCGCCCCATCGTAGATACCAAAGAGATGATAGACGACAATATCGTGGACATAGACGAGTCCGACGTAATCCTGAAATCAAACTCGGCACTGGGCCACGGCATTATGAACCAGATGCACCACATCGTCTATGTAAAACCCGAAAGTTTCTCTTACTCAAAGAATACAGCGATTGCACGTGAAATTGAAAAAATAAATCGTAACTTTGTAGAACGTGGAGAAAACTACATCCTGATCGGACCGGGACGATGGGGATCCAGTGATCCGGCATTGGGTATCCCCGTCAAATGGCCCCACATATCCAATGCGCGGTTGATCGTAGAATCCTCGTTGTCGGATTACCGCATCGACCCGAGCCAGGGAACGCACTTTTTCCAGAACCTGACTTCGTTCGGCGTAGGATATTTCTCCATCAACCCGTTTATACACGACGGCATCTACGACATCGACTACCTGAACAACCAGCCCGCCGAACAAGAATCGGAAGCTATCCGGGTAATCGCCTTCAAAGAGCCCATAACCGTCAAAATAAACGGGAAGAAAAACATCGGAGTGGTACTCAAACCCCATCAATAACTACGACATAAACGACAGGCCATGAACTGGAACTTTTTAAAACAACTCTATACTCCCCCGGTGGAAACGCCAACAGAAGAAGGGGTAAAAACAGAACCGCAAACGGCAACAGAAGAGAAACAGACCCCTGCAAACCAGGCAGAACGGGCAAACAGTACATCTGAACCGCTCTCAAACCTGCTTACTGCGTGTACCCCCAATCCGTTACTCGACAAAATCACACAACTGATTAACAGCAGTATCCCTGAATTTCTCCGGCAATGTATCGACGAGGAGATGGAAAAGAGACTGATCTATTCCCACTTACAGGAACCCTTGACCGATTACATCCACCAGATTACCCAACAGGTCAAAACAGACATCCAACAAAAAGCCAAAACAGAAATAGACCGACTCTCGGCCCGAGCCGATTCCCTGTCAGCACGCCTGCACGAAGCCGAACAATCGAAAGAAGATATACAACGCCAACAACTTAGCTCCGAACGGCAACGACGTACCCTGGCCGACAAAGTACAGGAGATGGAAAACCGGATGGACAAACTGGAAAAAGAAAAAGAGACCATACAACGAGGCAAAGAGGAGCTGCACAAACGCCTCTCCCGTACAGAGATGATGCTTAAAACGGATTCGGAACAATCGGCCGCTTTCCAAAAAGAGATTGCCGACTACAAACAGCGACTGCAAGAAGCCCAAACCCGCATCCAATTCTTAGAAACAAAGGCCCAAGAAAATCCTGTACCATCAAACGAACAGGCCAATATAGAAAAAGACCTCGCTACCGAAAAAGAGAAAAACAACACCTTAAACAGCGAGATACAACGGCTCTTATCCGTTCAACAAGGATTGCACGCCCAACTGCGAAAAGCCATGGGCGAAAAAGAGGAGCTGACAAGCCGCATCGAAGAGTTGTCCGGTTCGCTCGAAACCCTCCGAAACAAACACGATTATAAAAAAGCAGAAACAGAAAAGACCCAACAGCTCCAAGAAGAGTTGGAGAAAATCAACCAGCTCTACCATAGCGCCCAACAACAGTACCAAGAACTGGCTGCCAAGACGGAACAAGACTCCCAAGAGAGGGCTACCCTTCAAAACGAACTCTCAAAACTGAGAAAAAAACTGAAAAAACAGGAAGAAGAGTTCAACCAACAAATCAATTCGTTGAAAAAACAGAAAGAGGAGAAGAAAGAAAATCCTGCCACCATTTTCATAAAACCGATAGAACTGGACAACGACAACTGGTTGGTATCACCCAAGCCGGATACCCCTGAGGAGATAGAACAACGGAAAGCTGCCGAACGCGCCCGCAAAAAAGAAGAAGAGGAAGAGGCCGCCCGTTTGAAAGCCGAACAAAACAAACCGAACCCGGCCCAAATGTCCTTGTGGTAAACCAAACAAGGCCGCAGACAAAAGTCTCCAAAAAACAAATTCATAACCAAAAGCAAACAAACAAAGAATATAAACAACAAAATAAATCGGCAAGGGTTGGAAATTTATGGTTGAAAGTTTTGCTTATAACGAAACAATACCTAATTTTGCAACCGCATTTTTAATTGCGATAGAAGCGATAACAAAATTCTTAATTACAGAAAAAGATATGATAGTAGTTCCAGTAAAAGAAGGCGAAAACATTGAAAAAGCATTGAAGAAATTCAAAAGAAAATTTGAAAAAACAGGTGTTGTTAAAGAGTTGAGAAACAGACAAGCCTTTACCAAACCCTCGGTTGTAAAAAGAAAACAACGGATGCGCGCCATTTACGTGTTAAAATTGCAACAGACCGAAGAATAAAATTTTTTATTTTTGTTGTAGAATCGAAATCTTTTCACTATATTCGTTGCGTTGAGTTCAAGGTAACGCTCTTATGTGGATAGAATCGTTTTTAGGATATATTCAGTATGAGAAGAATTACTCCTCTCGTACTGTTTTGTCGTATAAAAACGACTTGACCCAGTTCGAGAAATTTACAAGAGAACAAATCGGATCTTTCGATGTTCAGAAAATAGACACCACCCTGATTCGAGAATGGGTAGTTGGCATGATGGAACAACAGATGAAACCGACTTCGATCTCTCGAAAAATTTCGACGCTGCGTACGTTCTTTGCATATCTGATCCGGCAAAACTATTTGCAAACAGACCCTTCAAAAGGAGTACGACTGCCCAAATCCCCCAAACGGCTTCCCCAATTCATCAAACCGGCAGAAATGGACCGGCTCATCGACGAGGTCGATTTTGGAACCGGATTCAAGGCAATCCGAGACAAACTGATCATAACGATGCTCTACTCGACCGGAATACGCCGGGCCGAACTAATCGGGCTACGGGATGAGGACGTGGACCTATTCAATTCAGCCATCAAAGTAACCGGGAAACGAAACAAACAAAGGATCATCCCCTTTGGCTGGGAATTGGCAAACATGATAGAAGAGTATCTAAACATCCGCGCCCAGAACCCTCGGCAATCGGAAGAAGGCCGTTTTTTTGTCAGAGAATCGGGCAAACCCCTATATGAAGAGTTGGTTTACCGAATAGTAACGTCCCGTTTGGATAGCGTAACAACGCTGACAAAACACAGCCCGCACGTATTGCGACATTCGTTTGCATCGGCCATGTTGAACAACGGAGCAGAACTGAATAGCGTAAAAGAGTTGCTTGGACATAGCTCCCTCTCTTCGACCGAAATATACACCCATATAACGTTCGAAGAGTTGAAAAAAAATTATAAACAAGCCCATCCAAGGGCAGAATAAAAAAGGAGGTTGATATGAAAATCAGTATTAAATCGATCCACTTCGACGCATCAACGCAATTGGAAATGTTTATCCAGAAGAAAGTCTCAAAATTAGACCTGTTCTATGACGGTATCTTGTCGGCAGAGGTTGTATTGAAAGTCGTCAAACCGGAAACATCCCAAAATAAAGAAGCCAGCATCAAGATATCGATACCCAAATACGAGGCTCCTTTTTCAAGCAAAATAGGCGACTCCTTTGAAGAAGCCATAGATGAATGTGTATCAGCACTTGAAAAACAGCTGATCAAGATCAAGGAAAAATCGAAAGCCAAATAAAAAAAGCGAGTAATATTTTTGAGATTTGAAAATTATATCTAAATTTGCACCCGTTTCGCATCTGTTTTGCAAAACGGGTGTATTTGAGTGCCAGTGTAGCTCAGTTGGCCAGAGCACGTGATTTGTAATCTCGGGGTCGTGGGTTCGAATCCCTCCACCGGCTCACCTTTCAAAAAGGTCTTTACATTTTGGGCGAATACCAGAGTGGCCAAATGGGGCAGACTGTAAATCTGCTGTCTTACGACTTCGGTGGTTCGAATCCATCTTCGCCCACACCTTATATTAATGAGGTACGCAAGCGCAAGCATTGCCAATGCGGGAGTAGCTCAGTCGATAGAGCATCAGCCTTCCAAGCTGAGGGTCGCGGGTTTGAGTCCCGTTTCCCGCTCTGAAACAACCGCCTATGTAGCTCAGAGGCAGAGCACTTCCTTGGTAAGGAAGAGGTCATGGGTTCAATT
>CASGEW010000046.1:0-2195 GCA_949300615.1 uncultured Bacteroidales bacterium
CAAGATAGTAATTTACCCCGAAGTAGGTCATCAACACCGAAGTCAGGGCAAAGACGGACATCACACTGAACGCAAAATCGCCGCGCAACTTCGGAATAAAACGGGCATGAAGCACCAACGCATAGACGATCATCGTAATCAAGGCCCAAGTCTCTTTCGGGTCCCATCCCCAATAACGTCCCCACGACTCGTTGGCCCAAATTGCGCCCAAGAATGTTCCGGCCGTAAGCAGACACAACCCGATGGTCAACGACAACTCGTTGATGATACGCAACTCCTCGATGCGGAGATTCCAGACAGAAAGATTCGCCCTGTTCCGGACATTCATCATTACCATAGAGGTCAAGCCCAATAAGAAACTCATCCCGAAGAATCCGTAACTGGCCGTAATAACGGCCACGTGCAACATCAACCAATACGATTTCAGAACAGGAACCAACGGCGTTATTTCAGGGTCCATCCAATTCAGGTTGGCAACAAACAGAATCAATCCGGCCAAGAAAGTAGCTAACGCCACCGCAATACGCGAGCGACGCATAAACAACAAACCGGCCAATGCCGCTGCCCAACCCACATATACCATCGACTCGTATGCGTTAGACCAGGGAGCCTGCCCCGAGATATACCAGCGCATACCTATCCCGAAAGTGTGGAAAACAAATGACAGTACAATCAAAACCAGACAGGCCGTCGATAAATATCGGATGGCTTTCGTCCGACGGAAATAGGCCAATACGGAGAGAAGCAGAAACGATATTCCCCATATCAAATAGAGTTTGGAAGAGCATCCGAAAACATTCAGCCGGTTATACAACAACTCGGCCGATACGGTTTGTTTGCTCATTAACGTTACATTGGATCGGGCCCGCTGGTAGGTATCTATCATGTCGGCTACCTCATCGGCCGCCTGCCATTGTCCGGACAGCTGGGCCTGAGAGACCTCGCTCAGGTACCAGTCGAAGATTTTCGAGACAAACATCGAATCTTTTCCGGTGTAAACGCTCAAATCGTCGCCCGGCGAATACCATTTGTTGTTGGCATCTCCCGCCAACGGGAACAATGCCAACATCTTGTACTGTTGCAGAGCATACAAAATATTGACCTTTTCGTCCAATTTAAGGACATCCTTATCGAATGAACTCCGCTCCTTTACGGGTTTTTGGTATATCTGCTCTACCAGCGAAGCTATTTTATAGTTTCCCTGTTGATCGAAAACATCCAGGAAAGAGATATATTTACCCTTCTCTTCCGTCCCGAGTATCTTTTGCAACTGACCATTCGTCTGCCGAATCATCTTGACATGATTCCAATAGGTGGGATTTACCAATATACCCAGAATCACCTGATCGGAGGAGAATCCCTCGAAACGGTCGTCCCGGTATATCTTTCTGAGCAATTTCTCGGTATAGGTATTCACCGGTTCTATCCGCCCCGAAGAGGATTGTATCAACAACGAGCCGAATTTTTCTGCATGAGCGGCAGTCGGAACCCGCGAAGAGAGATTGTTCATTACTTTATCGGGGGTAGCCGAAGCCGAAAGCCAACCCGAAAAGAGAAACAGTATCACCAACGTTGCTTTCTCCGATACGTTGATCTCCTGTAACCGTTTAATCAAAAAACGGAAACGGGTATTCCTGGCTGTCAATACTCCCACAATACCCAACAACAATACAAAATATCCGCAATAGGTAACCGTTGTCCCCCAATAGTCGTTATTGACAGACAATATTGTTCCTTTTTCATCGGGATCATACGAGGATTGATACAGCCGATACCCTTTTTCATGTACCACTTTATTCATATACAAATGTTCTTCCCGGCTACTCCCATGCTCATCGGTCAACACCAGATCGCTTTCAAACGAAGAGGGATTGTGCGAACCGGGATAACGTAACAACCGGAAATCGGTCAATCGTATAGAAAAGGGCAACTGAACATGGTCAGCACCATAAGCCACTTCCACCATAACATCGCCAAACGACAAATAGGTGGGAACGGAAAGAGTATAAGGTATATTTTCCAAGTTGATATTCCGTTCTTCTCCTCCACTCCGAACAGATAGAGATATGGCCCGCCTGCCATTCTCCGACACATAAGGACGACCTTTCATCTCTAAAACAAACTCTTGTCCCTCAAACGTATGCTGCCGGCGGAACGAAGCTCCTTTCCATACCGAGAAAGAGAGCGGTACACTG
>CASGEW010000046.1:2203-18679 GCA_949300615.1 uncultured Bacteroidales bacterium
TGTAATCATCCGGTTGTTCGACTCTCCTTCGCGGATGTGTATAATTCCTTCAAAACCTGAAACGGAGGTAATAAAGGCTCCCAACAATATCAGGACAAACGCAGCATGAAACAGCGTTGCGGCATACCGTTTGCGTTGCCACATCCTCTTATGCAGTACAATGGCAATGAAATTGGCCATCATCAGAAACTGCAACAGATAAAAACCTGCATTGTTATATACAAACATCCGAGCCATGGACGAGTCGAAACAGCTCTCTATAAATGTAGCTACCGCCAACAACACGGCATATATCACCAACAGAATCAATGTCAAACGATACGATGACAAAAAAGCTATCAACTTATCTTTTATTCGCATAAACAGCACTTTTCAAATTGAAAGAATATTGCTTCGGACTTATATCCGCTACACAAAGATAGTGCGAGTTTGTTTATGATACTGCTTCCATTTCGCTATTTATAGCTATTTAGAAAACATTATCGTTTTATTTTTTGCTACTCTACCACGTACCAGGTGTATCCATTGGCCGGAATGGTTACTTTTAACTTAACGGTATAATCGCGCTCCAAACGGTATTCGGTACTGGGGCCCTCCTGTTCACGAATCCGGGCAGTATCTGTCAGTCCGGTATAGTAAAGCGGTAAATCTACCTCCCGGTTGATCGGTTGATCGGTCGGGTTGAAAAACAGGGCAAGTCCTTTTTCTTTCTCCTTCGGATTGACGTGCATAATACCGTCCCAATCCTGCGCATCGGGCCGGCGCAGATGGATGATGTCGCTGTTGAGGATGTTCCGATACCGTTTGTACCAATTAATCACCTCGACGACGGCTGCTTTGGTTTCGGGGGTATCGTACAGCCGAGGCCCCCGGTAACAAGCCTGTATGCCTGCCCCGTAGTTCTGTACCATCAAGGTTTTATATTCAAACAGATGTTCATGCAACGGCTCCAACGTGGCCGCGGCACCTCCGCCGTGATACTCAACCAGAGGGACGAAGCTCCAAAGGGAGGAGGGAATACGTTCCCACGTACAGTCGTAATTCAACTGCCGGGTATGAATCAGCTGCCTGTCGCGCGGCAACGACCAGTTGGTCTCCCGATAACCGATACTGGTCTTGGTTGAACCGTTCAAGAAGTAGAAATCGGGGACATTCAAATAGATTCCTTTCTCGCGCATCCAGTGATACAACTCGGTAATCTTATGGAACTGATTCCACTGCGAATCACCCAACCCCTTGTGGTAGGTGTGCGTAGTAGAGGCACAAGGATCGCCGGGATAGGAACCGTCGTGTTCAAAACAGGTCATACCGGTTTTCTCAAAGAAAGTTCTGATTTTATCGAAATATTCATATCCCCAGTCGCTACACAGGCACGGAGAGCTGCCGAAGCGCATACCGCCCCGCTTGCCCGTCTCCGGATTGATTACATCCACCTCGTCGCTGATCCAACGGCTGGCCAGCAGGGAATAGCACCCCATCTCGATACCTTTGCTGTTGGCATAATCGACCAACGCTTTGAACTTGGCAATGTTCTCCTCGGAAATATCCTCGGCATTGGCTCCGGAACCGAAACTGAGAATTATCATCTCATAGCCCACCTCCGCACATTGATCGACGGCTGTCCGAACCGTCTCCGGATTGCTGGATGTCAGGTGCAGGAAGATCGGGTTCTCGGTAGTCCAGGGAGCAATGGCACGATAGAACCGGCGGGTGAACAACCCTTTCCGCTCACGGTCATCGCTGTCGAAAGGCATCTCATAGACACTGAACGTCCGGAACGTCTGACCGGCAGGGAGGGTCTGGTCAGGCCCTATATCAAGCGATACGTCAAGGATACAGGGGGTTTCCATCGGGTAATTGCGTTGCGAGGTATAATCCGGATCGGCCACCCACTTCTCGGTAATGTCGGTCTCCCGTTCGGTAAAGGTTCCCTTACAAGTAAAATCGCTTTCGATATGAATATTGGGTAAGCGGAAACGAGACGGATCACCATCGCCGGGTGATTCAGGTTCGGCAAATGCCAGGTATTCGAGTTTAAAAGCATCTACATTGACCGGCACTTTCGATTCATTGACTACCTCCATCTGTTTGCGGATAACCGGAACATGGTCATATACCGAGAAACATACCTTTACCAACACATCTTTCAACTCTTTGTCTCCCCGCAAGGTAAAGACAATCTCCTGTCCGGTAGCTGCCTGTTTGTTCAGCGCCCAACGGTTACGCGCCCAACGAAGGGTCTCTCCAACAGGGCGTATTTCAAAATCTTCCACAACAAAAGATTCGGGTATCGTTTTCATGCTGTCTATCCACTCGTTTTTGAGATAGGCCCGTTCGGGTTGTCCCGCCAAACCGCCCACCATTCGGATTTTTTTGTCTATCTGGACAAGACCTTCGCTACTGACGGCACGGAGCATACTTTCGCCATTCATCCGGTTAGTTATATGCGTCGTGGCCAAATTGGGGAATATACGGAGCGTACGTGCTACCATTCCATTAGCAATAACGATACTTTTTCCATCGGATGTACGATAAATGCCGGCTTGGGATTTTTCGGGAGTAAGCAACCAATCGAATGGGGTCTTTTCGCAAGGCGTCCCTTTCCAAAGCGGCAATTTCCTGATTTTTTTTGTCAGTCGGGCAACGGCTTCCTGGCTTTGTCGGGGGCCCTCTCCGGTAGAACGAATGTCCTGCAAAACCGGCAACGCCCCGCCATAACTCAGGGTAGGCGAAGACAACAGGACAAAATCACCGCTTACTCCGTCGGAGGTAGGATCGACGATGATTTCAAGCATCTGTACCTTTTCCAAAGGCACATCAACCGATTTGGGGGTATCTCCTTGACGAATTACACCGCTGTTGTATATCTCTTTGCCATCGGCTTTCAGAATCAATTCAAAAGAGCCTTTCCCGATTTTACCATCGACACCGGAAATACCCACCAACTGCTTCTCGTTGCCCCCCTTCCGAAAAAAGAGTTTGGTCCCGTCCTGCAATGGTTGTACCATCCAAGAAGGGTCTTCTTCATCCGTCATAACAGGTTGGATACTAACTTGCGTTTGAAAACGATCGGCTTTCCCATCCAGTTTTATGTGAGCAACAGCCTTGGCATGAAGCCGTACATCGTTGCCATCGACAAAAGCTGTTCCATATTCCTGCCAGACCTTGGACAAATCCAGCTCTTTCAAAGCAATCTTTTGCTGGGCCATAACCCCCGCATCGAAAACGAGGATACTCAAAATAATAAGAATCTTTTTTAAACAGGTTGTATGGTTCATCTTATTGAATGATAAAATTTCCGGTTTCGTTTTTTACTCATTTATTCTCTCTTTGCGATGCGAGAAGCAAAAAGGGATACACAAATATCTCTATTTCCCTCCGTTTCGCTGTAACGGAAACGAGGCTACCTTTTGGCCATTCACAAGCCGGTGCAACGTCCAGCTATCGCCTCCCGGATGTGCTTCGAGCCGCCAATCGTACGAGGGGTCTCTCAACAGTTTCTTGATATGAGTAGGGAACGCGTCGGCATGACGGGCATCTTCCCACGTCCGGATGGTTTGGAAAATCTGATCTTTCTGCGGACAACTTTCTACATCCTTTTGGTTGATCGAGAAGAAATAGGTAGCTCCGAATCCGACCGCAATCGCCTCGATATGTTCGTACTGTTCAACGGTAGAGTTCTCTTTTATGCCGAAATTCCCTCCGAAGGAGACCGGATAGTAATTGGAGAAGGTTACATCGCGCAAATCCTTTCCCTGACTGGTGGTACTGCCCCACTCTCGGGTATCGACATCATACAGATTGCGACCGCCTCCTACATTCCAAACGCTCTGGTAGTGCCAGGAGCCTTCTGACAAGGTGGCGCCCGAAAAACGGATATAGGGGACTCCCAACTCTTTGGCCCGTTCGAACATCTTACGGAAGAAGCGTTTGGCCGAATAGTATCCATGCCCGTTGTTGAAGAGGAACTCCTGCCCGTCGAAATCATACAGCGTAACCCCACATTTGTGTGCCACTTCGGCATAATATTCGGCTATCTTGTCTTGCAGCGCCAGATTGGGGATAATACCGTCGTAACCGTAGTTAACGGTTACTTGCAGCTTGTAAATGGTATCGCTGGCCTGATGGGACGTGGCTTTTGTCCCCCAATATCCCCGGGTAACGTTTTGAAGGGTGTAGGGCTCTGTCTGCGAAACGCCCAAATAATGAATCAGCTCATCTCCTATTTTTACCATGTTCAAGTTCTCGCAATGGCCCTCCCAGCTGGCAATCTCTTCCAGGTAGGTGGGGTCATTGACGACTATAAGCGTATCCTCGGGAGAGATGTCTTTCATCAATATCCGTTTTTGCTGATAGCACAAACTGTCGCTGGGATGGGGAGAGGCATCTTGGGTACCGGGAGCCAGCGAGTTGGTGATACAGACACGCCCCAACATGATTCCATGTTCGGCGGCCATATCTGCAAATTGGCGATGCGATACCGCCCCCTCTCCCATCCGGAAGGGTTTCCGTTCATGATTCTTTCCGTCCAGATAGCCTTCATTCCCCCTGTCCGGACGCAAGAATCCCTGGTCGTAAGCGTGTATGGCCGGGAATCCCAAGCGGGCGGTATAGGGGATGATGCTGTCATACAGGTTTCCACTGGTCATCACATCGGGAGAGTATGCCGCAGGGTCTTTGATCCATTTCCCGTTTACCGTCGGATAGGGTAACCCTTCGGACAATACGATGTTTTGAATGACATCCAACAAGGCTGTACTGTCGGGACTTCCCCATAAAGCAACAGACGACCCTATAAAATCGACTCCGGGAATCGGTTCTACCTCGATGTGATTGGGAATGTTGGCCGGCATATTAGGGATCAAAGAGTAATAAACCTGGCGGGGTTGGGTACGGTCTCTGGACTGATACTGGATATATACCCGCCCCTGTTTATCGACCATTGCCGCATTTCCATACATAATTCTATAATAGGGGGCCTTGTTGGAATAAAAGGCCACATCGCTCTTTCCATCTCCGCCCAAGGTAAAGATTTGCCCTTCGTACAAGGAGTCTGGCAGAGGGTAACGGTTGGCATCGGGCGTATGGATAATGTATTGGAAAGGAGCTGCATCGCCTTCTATGTCGGCCGTCCCGCCCAACGTATTGTCATCGAGAGCCAACAGGCCGATGCTGTAATTCACCGCTTCGCTCGTATCGCGTGCTACACCGATAATCTCACCCAACAAATTAGTGATATTGGTATAATACGATCCCCACTGAACGGCATCTACTCCATTACGGGGGGAAAGAGCTTCCAAAGTCAATTTAAAATATTTACCCTGCTCCTGCAACGAAACGGTTGCCACCGACCCGTTCGGATATTCGAGGTCAAAACGTTTCGTACTGGGATCGTAAGAAGCGCTTTGCGGCGTATAATACACCTTCTTTTCACTATCGTACAACGACAGCAAAGGCGACGGTTTGTCCGACGGACTAAACTCTCTCTGCGGAGAGACCGTTGTATTTTTCATACTTGTAATATATCCTTTGTTGTCGATACCGATCTGAAAATAATCGGTTTGGAAATCCCATGTTTTTTTGAAATTGCAACTAAACAGTAGCAACGACAGACATACAAAAAGAGTGATTCTCTTACACATAGCTCTATCTTAATTTATTTTCAATTTATAATTTACTGTCTTTCCGGATTTTACCGTTACCTTGTCCGTCCATTTCAAGAAGGCATTATCCCCCAACGGCCGGGCCGCCTGCTCTGCGTCTTCGGCCAATATGGTTACCACGGCATCGTAAGCGGTCGGATTTGTCAAACGCAAAACCAGCTGTTTTTTATTCCGTTTTACGATTTCCGCTTCGACATGGTCAAAAACATAAAGCGAGTCGATATCCGTACGCACGTATATACCCGGTATCTCCAAAGCCATCAAAGCGCCGTTGGTTTCGGTCCATCCGGTTTTTCCTCCATCACCGCGCGAACCCCGGCTATCGGCATCGCAATAGGTCAGTCTCTCGGTAATCTTTCCGTTAGGCTGTACGCCTTCTGCGTGGGCATGGATGATGTCGCGAAGCAATTCGGCATACAATTCGTTCCGGGTGGCACGGTATATCTTAAACAATGCATCGCCCGATTGTGTACAAAAGCCCGGAGCGCCGTGTTTGTTCTGGGTACTGGCCCAAACAGCTCCCGTCAGATTGGCTCCCAACTTGGCGAGGGGCGTTTCAGAAGGCAAGCGATAAGAGAACGAAACGGTCCAGGTAGCACATAAATTAGCCAAATCCATGGCTTGTTTCAAATAGGTTTCTTCGCCCGTTAATTCATACAGGGTTATCAATGAGGTGGTCAAGGCTATAGCGGTTTCTGAGTCGGCATTTTGCAAAATATCGCCGCACGCGCCGGAGGTAAATCCTACCAAGGCAAAATTTGCATAGTAATCGGCCGCGGCCTGCCGGGCAATATCCAAATAACGCGTATCGTCGTAATATACCGATGCCAATGCCAAACCGGCTACGGCCATGGCTCCACTGGTGGTATTATATACGGCAACATCGCCCGTCTCTACATGGATATAATTACCCCATGTACCCTCTTTTTTCCAGGTATCGACAAACGCATCGGCCAATTTACGGACATCCGATTCCCAGGAGGCATCAATGGCATCGGCCCTACCCTGTTCTTTTAACAGCATAAATTGCTTGACCATCCAATAGAGAACATCGCCGTTCCGGCGCGTCAAACCCACACCCGGATAATGGGCCGCGGCATCCCGGTTCATCGGTTCGCCGTTTGCTGCCAGTATATCGTAATAATAACCGCTCTTACCTTTGGCTCTGGGCAGGGCAAAATCGAACGTATTCTTAACCCGTTGCAAGTGTTCGGCATCTCCCTTGGCCAACATCGGATAGGTATTAATCAACCCGCCAATCCAGCCATACGACATCCAGTTGGCATTTTCCGGACAGTAGTATTCTCCCTGCTCGCCTTGGTAATAGCGTTCGTCGATGTTCTTTTCCATCCGTGTCAAGACTTCGCTCAACGGCATTAAATTCCGTGGAGGTTCGCTTTTGACATGACTCTTGCGCTCCTGTACAAAACGGGCCAGCAATTCAGGCACATTTTGGCAGGGAAATTTAACTTCCGTAATACGGATGACTATCTCGTCGCCCTTTTTCACAGAAATACCTCGATCGGGACTTTTGCTAAATCCGATAAATTCGGGCTTTCTACTACGTACGCCCGGAGCACTGATCACGAAAGAGGCAACGCTGCGATCGGGAGTCTCCTCTACGATCATCGCATGGTCTATCACCCGGTTATCGCGCTCGATTCCCTGATCGGTCAGCAAGATAGTACCCACACCCTTCGCCCGTTCCAACCAAACGATAGCAGGCGTTGCTGCGTTGCTCACATTTACCTCCAACCGCGACTTGGAACCGTAATCCGGCGAAAGTTGAGGAATGGGATTGGAGGTCAGAGCCAACTCTTTCCGATTGTAATCGCTCTTATCCAATCCCGTCGCATATTCCCGATGAACGATGCGTTGTCGATTACCGTTATATACCGAGGCGGGAATCATCACATAATTGTCGCTCGTCCATCCATAACGATCAAAGGCTACGGCTACCCCGGCATCTTGCATATCCTGTCGGGCCGTAAAAATAAACTGATATACCGTACTTTCACCCAAGGGGGATTGTTCTACGCGTACGTTCCATCCCGACGAACCGTCTATCTCTTTACACGCCTTCAATTCTGCCCCTGCATACTTGCACGCCAGCAAACGAATCGACTTTTCCGTATTCCGAACATTCGGCAACCACGATGTTTGTGCCATGACATTTACGCCCGTATAAAACAGGCAAAAAACATATACAATTAACTTTTGAAACATCTTATTAAAAGTTCTTATACAAGTTGTGCATATAACCGTACGTTTTTACCAACATCCGGAAATATGCACAACTCAAAATTATTCCCTTATCGGCTTCTCAACGCCTTATTTTATTTACCATTACTAATCTTCTATAATGACCCTGAATCCTACGTTATAAACTTTCTGATGGGGTAAATAGGCCCGGCGGAAAAGCGAAGTAGATGTTTTGGGATGATCGATCCACGAACCTCCCCGAACCACCTTTTCGGTCGATTCTACCGCTTCTTTTTTCTTCTGGTCATACGGGAGATAATCTGAACGGGTCCACTCTTCGACGTTCCCGTGCATATCATACAATCCCCAGGCATTGGGGGCGTACTGTTTTCCTCCCTCCTGCATCACCTTGCCATCGTCCACACTCTTTTCTTTGGGATGCCAGGTATAATATTTCCGCCACGGGTTATTCATCGACATGGGCTGAGGATCGATACCGGAAACGGCCAATTTTTCCAATTGGATATCACCCATATTTTCGTATTTACTGAAATCGTCGTTGAGGGTTCCGTACCAGAAGTCATCGGCACTCCCGGCGCGGCAGGCCCATTCCCATTGGGTTTCAGTAGGCAGGGTTATATTCAGACCGGTTTTTTCGCTCAGTTTTTTACAATATTCCATTGCTTCGTTCCAACTGACACGGATAGCCGGTTGCTCATCCCGGTTGGCTTCGTAACCACCGTTTACATGGTCTTTCCACTGTTGGTGATTCAACTGACTGGAATGGTTGGGGAAGATGGCCCGGAACTGTTCGTTGCTGACCTCCATTTCGGCCATCCAGAACGCCTTGTCTATTTTTGCCTTATGGGCCGGTGCGTAGTTGGTATTGGGCCGGTTACTACCCATTACGAATTGTCCTGCCGGGATACGGACAAAGGTCATTTTAACACCCGGAGCCAACTCGATGGTTTTGGTGGTCTCTTCTTCCTCTTTCAACATCGCCTTGGCGACAGTTGCATCGAAAGGCCAACCCTTTACTTTTACCTCTTTGTATTTCTTGGTCTCTTGTTTGGGCATAACCGGTTCCGGTTTGGGTTGCGATGCCAGATAATCGGCATACGCCTTGATTTCGCCCTGCCAATCTACGCCGGCACCATTAGCATATTTGTTGTTCAACTCTATACGACGAGCTATCTGGTCGATTCCATTTAGGGGATTAGCTTGGAACTTACCGTGATAAGGTGCATTAAAGTCTATCCAGTTATAAAGGGTTTTCCACTCTTTATCGGTTAATTCTACCCCGTAATGACCATTTTTCAGCAAAGCTACCAACGGGCTGGTAGAAGCATGGTACTCGTACGGTTTCATAACCTCTACCTCGGCTTCGGGACCTTGTCTATGAATATACGGATGCAAAGCCAAATAGCTTTCACCAAAACCGGTAAACTTGTCTGTACGGCCAGCGGTGAAATCGGCTTTCGGCGATTTACCGTTGTGGCAGGCGATACAAGCCCTATCCAGGATAGGTTGTATTTCCAGATCGAACGTAAACGAACGAGCCCCACCTTCGGGTGCCTGAATCGTCTGGGGCGCTTTGGTAGAGGCGATTACCCGTTTAGGGATGGGTATCTGGTTCTGATCTTCGTGACAACCTACGCACGAAACGGTTTCACCCGGCATACCGGTTGTCCAACTCCGCATCCACTGGATAGCCCGCCCTTCGCTATCCAACGGTTGGATGGAGATGGGGGTATTGGCCGGTATCTTGAACATAACCGAGCCATCTTCTTCTACCGGAACCGTACCTAAAAGGCGTTTAATATCCCATCCGCTCTGGATTCCCTGAGCCGTATGGTCGGAGGGAGAATGTTGGTAGGCATATTCATACGCAAAGATTCGTAAATCTTTTACCGTCCCACGGGGAACATTCAGCAAACCTTCGCCTTCATAAAGGTCTTGTATAAATACGGTAGCTTCTTTGCTTTTGAGGTTGACACGGTCGGGTATCACCGGTGGCATCTGTTGTTTCTTCAACGGAATGGCATGGATAAGCCCTTCGCCTTCGTATTCGGCAACCAACGTCAGGTTGTCGTGCGTATCGACCAAATAGATTCCCCACAAAGCATCGGGCGATAGTTTAGCCGTTACCAGGAAATAGTGGTCGTCCAACGGGAAAGGTTTCAAGAACTGAGGCCATACGCCGTTTACCAATTCGTCTTTTACCAACGGAATAATCTCCCGATCTTTATACGGCAACTCCTGCATGGCACTGATCGATTTACGGTGAATAGAAGGATCAAACAGGAACAGACGGCCTGAACGGGCTACGCCGTGGTGTCCGGAAATGACTCCGATAAATTTAGAGGCATGGCCGGGAAGCGGTTTTATATCGAACGTACTGTTGGGGAAATAAATTCCGCTGCCAAACAACGCCTTCTGTTCGGTGCCGTCAGGATTCATGTGCATGACAATCCGGGAGAAATAGTGTGTCAGGTCGGTATATTCCCACCGGGTGTACATCACCCGGCCGTTGTTCATCAACGTCGGCCCCCAGTTGGCATCCTGGTCGAATGTCAAACGGCGCATATCGCCGGTTTTCGGGTCATACAGACAGAAATTACCCACTTCATCGGACCCGCTGACACAAGGGACACCGTGGTAACCGAGGTTATTTACGGTCAATATCTTGCCATTGGGCAAATACGTAGCATCAAAAAATTCAATATCTTTTTCGGGAGAATTGGTAACCCGGTGCAGGTTCTGACCATCTACGCCTACTTCATACACTTGCCAGCGACGATCTTCGTCGGCCATGGTAAAGAGAATACGATCGGCATCCCAGTGGAGGTTCAGATCGGGAACGGACGAGCCATTGTCCGGTTTAAAAATGGTGCGGATCTTTATATCGCCCCGCAGGTTTGACAATTCGGCAATTTCCGCATCAAAACCACTCCGGCTGGCAGAAGATTGATTGGACCAGTTATTGGGCTGTGTCCCCAGAGAGGGAGCCGAAGCCGACCGGGCATTGCTCATCTTATAACGGCCTACGATAATTTTATCGAAATCCAGCAACGGATTTGCCATCAAGATTTCACGTTTCAACGCCAATGCCTTTTCTGCCTGACTGATAGCCGTTTCATCGCCTTTATAGAGATTGTCGAATCCGGCAGAGGCCAACTGTTTCAACTCGTCCAACTTGGGTTGCAACGCAGCGGCATCGAACGCCTTGTTTTGTTTCATATCGGCAAAGGCCTCTTCCACCGCCTTTATATTGAGCCATGCCAGCTGATCTTGTATTTTGGCAATCTTCCTGGCGCTGTTATACACTTCAAGATAACCGATAACCTGTTTTTGCTTGTCCGATTCTTTATCCAGCGCTGCAATCCGGGCAGCAAAATAATCTTTCTTGGACAACCGGTCCACGGCTTTTCCAGCAGCCTGCTTTTCAATCTGGGCATCGTCGGAAATCAGCCACAACGAAATATCGGTTCCTGCAAAAGTGGCAAAATCTGACAACTCCTGCGGATATTGAGCCTTTAACGCTTCGACCGTTTCAAGTGCCGGACAATTCAACACCTTAAAAATAACAGTCCCGGACGGAGAGACATCGTCAATACCCACTTCCGATTCAAAACGAACAAACTTTTTATTCAACGGTACAATCATCATACCGTGTGCATGCGCCCATACAGTATGGGTATAAGTTTTTCCTTTAATCGAAACTTTATCACCATTGACATTCTTGTCATACAGCAAATCAATACCATCCCATCCCGACTTTTTATGCAAGGGTTTGATATCGTTCAACCAGACGGAAGATCCGTCTTTTGCCACGAAACGGGCATCTGCCCAAACAGCATGGTCAAAATCGTTGCCATCTTCGCTTCCCCACGTGTATAAAATAATATTCTCTACACCGGTTATATCCAACGAAATTTTCTTTGCCTCTGAGCGAGCCTTTATAACTTCGGTTTGATACGGTAAATCAGACTTGTTATTATTCAATCCGGCTTTATAGTCCGCCACCGCCTCTATCCATGTTTTGACTCGCGACGTCTGAGGGGGAACTGCCCACGCGCTTCCTGCCAACAGCAGGCAAAGCGCCAATAAATAAAGTTGTCTGCGTCTTTCCATTGTCTATATAGTTATTTGTGTTTTGTTTATTTAAAGTTCGGGGGATAATTTTTGGGCTGACTACCCCACGAGGTATTGGGTTGGCTGCCCATAAAAAATTCGAGCTTTCCTCCTTTTACAATCTCTTCGTGTTTTATCCAGGCACGTTTCAACGTTTTACCATTCAACTTAACTTGTTGTATATATTTGTTTTCTTTGCTGTTATTATGTGCCACAACAGTAAACTCTTTACCGGAATAGTAATTGTTGTCCAACCGGATGGATACTTTTGAAAATACCGGGCTGGTAAGCAGATATACGTTATCGCCCGGGCAAACGGGATGGATACCGATAGAAGCCAGGATATACCATGCCGACATCTGGCCTACGTCTTCGTTTCCGCACAATCCCAATACGTCATCTCCGTACGCCGACTCGCAAATAGCCCGTGTCCACTTTTGCGTCAAATAGGGTTTCCCGATGTAATTGAACATAAACGGTACCTGGTGAACCGGTTCGTTGGGATGATTGTAATAATCGTTCCACAGGAAATCGGCGGGAGCATTGTCAAAAAATGCCACCAGGTCTTCTTCAAACTTCTCTTTCCCCATGATCTCAACCAAACCATACACATCGTGCGGCACAAACCATCCCTGCTGATAGGGATTGGATTCTACGCAACAATGTCCGTGGTCCAGCCGGTCGCGCCAATTCATCCAGGTTCCATCCTCTTTCCGTCCCCTGAACCAACCTACCTCATCATTCCAGATATTCCGGTAGTTTTTCGATTTTTCATAATAGGTACGTGCCTGCTCTTTTTTACCCATCAATTCGGATAACTTGGCTACGCACCAGTCAAAATAGGCATACTCCAATGTTTCGGATATAGACCCGGGACGATACCCCAAAGTCCCATTCCCGAACTTTTCTACTGAATTGACTGCATATTCATAGGCTTTTTCCGTATCGTAATTCCGGATGTTTTTGTTGTAGGCATCCACTAATACCGAAACGGCCGGATTCCCTATCATGCAGCCGGAATAGGAGTTCATAATCTCCCAACGGGGGAAATACCCTTTCCCACTTTTTTCGGCAATGCTGATGAGCGAATTGATCTCATCGTTTACCAACGACGGATTGATGATGGTCTGCAACGGGAACTGACTACGGAATACATCCCATCCGCTAAAAATAGTACGATAGGTAAAATTCCCGGTTTTATAGATTTTGTTGTCCGCTCCCACATAGCTACCATCTATATCGCTGGTACTGCGGGGATCGATCATCGTATGATACAAGGCCGTATAAAAGATACGCTTATCTTTTTCGGTGGCTCCGTCCACCCGTATTCCGGACAAGGCCTGACGCCACAAGGCACGATTCTCTTGACGCACCTTATCAAAATCCCAATGCGGAATATCGTGTTCCAGATTCTTCTTGGCCCCCTCTATGCTAACGAACGAAATGCCGCTTTTCAACAACACCTGTTCTCCTTCGGATGTAGGGAACTCGACAAAGAAACCGATATGTTTTCCCTGCTTTTCTGAGACTCCCCGCTCAACCCGTGCATCTTTTATAAACTGTTGGTATTCGGGCCGATTAACGGCATCTCCCCCCCGACGATTGGCATCGTCTGGAATATCGGCACTCCATATCCCGATATTGTTTAACGGCCGGTCGATCTGGCAGTAAAAATAGACGGTATAGCTGACATTGCCGTCGCCATGACCCCAACCTCCTCCGTCGGGTGTACATTTCATCCAACCAACCAACGTGTTATCATCTACTTTTTGGATATATTGTTCTGACGAGGTACCTCCAATACGACGAGCCAGATCAATCTGGATGCGGGATGTATCGCTTTGAGGATAGGTCATGCGCATGATACCGGCCCGCGGCATGGATGACAATTCAACCTTCACATCGTAATCGTCCAAACGGACGGTATAATAGCCGGCTTCCGCCACCTCGGTATCGTGCGAGTAGCGCGAACGATATCCCTGTTCGGGATTCTCTGCCCGTCCTTTCCATACGCGCAAAGGTCCGGTGGTAGGGGTTACCAGAAAGTTCCCGAAATCGCCGTACCAACCGATACCGCTCATGTGGATAAAACTGAATCCTTCGATGGTTTTATGATGCCACGAATAGCCAGGTCCGTTATCGCCGGAAGTTTCCGTGTCCGGACTCAACTGTACCAACCCAAACGGAGTAGCACAACCCGGAAACGTCTTTCCCAACCCATGCCCGCTTTTACCTGCCTCAGCAGAGGTAGAGGCTCCGATAATAGGGCAAATATAATCGACCACATCTGCTGTTTGTGCCGACAAATGTCCGACCGACACCAGGAGACAGAGTAAAAAATGTTTTATCTTTTCCATCAATGCAATATATTTTTTTGTTTCAATATTTTCTCTGTTATCTCTTTTACCGTAGAGACACTACCGATTCCGCGACCGGAAGGCAATACCCAAACTATGCGATTATCGGTATCGAGCTCTATGACCAACGGTTGATCTTTGTCCGCTTCATGCCCAGACCAGTTGCAAATCAAACGGTTACCGTTTCGACACATGGCTACTTCTGCCACAAACAGCAGCGATACGCCATCTATATCGTTCTGGTTCAGGCATTCCGTCTCTTTCCCTTCCCGATATTGTTTTATTACGTGGGCATCTCCACATGGGACAACAATCGTTCCATCTTTTAATTCAAGCACCGAAAAAGGATTTCCCCCTGTCTCCACAGAAGACAGCTGTTTCCCATTGCCGTCTATCTCTACCAAAAGGCCTTTTCCCATCAAGGGAATCAAATAGTTGCCTTTTCGATTTTTTATCACCTGCCGGAATTGGCTATGCAAATGATCAATGCCCGTATCAAAAGGTATCGTTTTCCGAATTTCCCCGGTATCATCCAATTCCATGATTTCTGCCGGATGTCCGCTCCATGCCAACAGAAAACCTCCTCCCGGCAATACCGATGCCGAAGAGAGTTCATTTGTTCGGGGTGCTTTTATGTCCCAAACAACGGTATTGTTTTCCGGATTCACCAACCTGGCTCCTCCGCGATAAGCAATCAGAATCTCTCCGGAAGCCGTAACATCGACGCTGTTGCACTCTGTACCTGCTTCCAAAGGATAACTCCACAGCTCTTTCAGATTTGTCTTATCTATAATGGATACTTTGTTGTTGCCAGACCCTCCTACCAACAGATAGCGCGACGAAGATTTTGCCTTTGTCGCCAACGGGAAAAAGAGCAGACAGATCAATCCATATAGTAAAACTCGCTTCATTTTAGTTTCTTTCAGGGGAAGGCCAAAGGGAGCGAATGGAAATCATCCGCTCCTCTCCAACCGATCCTATTTCTTTTTTAAATCGTTAAACAGCTCAAACGCCTGTTCAGGAGTAAGTTGATCGTGTACAACGGCTTTTACTGCCTGTATCATGGCAACGGGGTCTTCACTTTGAAAGACATTGCGTCCCATATCCACGCCCGAGGCTCCTTCGTTAATGGCTTTATAGCACAACTCCAATGCCTCTTTTTCGGGTAGTTTCTTTCCTCCGGCAATGACAATAGGAACAGGACAGGAGTTCACCACTTTGGCAAACCCGTCGCAGTAATAGGTCTTTACCAAGGTTGCTCCATTTTCTGCACAAATGCGCGAAGCGGCTGAGAAATAACGTGCATCCCGAGCCATTTGCTTCCCTACCGCCGTTACCCCCATGGTGGGAATACCGTACTTATAACCGTAATCGGCCGTACGTACCAGGTTTTCTACGGTTTTCGCCTCGAATGTATCCCCAACAGAGACCATCACGGCCAGCGCGGAAGCATTCAACCGAACGGCATCTTGTATGTCCAAAATACATTCGTTATTCAATTCTGTCAAGACGGAACTACCGGCCGAAAAACGAAGGCATACCGGTTTGTTCGATGCGGGAGGAACTACCGTACGCAAAGCTCCGCGTGTACACATCAACGAATCGGCATACTCGATCAAGGGGACAATGGAGAGGTCCAGCCGTTCCAACCCGGAAGTAGGCCCCATAATGTATCCGTGGTCGAAAGCCAACATCACGGTACGACCTGTTTTCGGATTGAAGATGCGCGACATTCGGTTCTTCACCCCCCAATCGCAATTATCCAACCCTTTCAAAAAGAAGGCTTGATTCTTTACCGGTATTCCGATTCCGAAATCTTTTTCTTTATTTTCTAATATTCCATCTGCATCTGCCATAGTTGTTCTCTTTTATGGTTTATAAAGCTTTTGCGAACGATTCAAACATACAAGCCCATGACGAAGCTCCCGAATCGGCATAACCGATAGAACGTTCGCCGTAATTACGCGCCCGTCCGAAGTTCGCTTTCATGTTTACCGTATCGGCAGCTCCTTGAAGGGCTGCCTGAGCGGCACACTGAAACAGTTGCCGTACGTCGTCCGTATTGCAAGAGCCCATGGCTTGTACGGCTGGGATGAGGGCATCCATCATGGTTTTGTCCC
>CASGEW010000047.1 GCA_949300615.1 uncultured Bacteroidales bacterium
CCGATACCGATTTCGTCTTCGGCACAAATCATTCCGTTCGACTCTTCGCCCCGGATTTTTGATTTTTTTATGGTAAAACATTCCTCGCCGGCATAGAGTTTCGTCCCCACCGTTGCCACCACCACGTGTTGGCCGGCTGCCACATTGGGAGCTCCACATACGATCTGGGTGGGAATACCGTCGCCCAAATCTACCGTTGTGATATGGAGATGATCTGAGTTGGGATGGTCTATGCAGGTTAAAACTTTCCCGATTACAAGGCCTTCAAGTCCACCTTTTATCGTCTGTACCTCTTCTATTCCGCCTGTTTCCAGACCGATGGAGGTTAGGGCTGCCGCCGTTTCTTGGGGAGACAGCGTCAGGTTCAAAAAATCTTTCAACCAATTATAAGAAATATTCATATCTGGTGTGTCTGTTTAATTTGGTGATTGTATGCCTGCGGCATGGCTCTTTTTTAGCGTGCCAAAGTTAATAAGATTATTTGTGTTATAAAAGGAGTTTGGCATTAAAATCGGTGTATTTGAGTTTGCCTGGATGAAGAACTGGTGGTATGCGGAAAGTGAGGGGGCCTGGCGCTTTTTTGTTGGGCATAAGGTGTGTTACAGATAGAAAAAACGGAATATTCCGTTGTCCGGGATATTCCGTTTCTTCCTATCATGAGTTTATTAGAGAGACTATTTCACCTTAATCTCTTTACATTTTGGTGCTTCCTGAACCGTTTTTTTTGGAATGGTGATGGTGAGCACGCCGTTTTCCTGCTTAGCTTCGATATCTTCTTTATTGACGTTTTCAGGCAGAATCATCGTCTGTTGGAATTGTGAATAGGAGAATTCGCGTCTGAGGAATTTACCTTTCTTGTCTTTTTCTTCGTTTTCCACTTTGTTTTCCACACTGATAACCAGATGGTCGTTGTCATCTACGCGTACCTTGAAATCGTCTTTCCCTACTCCGGGAGCAGCTAACTCTACTTCGTAGGCTTTGTCGGTTTCGATGATGTTGATAGCCGGAGCGGTATTGTTGGCTTTGGCTACCCATTCGTTGCCAAAGAAATCGTTGAAAATTCCGGGCAACCAGTTTTGAGTTTTTCTTGCGGGCATCATAATTATTCCCTCCTAAAATTTTAATTAAACAATTAAGTAATTTATGGCAGATCTATTCATTATATCTCTGCGACGTTCATATAAGGAATAATCAAAAAGTGTGCCGGAATTGTATAATATTCGTTACATGGCAGTTAAAAAGAGTAGTAAAAGTACAAGAAAGATTAGTTTTTGTTAGCGGTGTTGAACGAGCGTTTCATTCTGTTACGGCGATGTCATACCTGAGGAGGTCGAAATATATTTTGAACGCTTTTCCGGCATCTTTTCCTACGATTTTACTTTTGTAGAAACGGTATGTCCGGTTGCTGTCAAAGCTCTTTATGTCGAACCTTTTGGTCGAATAGGGCGGGATTTCTCCCTCTACCATCACCTCCCGGTTATCTATCATTACCTCGTCGGGCGTTTTGTACACCAGTTTTATCAACACCCGGGTAACGGTGTGTGCCGTATTGTTCCGTAACGAGAAAGACTCTTTGGTACTCGACCGGCTTTTTTCAAAATCCAGCATATCAATACGTTGTTTAAACGCTATCGGTTCGTTGGGTCGTATGTTTGTCGAATCACGCTTTATTGGGCTGTTGATAGAATCGTTTTCCAGGGTTTGTGCATATCCTGAGAACGAGGATAGAATGAATGAGAACAGTAAAAAGGCAATGTGTTTCATCGGTTGATAGAAAAGAATCTCTTACAAATATAACCATTAATTCTATTTAGAAATAGGAAGTATATACAAATCCCTAAAAAGTTTTATCTTTGTAAGATATGTATGGTTTGAATGATCGAGTTCAGGAATCTCTATATAACGTTTGACAACAGACCCTTGTTTGTCGATTTTTCGTTGACGGTGGAGGCGGGAGCCAAGGTGGTGCTTTACGGGCCTTCGGGAGCCGGGAAAAGTACTCTCTTGAATTGTGCTTTGGGTTTTGTCCGTCCGCAGGCGGGGAGTGTTATGATTGACGGTACATTGTTGAATGAATCCTCCGTTTATTCCATCCGAAAGAAAATAGCCTGGCTTCCGCAAGAATTTTCGTTGCCTTATGCCTCTGTACAGGAGATGGCCGAGTCTGTTTTTCGATTGAAAGTGAACCGGCACCTGAGAATTACACATGAGCGTATGTTGCAAGAGTTTACCCGTCTGGGTTTGTCGGAAGAGTTGTTTGAGAAACGCCTGTCCGATTTGTCAGGCGGACAGCGACAACGTGTCATGGTGGCCATGGCCGGTTTGTTGGATAAAAAAATCGTGTTGATAGACGAACCCACCTCGGCGTTGGATCCCGTGTCGGTACAAAAAGTTATTTCGTATATTCAGCAGATGGAGGGGAAAACGGTGTTGGCCGTATCGCATGACCTCCGCTTTGTCGAATCGTTCGATAGCAGTGTAAAAATTGGATAATAACCAATCAGATGGATAACAATATCATCGATATCAGTACGTTCAACCTGTTTCTGGCGTTACTGTTGCTCTTTATTCCGGCCTATTCGCTCTACTATTTCCGGACGGGGTTGGTGCGTGATACGTTTGTCGCAGCCGGGCGTATGGTATTACAACTGTTTTTTATCGGATTCTATTTGGAATATTTGTTCGAATGGAATAACGTCTGGATAAATATTTTATGGGTAATCATCATGGTAGGGGTGGCCTCTTATACGGTATTGAAACGGACCAGACTGTCGCAAAAGAGGTTGTTCCTGTCCGTGAGTGTTGCCTTTTTCTTTTCCATCGTTATTTTGGATCTCTATTTTTTAGGAGTGGTGGTCCGGCTGGAACACCTGTTCGATGCCCGGTATTTTGTGCCGATAAGCGGGATGCTTTTGGGTAATATGTTATCTACCAATGTGATGGCCTTGAATACCTTTTATAGTGGAGTAGAACGGGAAAAGCAACTTTTCCAATATCTGTTAGGAAATGGGGCGACGCTTAGCGAGGCTTTGGCTCCGTTTATGCGCGAAGCGTTGATCAAGTCGTTCAACCCGGCCCTGGCGTCGATGTCGGTAATGGGGCTGATTGCCTTGCCCGGAACCATGACGGGGCAGATTCTGGGTGGAAGTAGTCCCAATGTGGCTATTAAGTATCAGATAACCATTATGGTAACCACCTTTGCCTCTACGTTGATATCGGTATTGCTAACTCTCTGGATTTCCCGGAAACAGTCGTTCGATGAATTTGGAATCAAACAGTTTTAAACTCTTGGGTAGGATATAAATAAAAACGGGAGATGTAAAAATCTCCCGTTTTTATTATCTTGACCTTCCCGGTTAGAACCAGCGTACATAGCTGAAATCCTGACGGTGAGGCAGGTCGCTGTTTTTGGGGAACATCCGGAATGCATATTTGAAATATCCGGCATTTTTCAGGCAGTAATCCAGGTGGAAATAGGTTAATGAGCCTTCGGTTTTTACCACATTCAGCTCTTCTATGCTGTTGTGTTTTACATATCCGTCTTCTGAGGAGGTTCCCACCAGTTCAACCCCGATACAGTTCCCCAAATCTTTATGGTCTATTACCACCTCGATGGGGTAGCTTTCACCTACGGTCGGGTTGTACAATAATTTTTCGGGTAGATCCACCTCTTTGACCTCAATTTCATTCCATTTTTCGGCGATATTGGTTTTCCATGCTGCAATCTCTTTGGCTTTTTTGTAGTTGTCAGCAGTTAGGATTTTAGAGCGTTTCGCTTCTTTGTCATAGAATCGTTCTACATAATCGTTTATCATGCGGGTCATGGTGAAATGCGGAGCGATTTGTGCAATTGAGTTTTTAATGTATTGAATCCATTCGGGCGAATAACCTTTGCTGTTTTTGGCAAAATACAACGGGATAATCTGATTTTCCAACATCGAATAGATGGTTGCTGCGTCCAGTTGATCTTGGTACATCTGGTTTTGGTAGGTCCGTTTGTCGGTCAAGGCCCATCCCGCACCCTCTTTGTATCCTTCATACCACCATCCGTCAAGAACAGAGAAGTTGAGTACTCCGTTCATTTCGGCTTTTTCGCCCGATGTTCCGGATGCTTCCAACGGTCGGGTAGGCGTATTCAACCAAATATCCACGCCTGAAACAAGCCGTTTGGCCACCTTCATGTCGTAGTTTTCGAGGAAAATGATTTTTCCTAAGAATTCGGGACGACGGGAAATTTCGATGATGTTTTTAATCAAACCTTGTCCGCCACCGTCTGCCGGGTGAGCTTTCCCGGAAAAGATAAACTGTACCGGACGGTCGGGGTTGTTGACGATTTTAGAGAGCCGTTCCAAATCGGTGAAGAGCAGATGGGCACGTTTGTATGTGGCGAAACGGCGAGCGAATCCAATTAACAGAGCATTCGGGTTGATGCGTTCCAATACTGAAACAATACGGGAAGGATCTCCCTGATTTTTTAACCAATTCTCACGGAAATCTTCGCGGATGTAGTTCAATAGCTTCTTTTTCAGGGTAGTACGTAATTCCCAGATTTTATCGTCGTTTACATCGTAAATCTTTTCCCAATATTGCGGATCTTGTTGGTGGTTCAGGTAATCAGGTCCGAAAGTTTCCTTGTAGAAGTTTTTCCATTCGGAAGTAGCCCATGTAGGCAGGTGTACGCCGTTGGTAACATAACCGACGTGCGACTCTTCGGCTGAATATCCTTTCCAAATGGGTTGGAACATCTGTTGCGATACTTTACCGTGCAACCAGCTTACGCCGTTTACTTCCTGGCACGTGTTGCAGGCGAACACGCTGAGGGAGAATTTTTCCTGGCTCCCGGGATTTTCGCGTCCCAGATCCATCAAATCTTGCCAGGAAATGCCTAATTTTTGAGGGAATTCTCCCATATATTTCCCGAACAGCGATTCGTCGAAACTGTCGTGCCCTGCCGGAACAGGCGTATGTACGGTATATAAAGAAGAGGCCCGTACCACTTCCATAGCTTCTTCAAACGAAAGTTTTTCGTTTTGTATGTAGTTGACCAGCCGTTGTACGTTGATTAAAGCCGCATGACCTTCGTTGCAGTGGTAGATGTCTTTCTTGATTCCCAAACGGTCGAGCATCAGGATACCTCCGATTCCGAGCATATACTCCTGTTTCATACGGTTTTCCCAGTCGCCCCCGTAGAGTTGGTGGGTAATGGAACGGTCAAATTCGCTGTTCTGGTCAATGTCCGTATCCAACAGGTAGAGTTTGATACGTCCTACGTTTACGACCCAGATATTGGCGTAAACAATACGTCCGGGATAGGGCACTTCCAAAATGATGGGGTGTCCGTTTTCATCCAGAACCTGTTCCACCGGCAGGTTGTTGAAATTTTGGGCTTCATAATTGGCTATTTGTTGCCCGTCCATGGATAACGTTTGGGTAAAATACCCGTAACGATACAAGAACCCGATGCCCACCATATCAATATTCCGGTCGCTGGCTTCTTTCAAATAGTCTCCGGCCAAGATTCCTAATCCTCCGGAGTATATTTTCAAGATATTGGCCAATCCGTATTCCATACTAAAATAGGCAACAGAAGGGATTTCTTTGTTTTTGGGGGCTGCCATATAAGTCTTGAAATCGTCATATACGTCGTTTATTTGACGCATCAACGATTTGTCGGCCATGATTTCTTCTAAACGTTCGTAACTGGTTTCTTGTAACATCTGTACAGGATTACCGGCCGTTGATTTCCATATTTTCGGCGAGATGGTTTGGAACATATTGGTCGCTTGGCTGTTCCAGGACCACCAAAGGTTCTTTGATATTTCATCAAGGGGTTTCAATTCTTCCGGTATGCGTGATTTTACCGTGATATCGCGCCAACTCGGAGTGTTGGTGTTACTTACTTGAATTTTCATATCCAAATTGTATTTGATAGTTACCGTTAATTCTTTTTGTTTTTATTGAGAGCAATGTCATATGCTTGTAAATAGTATTGGATGAAATTTTCCCATTCGGCTTGTTTGGCCAAGGTTGAGGCGGCCTGCGAAGCCGCTTGTCTTTGTTTTTCATCCCAATGGGAGAATTTTTCCAGTTGTTGTGCAATTTTTTCTGCAACTTCTTCAAAATTGGAGTCAGTGCGGTGCAATACCTCTACACCTTTTTCCAAAGATGTATCAGGTTGTACATTTTGTACCCATCTGCCAAATCCGGACAAGTCGGTGGTAATAGTGGGAATCCCGAAAGCAGTACTCTCTAACGGAGTATATCCCCACGGCTCGTAATATGAGGCAAATACCGTAACATCCATTCCTATTAGCAAATCGTAATAGGGGAGGTCGAATATCCCGTCGTTCCCTTTTAGGTAAGAGGGTACGAATATGACTTTAATCTTTTCTTCCGGCAAATTGGTAATTTGGGCATAATGCAGGTGATTGACAATCCGGTCGAAAGAGATGTCGTGAAGGGTATGGGTGATGATGGCTTCCGGCAAAGGTTTCTTACCGGTATAACCGCTGTCGATGCGTTTTTTCAGATCTTCGCGGGCTTGGTTCACATAGGCCGGAACCAGGATGAAAGCAATCATCTCCCGTTCGATCTTGTTTCGTGCTTTTAAACGGCGGATGGCATCGATAAACAGGTCCAACCCCTTGTTTTTGTATTCGTAGCGTCCCGAGGTGGCGATCAATAGGGTGCCGTTGTCGGGATGGCTCCCGGTAAGGGCTGCTGCTGTTTGCAGGAGTTTGCGGCGGGCTGTTTCTCTCTTTTCGAGGTATTTGTCCGAAGAGGGGACAAAATTTCCTTCAAATCCGTTGGGTGTAACGACATCGGGTGTACAAGAGAGCAGTTGGGTACATTCGCGTGCGGTGATATCGCTAACCGTTGTAAATGCGTCTGCCTGTTGGGCGGCTCGTTTTTCTACCGAATGTTTTGACTCCATATTCAGCTCTTGTGCCATCTGGTCTCCAAAGTATCCGGGAAGATAGTCGTATAGGGGTTTGTTGTTTCCGGCGATGGAGCGACCTATGGAGGTGGCGTGTGTAGTAAATACCGTAGCGATTCCGGGAAGGTTGTGTTTGATGTAGAGAAGTCCCATTCCCGTGGTCCATTCATCGAAGTGGGCGATGACGTTTTTCTTTTCTCCTCCCACGAAACGGTAAAAACTTTCTATGACACGGGCTGCGGCATAGGCAAAAATACAGGATTCGTCGTAATCGCCGTAAGCATGGAGCGAATCAACACCGAACCACTCCCACATATGTCCGTACAATTCATTCTTGTGGACGTACATATTTTGGAAATCCACCAATATGACCAACGGTTTTCCGGGGATGTTCCACCGGCCGGTTCTCACGCACAATCCTTCTGGTTTAGCAGCTTTGTTTTTCCATTGTTTTAAAGCGGTTACTTCCGATTCGATGAAAAGGGGATTTTCTTTATCTTTCCAGATGTCGGGCCCGATAAATATGATTTTGTCTTTATATAGCTTTTGTAAGGTTTTCGATTTTGTAGATAGAACGGTGTATATCCCTCCTACCAGGTTGCAAACTTCCCAACTTGTTTCAAAAATATAGTCAGGTTCCATATATTCTTTTCCCATTTTATAGCTCAATTAGTATTGCAAACGAGAAGGCAAAGGTAGCAATTTAATTTTGTATTTATCTATGAATCTAATCAATAATACAAAAAAAGATATTCAGGCAATCTCCTTTGTCTTCATAAATAAACGTTTTTTTCAATCGAAAAGATTTGTCAATAATATATAGAAAGATCGCTTTTGCAGGTATGCCGATCACACCTTTTTTTTATTTGGATACAGCTTTTATCCGGTAGTCGCAGTTGACTTTTCCTTTGACGATGCTGTTGAGTTTCGACTTGATCAGCTGTTTGCGGATCAATGAAATGCGGTCGATAAACATTTTCCCCTCCAAGTGGTCGTATTCGTGCTGTACTACTCTGGCTTGAAATCCTTCAAATGTTTTTGTTTGGGGTTGGAAGTTTTCGTCCAGGTAGCTTACGGTTACTTTGTCGGGACGTGTTACGCTTTCGTGTATCCCTGGCAGACTTAAACACCCCTCTTCAAAAGATACATTGTTCCCGGGCCTGTCTAAAACGGTAGGGTTTATCAGGGTTATTTTGAATCCTTTACATTCGGGATACGATTCGGCCATTACATCGGCATCGATGACTATCAGCCGGATACTTAATCCTATTTGAGGGGCGGCCAATCCGATTCCTTCCGATTTATACATGGTTTCGTACATATTGTCGATTAGTTCCGTCAGGCCTTTATAATCGGGAGAGATCTCTTCTGCCACTTTGCGCAAGACAGGTTGTCCGTATAAGTAAACAGGTAATATCATAATTATAAATGTTGTTTTTTACTTTCCAAATATCCTTGTAATATGATTACGGCACTTATTTCATCTACTTTGGCCTTGTTTTGTCTCTCTTTTTTTTTCATACCTCCTGCTAACATTGTACGGTGGGCAAGGGTAGAGGTGAAACGCTCGTCGAAATATACGACTGGGATGTCGGGGAAAGTAGCTTTTAATTTTCGGACAAAAGGTTCGATGTATCTCATATTCTCAGACGGTTCGTTGTTCAGCTGTTTGGGCATTCCTACTACGATCGTTTCCACTTGTTCCGTTTGCATATACGTGTTGAGAAATTCGATAATCTCTCCCGAAGGCACGGTCGTAACGCCGTTTGCAATGATTTGCAACGGGTCGGTGGCAGCTATGCCTGTTCGTTTTTGTCCGTAATCAATTGATAATATACGTGCCATATCCGGGTGCAAAGATACGAAAAAAATGAAAATGTGTATCTTCGGAGATGGAAGGTGCCGTTGAAATATCGGTTTTGTATTCTACGTGGAGGTAATAAGCTTGATTGGGTACCCTTTGAGGTGATGGGTTGGACTTTTTCTCTTGCAAGGTAGAATGTTTTAACGTCTTTTCTGTTGAAAGAAGGAGGTTATCAGCGTTGCACATTCCTCCTCCAACACACCAGCTGTTATCTTTGTTTTGGGGTGCAGTGCATGAGGAGCGAAGCGGGAATATCCCCTTTTTTCATCTTTTGCTCCGTACACGATGCGGGATATTTGTGACCATCCGAGGGCTCCGGCACACATCACACAAGGTTCTAATGTTACATACAACGTACAATCGGTTAAGTATTTTCCCCCTAACCGGTTTGCCGCAGCCGTAATGGCCTGCATCTCGGCATGGGCGGTAATGTCGCAGAGGGTCTCTGTCAAATTATGTGCCCGGGCTATCACCATACGGTTGCAGACAATGACGGCCCCTACCGGGATCTCTTCCTCTTCTTGTGCCTTCCGAGCCTCGGCCAGGGCCTGTTTCATAAAATATTCATCCGAGTAATCCATCATAGAGTCAATTCTGTTATACAAATGTACGAATTCTTTCCAGTTATGGCTGATGGTTGGTATTTATTTCGTATATTTGTATCCCATTTTACAAAATGTAGTTTGTATGATATTCTCTTCTGAAAATATATTGTTGATAGGTTCCATCTTGTTGTTCGTCAGTGTCGTTGTCGGGAAAACGGGCTACCGGTTGGGAGTTCCTGTACTGTTGCTTTTTTTGGTTGTCGGGATGCTTTTTGGTAGCGACGGGTTGGGAATTCAGTTCCATAATGCACAAGAGGCGCAGTTTATCGGGATGATAGCGTTGAGCGTCATTCTTTTTTCCGGGGGGATGGATACGCAGATCAAGGAGATACGTCCGGTAGTATGGCCGGGGATATTGCTCTCTACGGTGGGAGTACTGACCACTACCCTGTTCGTGGGGTTGTTTATATACGGCCTATCCAATTCACCTCTTTCTTCCCTTTCGTTTTCTTTTACAGCATCGTTGTTGTTGGCGGCGGTTATGTCATCTACCGATTCGGCCTCGGTATTTGCCATCCTTCGATTCAAGAATTTGAATTTGCGCCATAGTCTTCGCCCGATGTTGGAGTTGGAGAGCGGGAGCAACGACCCGATGGCCTATATGCTTACCATCGTTCTGATTCAAGTTATACAATCAGGAGAATTCAGTATAGATACAATCTTGTCGGCTTTATTGATCCAGTTCTCTATTGGGGCGTTGTGCGGATATTTGTTGGGCCTGGCGGCCGTATGGATCATTAATCGGATCAATATCAGTAATCATTCGTTTTATCCCATTCTGTTGTTGGCATTCGTATTTTTCACTTTTGCCTTTACCGACCTGCTCAACGGGAACGGTTATTTAGCGGTGTATATCGCCGGGTTGGTGGTAGGAAACAAATCGATCGTCTTTAAAAAGAACATTTCTACTTTTTTCGACGGATTTGCTTGGTTGTTTCAAATCATCATGTTCTTGACCTTGGGGTTGTTGGTAAATCCGCACGAACTCATCGGCATAGCCTTGCCGGCTCTTTTGATAGGGGCCTTTATGATTGTTTTGGCTCGTCCGTTGAGCGTTTTTCTTTGTCTATTGCCGTTCCGTAAATTAAACCTCAATTCTCGCCTGTTTGTTTCGTGGGTCGGTTTGAGAGGAGCTGTCCCCATTATATTTGCCACCTATCCGGTGATTGCCGGGGTAGAAAATTCCGATCAAATATTCAATATCGTTTTCTTTATCACTATCTTGTCGCTGATAGTACAAGGTACCACCGTTTCTTATTCTGCCCAGTTGTTGGGATTGGCCGCTCCGGAGCAGAATAAAGACACCGAGTTCGGGGTAGAGCTACCCGAAGGAATCAAGTCGATTATTTCAGAAATAAAGGTAACCGATAAACTGTTGTCCATGGGCGATTGCCTGATGGACATCCCACTACCCGACAACACCCTGGTGGTTATGATCAAACGGGATAACAACTTTTTGATTCCCAAAGGGAGAACCCGCCTGTACGAGAATGATAAATTGTTGGTCATCTCTGAAAATGAAGAGGAGTTGAAGCTGGTATATGACCGATTGGGGATAGATGATTATAGTATTTATAGGAATAAATTATAGCTAAGTGGCTAAACATAACAAGTTAGGAGAAGAAGGCGAAAAGGTTGCGTGCGAATATTTGCAGGGCAAGGGATATACGATTCGAGAGGTGAATTGGCGTAGTGGTAATTTGGAGTTGGATATCATCGCTCAAAAGGGAACTGTGTTGGTTTTTGTGGAGGTAAAAACGCGTCAGAGCCATCTGTACGGTTTCCCAGCAGAGGCGGTTACTCCGGCCAAAATTCGCCGGATTGTATATGCAGCCGATGCATATATTCGGATATATAATTTATCGTTGGATGTCCGGTTCGACGTCATGTCGTTGATACGGCATCCCGATGGATATGAGATAGAGCAGATAGAAGATGCGTTTTACCCTCCGTTGAATTAGGTCTGATTTGTATATGAATATAGAAGAGGTTAGAGAATATTGTTTAAGTTTGCCGGAAGTAACGGAATCGTTTCCATTCGATCAGCAGATATTGACGTTTAAGGTGGCCGATAAAATTTTTTTGTTCCTTCCGCTGGATGCCCTACCTGCTTTTGTTATGGTAAAGTGCGATCCTGTGTTGGCGATAGAATTGCGCGAACGGTACGCTGAGGTGCAGCCGGGCTATCATCTGAATAAGAAATATTGGAATTCGGTCTATTTGTCAGAACGATTGGATAGCGAGCTGATAACATCGTGGATATTCCATTCTTATCAGGAAGTTATAAAAAAACTTCCCCGATATAAGCGAAAACAGTTAGAAGAACAGATACAATGAAACATACGGTTATTCATTTACAGGAAACAGCTTCGACAAACACTTTTTTACGGGATTTACAACAAAAGGAGAGACAGCCAGAGGGTTGTGTGATTGTTGCTGATGCGCAGTTGGCCGGAAGGGGGCAGAAAGGCAACTCGTGGGAAGCAGAAAGGGGAAAGAATTTGACGTTCAGTATGCTGTTGTATCCTTGTCATTTGTTGGCATCCCACTCCTTTATTTTATCGCAGGCTGTTTCGTTGGCTGTGGTTGAAACGTTTGAAACGCAGACTTCTGATTTCTTTATCAAATGGCCCAATGATATATATTGGAAAGAGAAAAAAATCGGGGGGATGTTGATAGAAAATGACCTGCACGGAAAATATCTTGATTCCAGTATCGTGGGGATCGGTCTGAATATCAATCAGCAAAAATTTATCTCGGATGCTCCCAATCCGATCTCCCTGGCCCAGATAACCGGCCGGGAGTTTTTGTTACCTGAATGGCTGGATCGTGTTTGCGGGCGGATTGTGTTTCGGTATGAACAAACAAAGTCGGCTGATGGCAGGAAAGATATAGAGCAGGAGTATGCCGACCGGCTTTTTAGAAAGGGTGGCTATTTCCCGTTTAGGGATCGAACCGGTATTTTTCAGGCCTGTATAAAAGAGATTCGTCCCTCGGGGCATTTAGTGTTGCAACGGACAGACGGAGCAGAACGAATGTATGCGTTTAAAGAGGTGGAATTTTTATTTTGATCGCCTTTTAAGATTTTCAGCCTTTTCTACATCTGAGCTTAATACGTAAATATCATATAAAATATCCCGGATGGCTTTTGTCGATTTTATTTGGTTGGCTTGATTCATGTATTTCGAGGCCAGTGCCAGTTCGTTCTCCTTGACCTCGTCTTTGTTTCGTTTGTATTGGGCGTATTGCATCCGGGTAGGGGTTGCTATGTTTTGGTATTCTTTATATAGTTTTGCCATTTTTTCTTTCCCTTTTATGTAATAGTAACTACCCAAAAAAAGATTCGATTCTAAGTCGTCGGGTGCATATATCAGCACTTCCTCAAAATGGGCCAGTGCGTTTTCGCTATCTCCGTTATTATAAAAGGCAAAGGCGACCTCCTTTATGAGTGAAATATTTCGAGGCGATTTGTCGATCATCTCATGCAACACGTCAATCTGTTTGGCATATTGATGCCTGAATTTATAGTATTGGGACAGGTATTCGTTGATGCGGGGTGATAGGTCCGGTATCTCCTGTTTTAATCCCAGTAACAGTTTCTCGAAATGAGGGCTGGCATCCAGTTGTCGAGTTTGTACCTCTGTCTTTGTCAATAATGTATCCAGTGATATCTGGTTGAGTAGGGCATTTTCTACCCATTTTATGGCTACCGGGAGTGTGTCGAGTTCTAACGATGTAATAATGGCGTTGATATAGGATGAAATATCTGCATTCGGAAATGAAAGGATGAGTTCGTATGTAGGTAGAGCATCTTTCCATTCGGCGTTGCGGAAGTGCATTTCTGCTTTCCTTTTCAGTTGTGGCAGGTTGTCCTGAGCCATAGCCAGATTTACCCAAGAGGCGAATAAGATGATTAAAATGCAGGCTTTTTTCATCAGAATCATTGTTATGAATATGGATGCGGAGATGGGTTTGTTTTTATGAACAGTCCAAATCTCTGGATAAAGATAAGAATAGATAATGGATTATCAATTTAGATTGGCTTTTTTTTTGTGTTGAAATCCTGGTCGTGTTGGAAATAAAAAAGTGAACAGCCTTCCTTAAATAAAAGGCTGTTCACTTTTTATGAAGAGCGATATATCGTTTTTTAGTCCAGGAAAATGGGTTCTCCCGATACTTGGACTGTCGTTTCTTTGAGCAATCCTTTGGATTTCAGCTCTACGGTAGGCGAGCATCCGCCAACGGTAAGTTTTATGGTTCCCGGCGAGGCGATAGATTCTCCCTTTTCATTTACCAAGGCCAGTTCTCGGGGGGAGAGATGGAACTGGACGGTTTTCGATTCTCCGGCTTTCAGCTTGATCCGTTCAAATCCTTTCAAGGCGAACAAGGGGGCACGTTGGTCGGTTTCGTGTGTAACGTACAATTGAACCACCTCTTCTCCGTCCATACTGCCGCTGTTCTTAACATCGATAGAGACATCCATACCTTGGGTAGTGGCTTTGTCCGATACTTTCAAGTTGTCGTAATCGAATGAGGTGTAGCTCAATCCGTATCCGAACGGGAAGAGCGGTTCACCTTTGAAGTATCGGTAAGTACGGTTAGTCATGTCGTAGGAGTGGAAATCGGGCAGATCGCTGTCGCTGCGGTAGAACGTTACCGGTAATCTTCCGGCAGGGTTGTAATCGCCAAACAAAACATCGGCAATGGCCGTTCCTGCGGCTTGGCCTCCATACCAGGCGTTGATAATGGCCGGTATGTTTTGGGCTTCCCAGTCGATCGCAAGGGCACTACCGGTCATCATTACGAAGATGGTAGGGATGTTGGCTTTTACGAGCGATTTCATAAGGGTTGTCTGGGCTTCCGGAAGAGCGATGGTTGTGCGGTCTCCACCGTTAAATCCTTCCACATTCACAGACATCTGTTCGCCTTCCAGTTCCGGAGAGATACCTCCGATGAAGATCGCTGCATCTACATCTTTTATTTGTGCTAAGACAGATTCCAGGTCTTTTACCCGGTTGATGTTTAATTTTACAGAACCCTCGCCTGAGGCTTGGTAGTATTCTACTTTCAGGTTGTATTTAGTTCCTGCCGTAGCGTTAAGTTTGTATGTTTTGGCTCTGTAAGCGTGCTCTGACCAGTCGTCTATGCACAATTTGCCGTTTACGTACAGACGGCATCCATCATCGGCACCCAGTTCAATAGAGTAAGTTCCACTCTCTTTCGGTTGGAATACGGTTGTCCATCGGGCAGAGAAGTCTTTTGCCTTGATGTTATCCACGACGTCTGCATCGGCTTGCCATGAATGGTTCAACTCTTGTTCGGTACGGGTGGTTTCCGGTTTGCCGGAGAGTTTGGCATCTTTGAAATATTCGGCTTGCAACCCTTTTTCTCCTTTGGCGGTAGTAAGTTCCGGATCAGCCAATTTTTCGATGAAGTTCATGTCGGTAAAGTCGGCTCCGGGGATGTAAACGATTTCGACGTCCGATCCAACCTTTTTCTTAATGGCATCCAGCGGCGTATCCATTTCTGAGGGGAATCCGTTATAGTTACCCAGCAGTGTAGTTTCATTGTTTGCATTGGGCCCTAATACGGCTATTTTTTTCAGGTTTTTGCGCAGAGGCAATGTATTGTTGTCGTTTTTCAACAGTACGATCGATTGGTGAGCCATTTCCATGGCATGATCTTTGTGCGGCTGGCTTTCCAAAACAGAGATGGGTATTTGGGCATACGGATTTATTTCTGCCGGATCGAATAACCCTAAACGGAAGCGGATGGTAAATAACCGGGTCAGCGATTCGTCCACTTTCGATTCGGGAATCAATCCTTTTTCAACGGCATCTTTTAAGGCAAAAAATGCTTCGTTTCCACAATCGACGTCTGTCCCGTTATATACGGCATCAGCGGCAGCCGTCATAGCATCCGGGTGCGTTTTATGTGTTTTGTAGAAGTCGTCTATCGCACCACAGTCGGAGGTTACGTATCCGGTAAATTTCCATTTTTCACGCAAGATGGTTTGCATCAGCTGGTTGTTTCCGCAACAGGGTTTACCTTCATAAGCATTGTAGGCACACATAACGCCGGCCACTTTGGCATCTACTACCAAGTCGCGGAATGCCGGCAGATAAGTATCCCACAAATCGTAGGGAGATACGGTGATGTCAAATACGTGTCTTTCCGGTTCCGGCCCGCTGTGTACGGCATAGTGTTTGGCACAAGCGGCAGCTTTCAGGTAATGTTCGTCATCGCCTTGTAACCCGGCAACAAACGCTTTTCCCAGAGTCCCGGTCAAATACGGGTCTTCCCCGTAGGTCTCTTGTCCGCGTCCCCACCTGGGATCCCTGAAAATGTTGATGTTCGGGGTCCAGTAGGTAAGTCCGTGATATATTCTTCTGTTCCCTTTCGAGGAGGCGTCATTGTAAATGGCACGTCCTTCGGTAGAGGTAATTTCTGCCATTTTTTTGAGAGCCTCGGCATTCCAGGTAGCGGCCATCCCGATGGCTTGCGGGAAAACGGTTACTTTGTAATCTGAACGTCCGATGCCGTGCAGACATTCGTTCCACCAGTTGTAGGAGGGGATACCCAACCTTTCTATGGCCGGTGCGTTGTTTAACATTTGGGGAACCTTTTCTTCTAAGGTAAGCCGGGAAACTAAGTCGGCAGCTCTTTCTTCGGCCGAGAGTTTCGGGTTCTGAAACGGGTATTCGTATGTGGTCTGGTTACATCCGAATAACGGAATCAGCAAGGTGAGTAAAAAGAGTTGTGTCTTTCGTATGACAATCATAATGGATGGTGATTTTAGGTTTAACTAAGAATTGGTTTTCAGGCAAATATAAAAATATGTTTTCCAAAAAGCAACATTTTTTATGCTTACTTTTCCCCTTTGATTTGGGATTAATACCCTATCTTTTAATCTATATTGCTGATTATTAAAATTTTCACACAGGCTCTCAAAGCGTACTATTTACAGAAAGTCTGAGATTGGATTTTTATT
>CASGEW010000048.1 GCA_949300615.1 uncultured Bacteroidales bacterium
GACAAACATTATTACAGAAAACATCCGTTACGGTTTCCTGATGCCGCTGTTCTTTATCTTTTCATTTATCGTAAACCGAATATTTGTAGCGACAAAACACCGATTGATCTATTACCTATCGTTTTTGCCTTTTTTCCTTTTCTGGAAGATAGATGTTTCTATGTGGGTTGTCTCTATCGGATATGTAGTAGCTCTGGTCATTGCTGTATTGGCCATATTGTCGTTCAAACAGAAAAGAGATAACCAGAAATTTGTTATCAACGCCATACAATATGCGTCGGAAGCTATTTCAAGCCTATTCCTGATGATGACGGCATACGCCTTGATTGCATCCATCTACTTTTCGATCGATTACATTTTCAACATAGCCGAATCGCACGAAGATTTTTGGGCATACACCTCTTTCTCTATATTTATTATCGGCCTTCCGCTTACATTTCTAATGTTGCATCAGGACAACGAGGAGAGTTTGGAAATAGAAGACTCCGGCCTGTTCAACATCCTGTTCAATTACCTCGTCTCTCCGGCTTTATTGATCTATACATCCATATTGTACCTATATTTCGTCAAGATTCTGGTATTGTGGTCTCTGCCCAAAGGCGGTATTGCCTATATGGTATTTGCCTTTATCATTGTTGCCGTAATAGCGAAAGCCTGCCAACCGTTATTGAAGAAACAATCGTATAACTGGTTCTATAACCGTTTCAGCTTTATCTCCTTACCGGCACTGTTGATGTTCTGGATAGGTGTCGGTTACCGGATAAAGCAATACGGATTGACCGAAGACCGCGTTTTTTTGCTCGTCTGCGGCTTCATTATGACCGCCTGCATCGGTATGTTTTTTACCAAACGCCTGGGACACTACCTGTATGTAACCTGGATAGCTACTTTTCTATTGGCTTGCTTCACCTATATCCCGGGCATTACGGCAAAAGATTTAGGGATATATTCACAGAAAAGCCGTCTCAACAAGGCCATAAAAGAGCTTAACTTGGGATGGGTCGATGGGAAACTGGCCGATACGGGAGAGATGAAAAAAGAGGCATCCATGGCCGATACATACAAAATGTTATACGACTCGTATCGTTACCTTCGTAATGAATACGACAATGATTATATGCAAAGCCAATATGGATATAAAGATGAAGACATCCTGGTAAGTGAAATCTTTCCTCCGGAGTTACAGAGCTATATATACGACGACATAATCGTCAGTAGTTATGAAACAATCTCCTACCCGGAAGAATCGATTGACATATCGGGCTTCAACCTCTTATACGACTCGAACCCCAGCTTTTCTGGAAGTCGGGACTCTATCTACATCAGCACAAGTAAAACCGAATTCAACGAAAGCCTCGAACAATTGACCGCCCGTCAGCTGGAAAAAATCGGTTACAGCCAGACGACCGACCCTGTCTCCCTGGAATCGATCCAAGAGAAAGCGAAAGAATTCCTGACCATCGAAATGGAATCGTCCACGATTATCTTCAAAAACGTGAACCTTTACAAAGAGAACAATATCTGGGAGATAGACTACATCAACCCAAGCGACATAATCATCCTCGAAAAGTAAAACTCGATTACAACGCCTTGTATATCCGCTCAAAATCGGAAAGGAAACAATCGATATCGTTTTGCGTGGTATCGAACGAGGTTACCAGCCGTATTTCGTTGTTGGCATCGTTCCAGACATAAAAATGGTAATCTTTCTGCAACAGCGATATCATCTTTTCGGGCAATCGCAACAGCAAAATATTGGCATCGACCGGTTGTGTAAACTCGACCGGAGCTATCTGTTCGATCCCCTCTTTCAACCTTTGGGCCATCGCATTGGCATGGGCCGCATTGCGTCGCCACAAATCGTTTTGCAAATAGGCTGTGAACTGACACGAAACGTAACGCATTTTAGAATAGAGCTGGCAAGACTGTTTGCGAAAATAACCCAGATTCTCGGAAAGTTCTTTGCGGAACGATATAACCGACTCACCGATCATCATACCGTTTTTCGTGCCGCCAAAGCTCAATATATCTACCCCGGCATCCGCCGTTATCTCTTTCAACGAACAGTCCAAAGCTACGGCAGCATTGGCCAGACGGGCTCCGTCCATGTGCAGATAGAGGCCATAACGATGAATAAGGTCAGCGATTCGTTTGATTTCATCCACGGTATAAACCGTACCCAACTCGGTACATTGTGCCAGGTAAACGACTTTCGGCTGTGAATGGTGTACATCGCCGAATCCGGTCAAACGGGGACGAATCAATTCCGGAGTCAATTTTCCGTCACGGGTAACAATCTCCTTGATCGGACATCCCGTCTGCAATACCGGAGCGCCGCATTCATCTACGGCTATATGGGCCGTCTCTGCCGCCAAAATAGCCTGAAAAGGCTGCGTACAGGCCCGCAACGCCACTACATTGGCACCGGTTCCGTTAAACACAAATACAGCGTCGGCCCCGTCTCCAAATACCGAACGAATACAGGTTTGGGCTTCACTCGTATAAGGATCGTCGCCATACCCTACGGCGTGATCGACATTAGCTTTTACAATTGCATCCATCACATCGGGATGCACTCCCGAATTGTTATCGCTGGCAAAACTTCTCATCGTAAAAAATTTTTACAAAGATAGCGATTTATAGATTATGCTTTCCCTAATTGAAATAAAATCCATACCTTCGTTTCCGCAAAAAAGTATCACACCTGTATGGCGAAAACAAAATCGGTTTATGTTTGCAGCAATTGCGGGGCAGACTCCCCCAAATGGCAAGGACGTTGCCCGGTTTGCGGCGAATGGAATACCTATGTAGAGGAGATTGTCAGCAAGCAGCCGGCATCGCGCAACGCCTTCAATCCGAGAGAAAAAGAGCACGCCAAACCATTACTGCTGCACGAAATAAAATCGACCGAAGAGCCGCGCATAGACCTGCAAAACGGCGAGTTGAACCGGGTATTGGGAGGAGGACTGGTAAAAGGTTCCCTGGTATTGATAGGCGGTGAACCGGGTATCGGGAAATCGACCCTGATTCTACAAACCGTATTGGCTCTACGCGGAATAAAAACCTTGTACATATCGGGCGAAGAGAGCGCCAAACAGCTCAAACTACGGGCCGAAAGAATCGGCACAAGCCATGCCGAATGTTACATTGTTTGTGAAACATCGTTGGAAGAGATTTTTGTCCACATCAAAAACATTCAACCCGATCTGGTAGTAATAGACTCCATCCAGACCATCCAGACGGAAGCCGCCGAATCGTCGCCGGGCAGTGTTACCCAAGTAAGAGAATGTTCGGCAGCCATTCTCAAATATGCCAAGGAAAGCGGCACACCGGTACTTTTAATCGGACACATCAACAAAGAGGGAAGCATTGCCGGCCCAAAGGTACTCGAACACATCGTCGATACGGTATTACAGTTCGAGGGTGACCGGCACTATATGTACCGGATCCTGCGCTCCATCAAAAACCGCTTCGGCAGCACGGCCGAATTGGGCATCTACGAAATGCGTCAGGAGGGATTGCGCGAGGTTACCAACCCATCGGAACTGCTGCTTTCGCAACAGCACGAAGGGTTAAGCGGCGTGGCCATTGCCGTGGCCATAGAGGGCATCCGCCCGTTCCTGATCGAAACGCAATCGCTGGTCAGTACCGCTGCCTATGGAACACCGCAACGCTCGGCTACCGGATTCGACCTGCGACGCATGAATATGTTGCTGGCCGTCCTGGAAAAACGCGTAGGTTTTAAACTGGCCCAGAAAGATGTATTCCTGAACATCGCCGGCGGATTGCGGGTAAACGACCCGGCCATGGATTTGGGCGTAATCAGCGCCATCCTCTCTTCCAACATGGACATGGCCATCGAACCGCAAACCTGCATGACAGGCGAGGTAGGTCTCTCGGGCGAGATCCGTCCCGTCAACCGAATAGAACAACGAATCTTGGAAGCCGAGAAATTAGGCTTCAAACAAATATTGATTCCGGCCAACAACCTGAAAGGATTCAACACCAATAAACTAAATATAAAAATCATTCCGGTCAGAAAAGTAGAAGAGGCATTCCGATCGCTTTTCGGATAACAGGAGTCCAACATGATAAAAGAGATACAACTGCGCGTACTGCCGCCAGAAGCAGCGAACGAATCGAGGTTAAAACAATTGCTGTCGCGCGAACAGGCCATCGACGAGAAATCCATCCGGGGGCTCCGGATATTGAAACGTTCCGTCGATGCCCGACAACGCACCGTGATGGTGAACCTGAAAGTCCGGGTTTTCATAAACGAAGAACCCGATCAGGAGCTGTTTGTTCCAACACAATACCACGATGTATCGGGACATCCCGAGGTTGTCGTGGTGGGAGCCGGACCGGCAGGCCTTTTTGCCGCGCTAAGATTGATTGAAAACGGACTCCGACCCATTGTCATCGAACGGGGGAAGAACGTACGCGAACGCAAAAAAGACATTGCCCGTATCAGTAAAGAGCACAAAGTCGATCCTGAATCGAACTACTGTTTCGGCGAAGGGGGAGCAGGAGCCTATTCCGATGGGAAGCTGTTTACCCGCAGTAAAAAGCGCGGCTCGGTAGAACGGATTCTGAACCTTTTGTGCCAGCACGGGGCCAACCCCTCGATCTTGATAGATGCCCACCCACATATCGGTACCGACAAGTTGCCCGAGGTCATCGAAAATATCCGCAAACAAATCATCTCATGCGGCGGGGAGGTTCGCTTCGAGACCCGCATGGACGAATTAATCATCCGCAACGAAGAGGTGGTAGGCATCATTACCCATACCGGCGAAGAGGTATTCGGCCCGGTTATCCTGGCCACCGGACACTCTGCCCGGGACGTTTACCGGTTATTGGATAAACAAAAGTTCCGCTTGGAGCCCAAGGGATTGGCCGTAGGGGTACGGTTGGAACATCCGCAAGAGCTCATCGACCGCATACAATACCATTCGCCACAAGGGCGGGGAGCATATCTGCCTGCTGCCGAATACAGCTTTGTTACCCAAATAAAAGGGAGGGGCGTCTATTCATTCTGTATGTGTCCCGGCGGATTCGTAGTACCGGCAGCCAGTGGCCCGGAACAGATCGTGGTAAACGGAATGTCGCCCTCCAACCGGGGTTCCCGATGGGCTAATTCGGGCATGGTAGTAGAGGTCCGTCCCGAAGACATCCCGGACTACCAGCCATACGGAGTCCTGGCCATGATGAAATTCCAGGAAGAGCTGGAATACCAATGCTTCCTGAATGGCAACCGGAAACAAACCGCACCGGCCCAACGGATGGAAGATTTTATCAAAAGAAAGAATTCGTTCGATTTACCCGTATCCTCCTATACCCCAGGACTGATTGCTTCGCCCCTCCATTTCTGGATGCCGGAGATGATTACCGAACGCCTCCGAGAGGGATTCCTGCATTTCGGCAAAAATGCCCGCGGATTCCTGACCAACGAAGCCGTTATGATTGGCGTAGAGACCCGCACATCGGCTCCGGTACGCATCCCTCGCGACGGTGAAAGGTTGTGCCACATCCAAATCAAAGGGTTATACCCCTGCGGCGAAGGGGCCGGATACGCCGGCGGGATCGTATCGGCTGCCATAGACGGAGAGCGCTGCGCCGATGCCGTGTCGGTAATCTTGACAAGAAAAATTTGATTCATATTATAAGAACATAGAATTATGATTACATTTTGCTTAGCTTTAACTGCCTTAATCATTGGATATTTTATTTATGGCAGATTTGTAGAAAAGGTATTCGGTGCCGATGCCAATCGTACCACGCCGGCCATTACCAATCCCGACGGAATAGATTATGTTCCGCTGCCGGGATGGAAAATCTTCTTGATACAATTTTTAAATATCGCCGGTCTCGGTCCCATTTTCGGAGCCATCATGGGGGCCAAATTCGGGACATCCTCCTTCCTGTGGATCGTGTTGGGAACCATCTTTGCCGGAGCTGTCCACGACTACTTGTCGGGCATGATCTCCCTGCGGCACAACGGCGAAAGTTTACCTGAAACCATCGGTCGCTACCTGGGAATGACCGCCAAACAGGTAATGCGCGGATTTACCGTTATCCTGATGATTCTGGTAGGAGCTGTCTTCGTTGCCGGACCGGCCGAACTGCTGGCCATGCTTACGCCGGACTCGCTGGACGTAACGTTCTGGATTATCGTAGTATTCATCTACTACATCGTAGCCACGTTATTCCCCATAGACCAGATTATCGGACGAATTTATCCCATTTTTGCCATCGCCCTACTGTTTATGGCTATCGGCATTTTAGGCGTACTGCTCATCTCATTTCCTCAGATTCCGGAGATCACCGACGGATTGCAGAACATACACCCCAAAGCTGAAAGCACACCGCTGTTCCCGATGCTATTCATCAGTATCGCCTGCGGAGCCATTTCAGGATTCCATGCCACCCAGTCGCCCATGATGGCTCGCTGTATGACCAACGAGAAACAGGGACGCCCCATCTTTTACGGAGCCATGATAACCGAAGGTATCGTTGCCTTGATATGGGCAGCAGCAGCCACCTATTTTTTCAGTCCAGAAGGGCAGGAGACATTCGGTGTTATCGGACACGAAGATGAGGTAAACGGCAGCGCAGCCATCATCGTACAAAAAATATCGAACGGATGGTTGGGTACTATCGGCGGATTGCTGGCCATGTTAGGCGTCATTGCCGCTCCCATTACCTCGGGCGATACCGCATTCCGCTCGGCACGGCTTATCATCGCCGATTTTATGAAAATAAGCCAAAAAACCATTACAAAACGACTGCTTATCTGCATCCCGATGTTTATCGTAGCCATAGCCATTCTGGTATATAGTTTGAAAGATAAAGACGGTTTTGAAATCATTTGGCGTTACTTTGCATGGAGCAACCAAACGCTCTCGGTATTTACGTTGTGGGCCATCACCGTATTTTTAGCGCAAAAAAAGAAGCTGTTCATCATCACGCTCATACCGGCATTGTTTATGACGTGCGTTACCTCCACCTATATCCTGTTTGCTCCCGAAGGGTTACAACTCCCCTACCCGGTTGCCTTGGGCATCAGTATCACGTTCTCGGCTATCTGCGGCATATGGTTCATATACACACAACTTTACAAAAAAAGAAATTAACGACATTCAACCTTAATTTAAACAATAAGAAGATTGTCAACTGCTTATGAAAAAAATTCTCTTAATCGTCTTTGTTTTATTATTCTCATTTGGTAGCAAAGCCCAAAATGTACAATTGCATTACGATTTCGGGCGCTCGATATACGACAAAGAGATGGCGGGCCGACCGTTACTAACCTCCACGGTAGAAATGTTCAAACCAGACAAATGGGGAAGCACTTTCTTCTTTATAGATTTAGACTATACCTCCAAAGGGATTGCCTCCGGATACGGGGAGATTGCCCGGGAACTGAAATTCTGGAAAGGACCGTTTTCCATTCACATCGAATACAACGGAGGGTTGAGCAACCGGATTTCGTACAACAATATGTACCTGGCCGGAGGGACATATACCTACGACAACAAAACTTTTACCCGGGGTATCACATTCAGTGCCATGTATAAATACATCCAAAAACACGATTCGCCCAACAACTTCCAGCTGACGACAACGTGGTACACCCACTTCGGACAACGGCGATATACCTTCTCCGGATTTGCCGACTGGTGGCGGGAAACCGGGCCTTACGGAGACTTCATCTTCCTGGCCGAACCCCAATTCTGGATAAACCTGAACCGGTTTAAACACATCGACGAAAAATTCAACCTGAGCGTAGGTTCGGAGGTAGAAGTTAAGTCATAACTTCGGAGGTATGGACGGATTCTATGTTGCGCCCACGCTTGCCGTAAAATGGTCATTCGATTAATTAAAGATACTTGCCATGTTGAAAAGACTATTCGGATTCGATCCACAGCAGACCACCGTAAAAACCGAGATTCTGGTCGGGATAACCACTTTCCTGACCATGGCCTACATCCTGGCTGTCAATCCGGACATTCTGAGCGCCACGGGCATGGATAAAGGAGCCCTGTTTACCTCTACCGTACTGGTATCTGCCTTAGCCACCTTAGTTATGTCGATGTTGGCCAAATTACCCTTTGCCTTGGCTCCGGGGATGGGAATAAATGCCTTTTTCGCCTACACGGTCTGTACCGAGATGGGTTACTCCTGGCAATTTGCCCTGACGGCGGTATTCATCGAGGGAATCATCTTTATCATACTGACCATCACCAACCTGCGCGAGGCCATTGTCAATGCCATCCCTATGACACTGAAACACGCCATCTGCGCCGGTATAGGGCTATTTATCGCATTCGTAGGTTTACAGAACGCCGATATCATCGTCTCGAACGAATCGACCGTGGTCAGCTTAGGCACCGTTACTTCCGGTTCAGGATTACTAACAGTCATCGGTATTGTCATCACCTCCGTATTTTTGATATACAAAATAAAAGGAGCTCTGCTACTGGGAATCCTCTTGACGGCGTTAATCGGTATCCCAATGGGGATTACCCAATTTGCCGGCATTTTCAGCACGCCCCCCTCTATCGAGCCGATTCTCTTCCAGTTCAATTTCTCTCAAATTTTTTCCGGAGAAATGCTGGTGGTCATCTTTACCTTCTTGTTTGTCGATCTGTTCGACACGATCGGTACATTGGTAGGAGTATCGAACAAAGCCGGTATGCTCGATGAAAAAGGCGAAATTCCCCATGCCAAAAAGGCTTTCATGGCCGATGCAATCGGCACGACGGTCGGAGCCATGTTGGGATCGAGTACGGTAACGACCTTTTCGGAAAGCGCTGCTGGCGTGGGAGCCGGAGGACGTACCGGACTAACCGCGTTTACAACGGCCATATGTTTCCTGCTGGCACTGTTTCTGGCTCCGTTGTTCCTCTCTATCCCGAGCGCAGCAACAGCACCTGTATTGATAGTGGTAGGGCTGATGATGATTACGCCGATTAAAAAGATCGATTTCGAAGACTATTCCGAATCGATTCCCGCTTTTCTCTGTATCATTTTCATGCCGTTGACATACAGCATATCCGACGGAATCGTATTCGGAGTTGTCAGCTATGTCCTAATCAATCTTTTAAGTAAAAAATATAAGAAACTGACTCTCTCCATGTACCTGCTCACCTTACTGTTTATCGTGAAATTCCTGATATAACGAGAACGGGCAAAAAGGGAACCGCCCTACCATGGCAAGAGATGTTTGAGAAACGTCATCGGGGCATAGAGAATCATACGCGGGCCGGAGAAGCGCATCACGCGCCGTATCCGTTCTCGCATCTCGGGCTTGTAACAATGGATGGTACATTGCCGGCAGGCCCGCTTTTTCTCTCCGAAAGGACAGCGATCCAGCCGCTGATGCGTATAAAACAACAATGCCTCACACGCCGGACAAAGCTCCGGGTTTCGCTCCTTATACCGGCAGTACATCCGAATCATCTGTGCAATGATGCGTTTCTCTTTCTCTATTTTTCTGTTTTCTGGTTTCATTGTCCATTCTCCATCGCCCTCCTTTGGAAGGACGGCAAAAATCGGGTGTCTAATTTCAATTAATCATAGCAATTTATTGTTTCACGGTTCAAAAATATCCCCTCTCTCTTCTTCTACCCGATAATTTATATTGGCTTTTCTGGCCTGCGTATGTTGGAATTTCCGCTCTATCCGGTAGAGTTTCCCATCTTTCAGCAGGTTGGCTCCCGTTTGATGAAAGCTGAACGGCACTCCTTTTTCAACGCATTGCCGGCGAATATCGAGCACCCATTCGTAATCGCATATCCGGGCCTGGGCTCCCGATTCGCCACCGACAGAGACCTCGACGATCGAATCGTCGAGATAGCGCGACAAATCCAATCGCTCCAACAACGGAGCAGCAATAATAGCCTTGTACCTGATGGGCAACTCCTTGAAAACAGGCAGGCGGAAATCTGCCATGGCCTGATTCTCTACCGTACAACCAATCATGACGTTTTCGTAACCACGACCCCAGTCGGGCGGTACACAAACCGAGAAGCGGTCGATGCGTTTGGTAAAGAACATAAACATCAAATCGCTCCGCAACCGTATCATCTCCCAAGCCTCCTGTCTCCACGAGTCGGCCTGCTCTACCAGGAAATCGGATGTAAAGCAGGTAAATACCAGGCTACCAGACGGTAACTTATAACTTTTGTCGCGTTTGCGTCGCAACGGCAAATCGAAATCATGATTTCGTCGGACACAATCGCTACTCTGTTCTACACCAAACTGTCTGTCCTGCCGATATACATAACAATATTTACAGCCCGGACTGATTTTTACACATCCGTGCCACGGATTCCAATTAGCACAGGCATACGGTTTTCTACCGATAAATGTTGTGTGGCTTTTTGCCTCTTTGTTGCTCACGCTGTATTGCATTAATCGATGAACAAAAATAGCAAATTTCCGAAGATGTTTCTCATTTGCCGGCCAAGCGAGGTATTTTTAACCGGTATTTATTACATTTGTCCGGGAATCTATTCAGCGAAATAAATATGGTCAACCAAAAAGAATTTACATTGAAACCTCGCCGCAGAGGGTTCCATCTGATTACAAACGAGGTGATGGAACATCTGCCTGCATTGCCCCAGTACGGTATCCTTCATCTGTTTATCAAACACACTTCGGCAGCGTTGGCCTTGAATGAAAATGCCGACCCGGATGTACGGAGCGATTTGGAGGCCATCTTCAACCGATTAGTGCCCGAGAACGCCTTCGATTATGAACATACACTCGAAGGTAGCGACGATATGCCGGCACACGCCAAAAATATCATTGCCGGCAGTTCGCTCTCCATCCCTATCACCGCCGGCCGGTTGAATATGGGCATTTGGCAAGGTATCTATCTGTGCGAATTCCGTAACCAAGGCGGCGGCAGACGAATCGTCGCAACCGTCCTCGGAGAATAACGATTTCCGCTAAAAAGATTTTTCTTTCCAAACCGATAGAAGGAAAAACTATCTTGGTAAACTCCTCTATAAGAATTTCAAGAATAACAGCCACAATTTATCATCGCCCAACTGCTTTCTGAATCTCCTCCTCGAAAAGAGAGAGTTATTATATATATTGGGAAGCCCTCCCTATACGGTACAATTTTTGCTTCATTACAGCGATTATTCGCCTTTCATTTCCGCCAAAACAAAGATCGGATCCTTGCGTTTTTTCATGGTTCGTGCCAATATCGGGGCAAAAGGGGTTTGATAGCTCCGGGCAGCCTCAGGACAACTTTTGACACAAGCACAACACCTTATGCACGCTTTCGGATCGGATAACTCGGGATGCTGTACACCAATAGCACCGGTGGGACATACCCGGGCACACACCCCGCAACCGGTACATTTCAGGGGATCTGTCTCCGGTACTACCGGTACATGAACGTGCTTGATTTTCAAGGCGACAATAACAGCGACGTAAAAACGCCACATGGCCAGGTCGTTTGCCGGAGATTTTAATTTCCGGGTTGCAATGGGTAAGAATGTCTCGACCGACATAGAGGACGACAGGGCTACAAAAACTTTTTGACCCAGACGCAACGCCGTCTCTTTGTCTTTTTCATCGGGACGTCCCGTTGCTATCGGGTATGAAGGGCTGTTATATGAATGTTCTCCGATAAAAGCAGCGGCTGCCACAGGAATAAATCCGTTTCTCCGGCTCCATGCGTCCAGCTCTACCAACGTATCTCCATAGCTCCGGTTGCCATATACGGCGATGAGCACAACGGGGGTATGTTCTCCTAATACATTTTGCAACCTTTTCAGGGCCGTGGGGGCAATATGTCCGCCATAAACGGGAACAGCAATTATGGCCAACTCTTCCGGTTTTAAAACTTGCAACTCCGGAGTACTGACCGTCAGATTTATATCTCGTTTAGGTAGATCGGGAAAAGCCCGGCTGACTGCATAGGCAATCTCCCGCGAGGTTTTGGTGGGAGAGAAATAGATGTGGCAAACAGATTCTATCTTCATACGGCTACTCTTTTTGTAACGTAAATTTCCAGATACAGTTGCAACTGCTGTCCGTCACATCGGGATGGCAGCTGACGGCCTCGGTTTCAAAACGGCTGTCAATAACCTTGGCAAAATAGGTATATTCTATCAAGCCGACCGGCTTACAGGGATGATAGGCCATCCCCTTACGCTTACGAGCTTCCTGTACCCGACAGGTAATGACTTTATAAACAAGGGTACGATCGTCTTCCTGCACCAGAGCATCTTCACTCAACAAGGCATAGAAACGAAGAGACAGCGCCCGTTTCAACCCCTCGATTCCGGCCTGTTCGGGTAATTTGAGGAATGATTTGATTCGCCGGGCCTCTATCTCGGTATAGCGCCGCCATGCGTTGGCATCGTGTTCCAAAGCCTCGGTTATTCCATATTTGTTCTCTACCGACTGAAACCAGACTCCGTCCAGCGCCAACCAGTTCTTCGCATAAATCTGACACAGTTCAATCAGCTGCTCCCGGGAAAGATATTGAATTAGATCCATAACTGCGACACGTTACAAAGATTCCACCTCTTGCATCCAGGCTGTTACCGTAGCATCGCTGGGCATCCGCCAATCGCCCCGAGGCGAAAGGCTGACAGAACCTACCTTGGGGCCGTCCGGCATAGCCGAACGCTTGAACTGTTGGGAGAAAAAGCGCCTGAAAAATATTTTGAGCCACTTTTGGATGGTCTGAGAGTCATAAATACCCTCAAAAGCCAACACGGCCAACCGGTAAATCTTGGTCGGACGAAATCCGAAACGGATAAAATAGTAGAGGAAAAAGTCGTGTAACTCGTACGGGCCCACCAAATCTTCGGTTTTCTGAGCTATTTGGCCATTTTCATCGGCTGGCAGGAGTTCTGGACTGATGGGGGTATCGATAATATCGAGCAAATATTTCCGAGCAATGTCATCGCCATTCTTATCGGCTACCCATTTGACCAAATAGCGCACCAGGGTCTTGGGGATACTGCTGTTTACCCCGTACATCGACATATGATCGCCGTTATAGGTAGCCCACCCGAGAGCCAATTCAGATAAATCGCCCGTGCCTACAACCAGCCCGTTGGTCTGGTTGGCAACATCCATCAGAATCTGGGTCCGCTCACGCGCCTGGGTGTTTTCGTATGCAGCCCCCCTATCGTCGGGATTCAACCCGATATCCTGGAAATGTTGGAGACAGGCCGGTACAATAGATACCTCGCGCGTAGTGATACCGAGTGCGGCCATCAGGTTAAGGGCATTCTGGTAAGTACGGTCGGTTGTTCCGAATCCCGGCATGGTAATTCCCAAGATTTGCCGGCGAGGAATTTTCAACTTGTCGAAAGTCTTTACACACACCAGTAACGCCAACGTGGAGTCTAAACCACCCGATATACCAACGACGGCTGTCTGCGAATGTGTATGCAACAACCGCTGGGCCAGTGCATTTACCTGAATATTGAAGATTTCGTTACACCGTTCATCCATTAATTGTCCCTCGGAGGGAATAAACGGATAAGCGTCTATTTTACGGTCAATCGGCCGGTCGCCACAAGGGAATGAGGCGACATCGATCGTCCGGAATTGTCTTTCTGTTTTCCTCGTTTTCGTAAAGGTATTCTCCTTACGACGAAGAGCATCCAGGCGTTCAACATCCACATCGCACACAGTAAGCTGCGGTTCAAAAGAGAATCGGTCGGACTCTTTCAAAATGATACCGTTCTCGGCAATGATGCCGTTCCCGGCAAAAACCAAATCGGTCGTGGACTCGCCAAATCCGGCCGAAACATACAAGTATGCCGACATGGTACGCGCCGACTGCTGACGGATAAGCGAACGTAAATAATCGTGCTTTCCGGCCATCTCGTTGCTCGCCGAAATATTGACAAGCAAGGAGGCTCGTTGCAACGCCATCTCGGACGAAGGAGGAATAGGAACCCACAAATCTTCACAAACCTCTACTCCGAAACAGAGAGCATCATTTTCAAAAAGCAGATCGGTTCCGAACGGAACTAACTCGCCTCTGAAATCGACCTGCTGAACGGGACAATCCGCTCCCGAAACAAACCAACGCATTTCATAAAATTCGTTGTAATTGGGCAGGTAGGATTTGGGAACCATCCCGTATATTTTACCCTGTCCAAAGACCACTGCTACGTTGTACAGCCGGTTGTTTACCGCCCAAGGAAGCCCTGCGACACAAAGTATGGGCAAATCAGAAGTCTGCTTGACAAGCGATTGCAAAGCATCGGCCGCGCAATCGAGCAACAGCTTCTGCCCGAAAAGGTCTCCACAGGTATATCCCGTTACCGATAACTCGGGAAAAGCCACAATGTCGGCTTTCTTTTGTACCGCCTCGCCTATCAAGGCAATCATTTGCGCCATGTTGTATGAACAGTCGGCCACCCGTACCGAAGGCACGGCGGCTGCCACTTTTATAAATCCGGGTATTGTCATCGTGAATGATTTAAAACGATTCAAAAGTAACCAAAATCGGCGAGAATCAGACAAAGGAAACTACATTTCTCTTCACAAACGGCAAAAAAGAGACTATATTTGCATTCAATATGAAAAATCAATCGGAAATATCCCATCTAAATATCGAAACCCATCCGTTGGCTCCATTTATCCCCGAAGGGGCGAGTGTACTGATGTTAGGCAGTTTTCCGCCCAAACGAGAAAAATGGTCGATGGAATTTTACTATCCGAACTGGCAAAACGATATGTGGCGTATCTTCGGTCTGGTCTTTTTCAATGATAAAGATTTTTTTGTAGAACCGGGAGCAAAACGCTTTCGTGAAAATGCTATCCGGGAATTCCTGTCAGAGAAAAGAATCGCAATCAGCGATACGGCCCAAGAGGTAATCCGGCTTCAAGACAACGCTTCGGACAAATACCTCGATATCGTAACACCGGTAAATCTACCCCGACTATTGCAACAAATGCCGAGGTGCAGAGCCATCATCACTATCGGACAAAAAGCGTGCGAAACAGTTGCGGAGATATTAAACGTTGCGGTCCCGAAGGTAGGGACTTCCATCACCTGCAACATGGATAAGCATCCTATTACCCTGTACCGTATGCCCTCCTCCTCGCGCGCCTATCCGCTGGCATTAGAGAAAAAAGCAGCAATATACCGCCAAATGTTTACAGCGCTGAATTTACGGTAACATCCTTCCTAAAAAATGATAACCGGCAAAACCTTTCCGGGGGAACTTTTGTTTGACCTTTTACAAGACAAACCAGAGAACCTTATGAACCATTTGATTGTATATGCCCATCCCAATACAAAAAGCCTTTGTCACACCTTAGCACAACGGATAGCAGCTTCGTACCGGATACAGGGCGGTTGTATCGACGTATCCGATTTATATGCCATCTCTTTCAATCCGATACTCTCGGATGTAGATATGGCCATGACCGGATGGGAACCTTTTGGAAGCGACATCCGTACAGAACAAAACAAAATAGACCGTGCAGATACGGTTACATTTATCGCTCCCATCTGGTGGGGCGGACTACCTGCCATATTAAAAGGTTATTTCGACCGAGTTTTTCGGAATGGATTTGCATACGATAACACAAACGGGAAAACGCAGGGATTACTTACCAATAAAAAATTTTTATTCATTCTCACTACCCAAGAAAAAGAATCGTACTTACGGACAAATGGCTCATTAGAGGCGATAACTCGACTGATAAAAAATGGTATCTCCGAGGCTTGCGGAGTTACTCAAAGTGAAATCTATTTTTTATGCGGAACATCTGAACTATCTGATTCCCAAAGAAGGAACATTTTGAAAGAGGTCGAAATCTTAGCCCGTTCTTTTGCTTGCGAAGAAGAACAGCACTACTATTTCTAAACAAAAAAGAGATTTTTAGCAAGACAATTTGTTGCAAATGGAATAAAAATAATTACATTTGCAAGAGTTTCCGTGCACGTACACGGAACAAAGTGCTACATACAAAACCTATAAATTATAAATAATGAGAAAAACATTTTTACTGTTGCTGGCAGCTATGTTCGTAACAAATTCGTATGCAGAAGAGAAGTGGACCTCCCTGTTCAACGGAAAAAATTTAAAAGGATGGAAAAATAATGAATAATAAAAAAGCCCGCTTATGCGGGCTTTTTATTGGGAGATGATATGATTT
>CASGEW010000049.1 GCA_949300615.1 uncultured Bacteroidales bacterium
ACTTCCGCCCTGTTTTTATTCTATGACAATTCGGGAGCCGGCGGCAACTTTGCCAACATGGCCGGCGTAACAAGCACGACGCCTTTTTCCGAGACATAAAAATATTTGGAATCTCTGAGTGCTCCTTGGTCAAAATCTTTCTGGCGACTGTCAAAAATATTTTGAACTCCACCATGAAGCTGTAAAATGACACTCTTTTTAAGATTGAAATCGTAACTCAGCTTTACTCCCATATCAAAGAACCGAGGGCTCCTTTCCAACCTATCCTCTTCAATATATCCGGCAAAATGGGGCACATACATCTTTCCGGTATATGTTCCTGTAATGGATGCTTGAAAGGCTTTTGTCAGGTTAGAAACAAAGGTCATATATCCATAATTATTGGGCGTTCGCAACATTTTCTTGACCGGTGCGGCGGTTTCCGACCAATAATGGTACTCTTTAAATCTGTTGGCTTGTACGGTAAAACCCATTTGCAGTTGAATCATCTGGGTATATGCCAGCTTGGCATCCAGATTCAGCCCGTACACATAAGCTCCGCTCCCGTTACGGCGCTCCTGTATCTGATAACCTTTTTCATCATGGCCCAATGCCTCCAAGACAAAGACATCCCGCAAATCGGTATAAAAGAGTTCTGCCAGTAAATTGGCCTGCCAATCGTCCCAATTGTTATACAGATCTACCGATCCGCTATAACTGTACGACCGCTCTTCTTTTAAATCGGGAGCAAGTGTTATTACCATCCCCTCTCCTCCCACAGCGGCTACATGCAAATCCTCGTCGTATGCTTGCGGTGCGCGGAAACCGGAGGAGAAGGTCAATCGACCTTGTATCTTATCGCTCGGTTTATACAGCAGGTTCACACGAGGACTAAAAATCAGGTGATCTATCAAATTGTGTTTGTCCAAACGGAATCCGGCCAACAAACTCATTTTGTCTGCCTTCCACTCATTCTGTACAAATCCGCTACCGATATGGATGTTTTGTTTCAAATCGCGATTGTATCCCAACATAACATCGTGCAGATCGTTATGATAGTATTCTGCCCCCAAGGTTAACGTAGCCGGCGAGAAAAGGCATCTATGTAAATTCGTCACATAGGTACTTCCAACCAACCAGGTCAGGTCTTTGGTCTTCCCGTAAGCGTTTTCATCTTGATTGGCCCCATAATAACTTTTCCGGGAGATATGTTGTGCCGAACTATATACCGATAACTTATGATCATACCCGTTAAAAAACATATCGTATGTAGCCCCTCCACCATTGATACTGTGGTCGGTCTGTTCGGTAATGTCCGTTTGATGGGGTTGTAAATCGAATTTATTTCCGCCACGGCGAAACTCGTTCGAAGTATGGTACTCTACCGTTAATTTGTTTATCCCCACCGGACGGATGTATCCCCTGAATCCAAAATTCCGGGCATTGATTTTCCCCAACTCAGAAAATCCATCTCCATCTATATCCAACGGATTGCGTTCCCGATAGGTTTGATAAACCGATATTCCGGCATCGTTGTCTTTTGATACCAATGCCACGTTGCCGTTTACTTGCGTCTGCATGGCTTTTCCACCCAAAGCGGTTACATTGGACGACACTTGATAATAATTCTCAACCGGTTCTCGGGTAATGATGTTGATGGTTCCACCCACTGCATTCGAACCAAACAGAGCCGACCCTCCTCCTCGTACAATTTCTACCCGGTCTATCATATTTACGGGAATTTGCTCCAAGCCATATACTCCGCTCAATGCACTCATTACCGGACGACTGTCTATCAGGATTTGAGAATAGGGGCCGTCTAATCCATTGATACGTACCTGCGGAAACCCACAATTTTGACAATTATTTTCTACTCTCAACCCCGACTGATAATTCAGTCCTTGCGCCAAATCACAAGCATTCACGGCCTGGAATGTCTTATGATTTAAAACATTCACTACCACAGGGGCCGACTTGCGGCTTATTTCATTTCGACTGGCTGACACGACGACTTCATCCATTACAAAAGCCGTCTCAGACAATTCCAATTCAACATATATCGGGACAGAACCGTTAAGTTCTATGTTTTTTTCTTTCGTGGCATAGCCAGACGCCTCGGCTGTCAAAAGGTAGGTGCCTTTACCCAAAACAGGGAAAGCAAATGTACCATCTATTTCTGAAAAAAGAGATGATTCGTGAGCATGATCATCTTTGCTTTCTGCTATTTTTTTTACGGTCAATACGACCCCCGGGATACCTTCTCCCGATACTTTTTCTTTTATTACGCCGTGTATGGAAAATTGGTTCTTATGTTTGGCCATAACGGCATTGCACAATACTGTACCTAACAGCATTGTGCCAATAATCCTCTTTATCATAAATTTAGTATAATATTACCGCCTTAGAAACAGGCAATAAAACAGTAATTGAACAAATAAAATATTCAATAAAAACAGGTTTCTCAATTATGATAAAGAAAAGGGTGGTGCCCGTAGCTGGCAATGGGAATAATAATGAGAGGGAAATGACAGATCAACGTTCGTATCCCAAACCAAGAATGCACAAAACCACTCTTTGAACGTATAGTTTTGAGGGATATCGGACCCTGAAACGACATAATGTGACAATGCATGAAACAATACCAATTCATTCGAGGTATGTTGATGCTGTTCTCCATTGGAATCGGACGTTTTATGGGCGTGAACAATGACAACACCATCTATAATATGAATATGGGTAAAGAAAACGACACAACCAATATAACCCGTAGCCAATACGAGCAAGAAATAGGAAAGTATTTTATTTCTTACAGGTTGTTTCATGCACAATAAAAGTGTATTATATTATGAACTAAGCGGAACCTACTCTTTTAAGCGAGACAATACTTTTCTTCAAAACGAGCTTTCAATACCACGGTTATTCCTCTAAAAAAACAGGCGGTATAAAACATTTTTATCCTCTTTCAAAACCATTGGTGTTACGGAAAAACAAATGTCCTATTTTACGTCCGACATCAATTTTTCAAAAAAGTCGTCTAACTCTTTATCCATTTTCTTGATAAATTCGTCATCCAAAAAAATGACATCCTTATCGATCGTTATCAGATCCTCTATCGGTTCCTGATCTTCATTTACGAATACGACAGAAAAAGGAGCTACGACATCCAATGATTCAAACTTTTTCTTCAATGATTCATTCCGAAGGACATTTCGCAACGATTCTGTAATACATTCTTCAAAATCAGATTCCTCTTTAAACCTATCCCAACCGTCAACAGTACCCTTGAACAATACATTTTCAGAATCGTCGAAAATAGAGAGAAGCAAATCATCGTACTTTACCGAAACATAAATATCCGTTAAAGAGATACCGTCTTCTTTGATTTTATCTATAACCTGATTAAAGGCATCGTCCAATTCATTGTATAATTCTTTTTTGACAATTTCCATTCTTTTATCCTTCCATATTTAATCTTAAAGCAAGCGCAAAGGGCATCGAGCCGTCTCGAAGAACTATGCCAAGCGCATCTAAATATAGGGAAAGAGAAAGCTAAGACAAACGAAAACACTGTTCTCCGATTTGACTACACCGAACCAAACCCTATCTTTTTTACAAAGATACGGAATATTTTTTGAAAACAAGGATAAAAAAATTTACTACACAATTATTCTTCCCACGGGGCGGCATGGGCATGGGAACCATCGCAAAAAGGTTTGTTACCGGATGCCCCACAACGGCACAAGGTTACCCGATTCCTGGTTTCATAACTTCTACCATCAGTACCCTCTATTCGGATGCCTCCCCGTACCCAAATCGGGCCATGCACTTTTAATCCGGGATCTTCTATTATCCCGATGGATGGGTCTAATCCCGGTTCATACGGCTTACCCGTTTTTTTATCCCACACAACCAATCTTCCGGAAGGACAATGTTCGACTTCGTGTTTGACCAGCTCCTTATCCTCCTCTCTCTGTGCGGTCTGTACCAAATGCCAAATTGTACCGCAGGCATCGCAAAAACGGGCAAAGGCACAATAGGTCTTGTTATCGGCAAGGATCATCGCAGGACCGTCATAAATACATGCATCGTCCAACAGAGGCTTATGCGAAGCGGTCTCTTCTGAATCCCACTGATAATGTTTATGGCTTCCATCACAGAATGGCTTATTCTGCGATTTGCCACAGCGGCACAAAGCCACGGGCGATTTTTCGTGCGGGAATGACCGTCCTTGCCTGTACGTCCAGGATTTTTGTTCGTCGTTAAAAACAATTATTTTCTCATCTATCGGGGGTGTCCCAAACAACAAATAGGGACCGTCTTTCATCATTCTAATATAGAACGTTTCCGGGGCTGAGATAAAACCGGGTTCAAGACGTAAATCTGAGTTGTTCCTTTGCATAGTCCATACTGATTATTACAAAAGGAACAGCCAAATAATCCTGTTTGTTCAATTAATCAGGCAGATAAACTTCTAATCCGTCGTACGCCATGGTTACATTCTCGGGCAACAAGGTAGAGACCTCTGCGTGTAAACCCATATGATGGCTCATGTGCGTCAGGTAGGCCTGTTTGGGAGTTAATCGTTCTATCAAGGCCAAGGCATCGTCCAAGGTCTGGTGCGAAATGTGTCTTGTCCTGCGTAAGGCATTTACAATCAACACATCGAGATTCTCCAATTTAGGGAGCTCTGCTTCCGGAATAGTAAGCATATCCGTAATGTACGCCATGTTGCCTATCCGATAACCCAATATAGGCAACCGGTAATGCATCACTCGAATGGGTATGATCTCTACCCCTTCTGTCATAAATGGGGAGGCATTAATTTCCCACAACTGGATATCCGGGACCCCTGCATATTTGATCTCATTAAAGCAATACGGGAATCGTCCCTTGATGGACTGTGCCACTCTCTTTTCCAAAAACGTTTTTACCGGATACTCCCGGCAGAAAGGACGCAAATCGTCCATTCCTCCGGTATGGTCATAGTGTTCGTGCGTGATGAAAAGCGAGTCTATCTTGTCGATTCCGGCACGTATCATCTGTTGCCTGAAATCGGGGCCGCAATCTATGACAAAACGCTTTCCTCGATATTCGACATAAAGAGATGCCCGCAACCGTTTATTCCGGGCATCGGGAGACGTACATACGGTACATTTGCACCCTATCTCCGGAACTCCGGTAGATGTGCCTGTTCCTAAAAATATAATCTTCATAACCGATTCAATCAATAAAATTGACTTCCGGATGTATCGTTATTCCGAATCTGTTTTTTACGGATATTGTTATTTTTTCTGCCAAAGACAACACATCCTGAGCCTTGGCATGATCTTGGTTTATCAAAACCAAACACTGTTTTTCATACACTGCGGCTCCTCCTTCTGCTTTGCCTTTCCATCCGCATCGGTCTATGAGCCACGCCGCCGGAACTTTTATTTGTCCCGGGCCAGCCGGATAACTGGGAATATCCGGATAATCCGCCTTTATTTTTTCGTACTGCCCAACTGGGATAATCGGATTCATAAAAAAACTTCCGGCATTTCCCACCAAATCGGGATCGGGCAATTTTTCGCTTCGTATCTTAATAACAGCATCTCTTACATCTTGTAGAGAAGGTTCTTTCAGGGAGGATAATACGGTCGAAAGATTTCCATATTCCAAATGGAGTATCGGTTTTTTTTGTAAGCGGAAAAAGACCGCCGTAACAATAAAACGACCTTTCATCTCCTTCTTGAATATACTCGACCGATACCCGTACATACATTCGGCATTATCAAACACCCGCATACACAGGCTCTCTACGTCTATACACTCTACCTGCTCGATTGTATCTTTGGCTTCCCGTCCGTATGCTCCGATATTTTGTATGGCACTGGCACCCACCTCCCCGGGGATATTTGAAAGGTTTTCCAATCCTCCCCAGCCCATTTTTACGGAATAGGCAACCAGATCGTCCCAAACAATACCGGCCCCTACCTTGATGATCACCTCTTCTGCTGTCTCGGAGACAACACCGATGGAACGAATGGCCGAATGGAGAATCGCACCATGATAATCCTGGGTAAAAAGCAAATTGCTACCCCCTCCTATTTGAAGGAACTTGTTTCCCTTTACTATTGGCAAAGAGAGTACCTCTTTTAACTCTTCGACAGACTCATATTCGATAAAATAATCGGCTGTTGCCGGAATATGGAATGTATGGTGTTGTAACAAGGAAAAATTCCGTTCTATGATCATATCCGCTTATTATAAAATACGAAAATTTATTAATAACCCATCCTCGAAATAGAGGTATTCATTCAATTCATACAGCCATTGTTCTCTTAATCCGCTGTATGTAGGTATTTGCTTGACCTCTTCGGGCATTCCCCTGGATAAACGGCACTCCTCTTTGGTCATGCCCTTGACCAATGTTCCTTTTGTAATACGTTCCCAAATATCGTCGCTGATAGTAGGATAACGCAAACGGGGATTTTCAAATGAAAACATCCTGTCGAAGATACGGTTTTCGCCTGTTTCCGAGCGAGTTTTCAATGACAAAAGAACCATAGCCTCTTTCCCTTCGCTATCGGTAAATGTCAATTTCACCGGTAAAGTCGTATTTCCGACAGAAATTTCCTTTACCGTAATCGGCACCAGTTTTTTCCCATCGATGCGCTCTCCCGACAAATTGTACCACTGCGGGGTACGGATATACAATTGTTTCCCTACCAATAATTCCGAAAACTTATCTATTTCGTCGAGGGAAATCAAATTCGGAATCATGGGCCGATACGAGGTGTCGGATATCTGATCGAATACCTTGTCCGTATTGAACTGGTATTTCTTTCCTTCACATTCAAAAATTAAAGCGACCTTTTTTTCGCCTCCGAAGGTGGTGTATTCTGCAAAAGAGTGAAATGTAAAGATTTTATGATGGAATGTAGAATCGGGCGTAACTTCACTCAAATCAACCGGTTTTAATAAGATATTAGGCGTTTCCCCATCGTAAATGAATCTTTTCCCATGTTGCCACTGTCCACATCCTTCAAACAGGATGTTTTCTGAAATAAACTTTTCTTCTGCTGTTTTAGGTATAACGATTTCATCTATTTTTCTTTTTTTCCATTTTCCGGTAGCAGACAAGTCTGAGACCGGCGAACATGAATAAAATACGATTGTAAGAGAAATCAAACAAATGATGAAACGGCTCATTTTTACTTTCTGTTTTGCGGTCAAATATAGCAAGAATACCAGTATTGTAAATGCGAATATAAAAAGATTTTCTTTTAATAGACCATTTTAACAAGAACACAAATTCAAATAAAACATCCACCGATATCTCTTTTTTTGTATATTTGTTCGCTGTTTGGAATTGAAAAAGTATGTCATCACCCAATACCGGTCAAGTTGTTTTGCATTTTCACCGATGGAGCAGAAAGCGCTATGCCGCCTTTTGCAGTATGGGGCGTTGCGTAAACATCGGCACATTAAAATGTAAAATAGCCGATTGTTCTTTAAAGAAACAGGGAATCCATCTCTCCTGTCCGGGAGATTCAGATGATACCGGTATCCGTTTTTTCGATACCGATTTACCTCCGTTGATAAACAACCAGGAAGAAAAACAACTATTTATCCCTGTCGTAAACCGACGGGGTATAGATACGTGCGATACGATACGTTTTGTTCATCCATACAAAAAGGCGGATAAACGAGCTATGCTTGTTTTATCCGCCTTTTTGCACAATCAATTTTATTAAAAATGATAAACCGTTTAAAAGACAAAGTTCTGTCAGGAGAATCTATTACCGAAAAAGAGGCTGTTCTCCTATCGAATGTGGACGATAAGGAGAGTCTATACGAAGCCGCCCACCAAATAACCCGTCAATTATGCGGGCACTATTTCGATTCATGCTCCATTATCAATGCCAAATCGGGCAGATGTCCTGAAAATTGCAAATGGTGCGCCCAATCCAGCCATTACCACACACAGATAGAGAAATACGACTTAATAGATGAGGTTACGGGATTAGAGATCGCTCAAAAAAACCAGCAGGCCGGGATTCGACGCATTGCATTGGTAACAAGCGGGAAACAACAAAAAGGCGACAAGCTGCTACCGATATGTGCCATCTTTGAGAAACTTAAAGCAAATACCCGTATGCAACTGTGCGCATCGCTGGGATTGCTTTCCAAAAACGAATTGATACAACTCCAAAAAGCAGGGGTACAACGGTATCATTGTAATCTGGAAACGGCCCCCTCCTATTTCAATACGCTATGCTCTACCCATACGCAAGAACAAAAAATCGAAACCATCCGTGCCGCCCAGGATATAGGGATGGATGTCTGCTCCGGTGGAATTATCGGGATGGGAGAAACCATGTTGCAACGGATAGAACTGGCTTTTAAATTAAAAGAATTGAATATCCAGTCGATCCCCATCAATATATTGCAACCGATAAAAGGTACTCCATTAGAGAACCAACCACCCCTGGAACCGGAAGAGATATTGACGACCGTTGCCTTATTCCGGTTCATAAACCCTACGGCTTTTCTCCGTTTCGCCGGAGGACGTGCCTCCATCTGCAAAGAGATACAACAAAAGCTCCTGTATATCGGCATTAATTCGGCCATCATGGGCGATATGCTGACAACCGTCGGATCAAAGACCGATGAAGACAAAATTTTATTTCAAGCATCCGGCTACACCTTATAATAAACCTAAAAACATGGATAAATTTGACAAGGAACATCTCTGGCATCCTTACACCTCGACGACCCAACCACTTCCGACATTCAAGGTAAAGTCTGCCCACGGAGTTTATATCGAACTGGAAGACGGCCGAAAACTGATAGACGGAATGTCCTCCTGGTGGGCGGCCGTACACGGTTACAATCACCCGGTATTGAATCAAGCGGCAAAAGAACAGCTCGAAAAAATGTCGCACGTCATGTTCGGTGGGCTTACGCATGACCCGGCCATCGAATTGGGGAAATTATTACTTTCGATCGTCCCCCGGTCGTTGACAAAAATTTTCTACTGCGACTCCGGATCGGTATCGGTAGAAGTTGCGTTGAAAATGGCCGTACAATACTGGTATGCAAAAGGAGTCCCGCAAAAAAGCAATTTTGTAACCATCCGGAGCGGTTATCACGGCGACACATGGAATGCCATGTCGGTTTGCGACCCGGTAACCGGAATGCACTCCATCTTTGAAGGAGCTCTTCCGAAACGTTTCTTTGTCCATGCTCCCAAATGCCGATTCGACGACGTGTGGGACCCGACAGACATTGCCGAATTACAAGCATGTATCGAAAAAAACAAAGACTCCTTAGCCGCACTTATCCTGGAACCTATTGTACAGGGAGCCGGTGGAATGAGGTTCTATCACCCCCAATTCCTGAGAGAGGCCCGTCGGTTATGTAGCGAAAACGATATTTTACTGATTACCGATGAAATCGCCACCGGATTCGGCCGGACCGGGAAGTTGTTTGCCTGTGAACACGCCGGTATAGAACCGGACATCATGTGCATAGGGAAAGCTCTTACGGGTGGATACCTGACAATGGCCGCCACGCTAGCGTCCGACAACGTGGCAAATACCATATCGTCTCATTACCCCGGCGTATTCATGCACGGACCTACATTCATGGGGAATCCATTGGCTTGCGCCATCGCCATTGCCTCTGTCTCCCTATTATTGAAAAGCGGCTGGCAAGAACGGGTCCTTGGTATCGAGAATCAGCTCAAACAAGAGTTGTCCCCGGCCATCCGTTTTCCCCAAGTAGCGGATGTACGGGTTCTGGGTGCCATCGGTGTTATCGAGATGAAACAAGCGGTCAATATGGCCAATATCCAACAACAATTTGTCGATGCCGGTGTATGGGTTCGTCCGTTCGGAAAACTGGTCTATATCATGCCCCCCTTCGTCATGAAACCGGAACAATTATCTTTCTTAACAAATGCTTTGTTGAATGTGGTAAAAGAACAACCGGAATGAACGTTCAAGAAAAATTATCGGAATTACACCAAGAGGGAAACTATCGCTCCTTAACTCACTTGCAACACGAAGGATGTTACGTCTTCAAAGAGGGGAAAAAATACCTGAATCTCTCGTCGAACGACTATTTAGGCATCGCCTCAAAAATCGACCTGCGTAACGAATTTCTCTCTTCTCTCGACATACCATCTTCTGGATTTTCCGCATCTGCATCGCGATTGCAAACAGGCAGTTACCCCGAATACAAACTTCTGGAAGAGAAACTCCGCCTTCTTTATCATACCGAATCGGCCATCGTTTTTAACAGCGGTTACCATGCCAATACCGGTATCCTGCCAGCTATGACAGACAATAAGTCTCTCATTCTGGCCGATAAACTGGTACACGCAAGTATCATAGACGGAATACGGCTCAGTTCAGCCAAAAGTATTCGCTACCGGCACAACGATTACCAACAGCTGGAACGTCTCGTTCATGACCATGCATCCTGTTACGAACAGATAATTATCGTTACCGAAAGCATTTTCAGCATGGATGGAGACGAAGCCGATTTGCCTCGTCTATGCCAAATAAAAAAACGGTACCCTCATGTGATGCTCTACGTGGACGAAGCCCATGCATTCGGGATAAGAGGTGCCTCCGGATTAGGATGTGCCGAAGAAAATGGATGTATCGCCGATATAGATTTTTTAGTTGGCACATTCGGAAAAGCCTTGGCTTCGGTCGGAGCTTTTGTGGTATGCAGCAACCTGATACGGGAGTGTCTGATAAACCGTATGCGTACGTTTATCTTTACAACAGCACTCCCCCCCATCAACGTAAGTTGGAGTTTGTTTATCCTCGAAAAACTACCGCATTTCTCTGCACAAAGAAAATATGTAAAGACCATCAGTCAAAGATTACGCCGACAACTGCCTCGAACTGCGGGCAGCAGCCATATCGTACCGATGTTGATCGGAGGGAACGATGATTGTGTCCGCATCTCTCAGGAATTGGCCGGATATGGATTCTTTGCTTCGGCAATTCGTCCCCCTACGGTCCCGGCCGGAACAGCACGAATCCGGTTTTCGTTATCGGCAAATATTCCCGAAAACGAAATTGAACGGCTCATACAGACCCTTGCCAAAATTCAACCTTTATGAAACAGCAATTCATATCAAAGAACAACGAACCCAACCTGTTGCTCATCTTCTCGGGATGGGGGACTCATGCCGAACTGTTTTCCCCATATTCCATCCGACAAACCGATATTTGTGTCTGTTATGACTATCGGGAAGACACGTTCGATTGTTCCCCTTTTCTACGATACAAACAGATTACGGTTATCGGTTGGTCATTCGGAGTCTGGATGGCGGCATATATACTTTCAAAAACGCCGTTAAAGAGCAACAAAAATATCGCCGTTAACGGGACCATGCGTCCTATCGACGATACATACGGTATTCCAAAGGCCATATTTACCGCAACGCTCGACTCTCTGACCGAAACCTCATTCTCAAAATTCCAACGGAGGATTTGTGGAAATACAAAAAGATACGACCAATTCCACGATATTCTGTTAAAAAGAGGGATACAAGAAGTTTCCAACGAATTGACAGCTTTAAAAAACAGAGTAGAGATGACCCCAAACATATCTTTTCGCTGGGATGAGGCCTATATTGCAGACCGGGATCTCATCTTTTCTGCTGATCGGCAGAGAGCTTTTTGGCAGCAACTCTGCCCATCCCGGGTCAAAGAGATAGAAGATTTCCATTTACCGGATTTTAAATTGATCTTCGATGAATTGTATAGTTGATAAAAAAACAATGTCCGAGAGGTTTAAACGCTCGGCCAGGACATACCACCAGGAGGCCGCTGTGCAAAAGAAAATAGCCGCACATTTATGCCAACTGGTCGGGCCGTATGTTACACAACCTGCATCTCTGTTGGAAATCGGATGCGGAACAGGATTTCTTACCCAAGAAATCATGGAACACCTACCAGTTTCGTCGGCATTGTTCAACGATATAAACCCGGAAGTGGAACCGTTTATTCGACAATTCTTATCCAAAGAGAGACGTTTCGTAGCATCGGATGCCGAGACCTTTCCTTTTAATAACCATTTCGATCTAATCATGTCTTCTTCTGTAATACAATGGTTTAACGGCATCGAACGTTTTATTTCTAAAATACATTCCGCCCTTACAAAGAACGGTATAATCGCCCTAAGTACTTTCGGTGCACAAAATATGCAAGAAATAAAAAAAATTACAGGAGTTTCTTTGCCTTATCCCGATATAAGAAAATATGTGAATAATCATTTTCAAATACTCCATTACGAAGAACAGCTGCTTAGCATCCCGTTTAAAACGCCGATGGATGTTTTAAAACACCTCAAAAACACCGGGGTAAACGGCATACAAAAAACACATTGGGGGGTTAAACAACTCCATGACTTTCAAGAAGAATACGAACAATCTTATAAAACCGAATCGGGTGTCTGTTTGACTTATCATCCGGTTTACGTAATCGCTCAAAAAAAATAAAAATATGAAAGAAAAAAGAACCTTTTTTGTAAGCGGCATAGATACCAACATCGGGAAATCGTATGCCACCGGGTATATAGCCCGTCAATATATGTCGAAAGGCTATAAAACCATTACCCAAAAATTTATCCAAACAGGTAACATCGGCTTCTCCGAAGATATACAACTTCACCGGAAAATCATGGGTACAGGCCCGTTACCCGAAGATGACACCTTACTAACAAGCCCTGTCATCTTGCCATACCCGGCCTCTCCACATTTAGCGGCAAAATTACAAAATACGGCCATTCCATGCGAAAATATTACCCAAGCAACCAAAATGTTGGAACAGAAATACGATGTTGTTTTGGTGGAAGGAGCCGGAGGTTTAATGGTCCCGATAACTGAAAATTTCTTGACTATCGATTATATCCAACAAAACAACTATCCCGTTATCTTGGTCACTTCCGGAAGATTAGGCAGTATCAATCATACCATACTCAGTTTAGAGGCCTTGAAAAACAGGAATATAAAAGTTGATTCGCTCGTTTACAACACCTATCCCCAAACAGATGCCTGTATAGAAGACGAGACTATACAATATTTGAAAAATTACATAAAAAATTACTTTGCAGAGACAACCTTTGAGATAATACCGGAAATAAATATTGACCCTGTTATCCAGAAATAAAGAATCGGGCCAATAAAACCCACTAAAATAGAAACAGACACATAGTTAAAATTCATTTTTTTGTTTTTAATATTCAAAGGTATTCCCTACATTTGCGCATTATTAAAAGATCAAGATGAAGAAACTTATCTATATACTGTCTCTGTCTTTTATTTTTATATCTTGCAGTGAGTACAATAAGATATTGAAAAGCAAAGATTACGAGAAAAAGTATGAATATGCCAAAAAGTATTATGACGAGAAAAAGTATTCTCGCACCACTACTCTCTTAGGCGATATCGTAACGCTGATGAAAGGGACTCCCAGAGGAGAAGAGTGTCTCTTTTTATTGGGGAAAAGCCACTATATGAATCAGGAATATGCCGCAGCCAGCCAATATTTCCGCACCTATTATCGGAACTATCCGCGAGGGGAATTTAATGAATTGGCTCGTTTTTATTGTGGATACGGCTATTACCTTGACTCTCCCGAAGCACGATTGGACCAGTCCACCACTTATCAGGCAATCGATGAACTGCAATCGTTTCTGGAATATTATCCTAAGAGCATTTATGCAGACAGTGCACAGCAAGCCATCTTCGAGCTCCAAGATAAATTGGTTGAAAAGGAGCTGTATAACGCCCAATTATACTATAACTTAGGAAACTATTTGATGGCAAACCATTACGAATCGGCAGCTATCACTGCACAAAATGCCTTAAAAGATTATCCCTATTCCAAATACAAAGAAGAACTTCAATTTTTAATATTAAAAGCTAAATACGAAGAAGCCGTGCACAGTATAGAAGAACGGCGGTTGGAACGTTATCGGGATGTAGTGGACGAGTATTACACCTACTTGGCCGAGTTCCCTGAGGGTAAATATGCAAAAGAAGCCAAAAACATACTATTAATGGCTGAAAAATATACCAAGAATAATTAGTTGTTAAGATATGGATTATAAAAAAACAAATGCGCCCACCAATACGGTAACGCGCGACATGATGGCATTGGCCGATATGACAGGAAACGTGTACGAAACGGTTCGGATCATCGGGAAAAGAGCAAACCAAATCGCAGTAGAGATGAAATCTGATCTCGAAAAGAAATTGCAGGAGTTTGCCTCATACAATGACAACTTGGAAGAGGTGTTTGAAAACAGAGAACAGATTGAAATATCTCGTTACTACGAAAAACTTCCGAAACCGACATTGATTGCCGCACAGGAATTTACAGAAGGGAAAGTATATTTCAAAAATCCGGCAAAGGAAAAAGACAATATATAATTACCTGTTTATAAATATATTAAAGCCGAGCATATACTGAATGTTACGAAATATCTGTAAACGTTCAGTATGTGTTCGGTTTATTTTTTATCAAAATATGATTACAAAATTTGTCCTACCGGTATGGTGCCTGCTGTGTATGAGTGCCTGTTCAGATGTCCGAAATACAGCGGATCGGGTAAAAGGTATACAAGAAGACAATTTTTATTACATCGACAACGGACTTGTCCGTTTAGGTATTGATTTAGAGCGAGGCGGCAGCATATTCTATTTTGCAGAATCTTCTACCCAGAGAAACGTATTGAACCATGCCGACGAAGGAAGGTTCATCCAACAATCCTATTATGGAGAACCGGACAGCAGCCGTTGGATAAACCAACCTTGGGTATGGAATCCGATACAAGGAGGTGGATGCCACGGTGAAAAGGCCCGTATATTAAAAAAAGAGATGGATGAATATGGTATCAACATCCTCTCCGAACCTGTACACTGGGCTTCCGGTACAGCCATACAAGATGCCGAAATGGAAGAAATAATAACGCTAAACGGACGTATGGCCCATATACACTATATTTTTAGAAATACAGGGAAAAATGCGAAAGACCATCCTGCCACGAATCAGGAATTACCGGCAGTATTTGTCGATGCAAACTTACCATACCTGACATATTACGGCGGGGTATCTCCCTGGACCGACGACTCATTAACAACCGTCATCCCCGGCTGGCCCAATGAAACCCATACCCGGACAGAGGAGTGGGCTGCCTATACCGACTCTACTCAATGGGGCATAGGGGTCTATACTCCCGGCACCACCGTTTCGACAGCCTATCGGTTTGCAGGAAACGGAACGGCCGGTCCCCAAGGAAGTGCTTGCTCCTATTTTGCTCCCGTCAGGAGTTTTGCCATTACCAAGGGCCTTGTTTTTGAATACGATGTATTTCTGTATATCGGTACCGTATCAGAAATCCGCAAAGCTTTTGAACAGGTTTACCAGAAAAGTAAATCCGAAGAATAGAACATAAAAACCGAATAAACGTCAGATTGTTATATAAAAGGACAATGTAAAACAAGAATATTATTACCTTTGCAAAACAGAGAAACGTATTTGAACTATGATACAACGAATCCAATCTTTTTACCTGCTTTTAGTAGCCCTGCTCATGTTGGCGATGTTATTTGTCCCCTTTGCCGATTTTAACAACGAAACCGCCTCTTATATTTTCAAGGCGAAAGGAGTATATACACCCAGCGATCCCCCTACCTTGGTATATGCTACATGGTCGTTGTTTGCGCTGTTGATTCTGACCGTTGTATTGCCGGTAATAACCATTTTCAAATATAAAAAACGCATTTTGCAAATGCGATTGTGTTTGCTCAATGGCATACTAATCGTTGCTTTTTACGGGGTATTTTTTATTTATTGGTGGTTATTAAGCCGCGACCTATCGGTTTCTACAACTTTCAAAGCGACGTTAGCTATGCCCGTTGTGGCATTGATATTGGATTATATGGCCGCACGCTGTATTTTGCAAGATGAACTTTTAGTACGGTCTGAATCGCGTATTCGTTAAAAAAAACGATACCATCTTAATGACAGGGGCCTTCCTCTGATACTATTATTTCGGGATAAATCTTTCTCTCCCCATAAAAAAGAATAAACTTAACGTGATTCCCGATATGAAAATAATAAAAAGTTTCGGG
>CASGEW010000050.1 GCA_949300615.1 uncultured Bacteroidales bacterium
GAGTAGGGGAAACAGTAATTAAAGTTGTTTGCTCTGAAAAACCTGTTGCTTATGATATTGCAACAGTAAGAGTAGTGGCTAATTCACTTCCAGAAGTTGAATTTGAACCATTACAACAAAATATGTTAAAAGGAACTACACAAACGTTAAAATATCATTTTGTTCCTGAATATAGCAATGCTTTAATGAGTTTTATCTCTGCTAATCCTGAAATTGCAACTGTAGATGAAAATGGTGTAATTACTGGTGTTGCTAAAGGTGTAGCAATTATTATTGCACGTGCAACAGATGAATTAGATGAAAATCAATATCGTGATTATGCATTTGTTGTAGAAGTATTAGAAGCTGATTTTGCAATTCAATATGAACTTAATGGAGGTACTAATGATCCATCAAATCCTGCTGGATATAATGTATTGAATCTTCCAATTGTACTAAAAAATGCAACAAAATTAGGACATAATTTTGTTGGTTGGTATGATAATCCAGAATTCAATGGTAATCCAATTACTGAAATTGCTGCTAATTCAACTGGAGATATAACATTATATGCTAAATGGGAAGTATCAGTATTTGATATTACATATGAATTAAATGGAGGTACTAATGCTAGTGAAAATCCAGATCAATATGATGTTAATAAATTACCATTACTTTTAGAAGAACCTACAAAAACAGGTTATAATTTCTTAGGTTGGTATTTAGGTGATGAAAAGGTTGATTCAATTGCGGATGGAACAATTGGTGAAGTAAAACTCGTTGCTAAATGGGAAATTGCAACTTATAATATTACATTTGACTTAGTAGGTGGCTCATGGCAAGATTTAACGGGTATTGAATGGCCATATAACCGTGATCGTAATAAGATGGTTGCTGATTTCATTGTTGATTTTAACAAACATAGTGGAAAAACAGTTGCTGCAGATGGCTCTGATTTCTTTGCAAGAAGTTGGATGGCAGATGGTTCAAGTGCTGGATATAAATTCTTAATAAGTACTGAATATGGAAGCAAATGGGGATGGTTATTAGATTTTATAAATGATAATCGTCTTGCAAATGGTAAAACTGTGCTTAATGAAAATGATATTGCTATAATCGAAAAAGTTAAACTAAAAGGCAAATACAATTTGAGCAACAGTATATGGGCCTTGGGAGTTGTTACGGGTGATAATAAAACTAAACTAAAATCAAATTTTGAAACCGGCTTGGAAAAAATATATACAGGTAAGGAAATTCTGCCATATCGTTTGAAACCTGCTAAAAAATAGTTCCTTTGCCATCAGAAAAATGCCCTGCATGAATACATCGCATTATCCGAAAAAACTTACCATTTTTTTACGTAATGGGGTTGTTTTTCGTATGTACATCAAAAATCATTTACAAAAACAAACAATATGCTTATAAACACTATTAGCCATACGCTGCACCATCGGGCAGGTATGTTTGACAAAACGCTCCTCGTATGGGGACTTTTGTGCGTTCTGTTATTGGGTTCGGGTTGTTCCGACGGACAAAACAAAGCAAACAGAGATGTGTATATCTATGTTTTTTCTCGTGATTACGATGCCAAAGTAAACCCAGAGTGGTTGGCAACCCAAGAAGATGGTCCGGAAACACTTGTAGCGAAGACTTTTGAAAAGAACGCATGGATTTCGATGAACAAACAACCGGAGGAAGGTTTAATAACCATTTCTTCACAAAACGAAAAATTTGATGTAGAACCCTCTGTCCTCTCGTTGCTCTCGCCCGAACAGTACCAGGCTGCTATCAACAAAGAAACAGATTCTCCTCACTACCTGCGTAATTTGGACAATTTCTTAGAATCGCACAATGTCTTATTGCTAAGCGACGGGACGACTCCCTCCCCAACGGCTCAAAGCGCCGACACCGATTTTCTATATATCTGTATTCCGGCTATTTTACTTCTGATTATCGGATTTATCTGTTCTAAAATGGAAGAAGGGTCTCTGTTATTACCCAGTATCGGTGCTGTGCTGATGATTTCACAAATCATTATTTTCTTCGTAGTTATCGGCGGTACCGGTGTCAATATCCGCGCTCCGGAGATTTTTATTCTGGCGGCTATCATCCCGGCCCTTCTCGTAATGGCAGCCAATGTATATTCCGGGTTGCAAATGAGCGGCGCTGTTCTGCGACATTACAACATTGAATTCGGATTAAAACCTGTTTTATTGTGTATAGGTATCGGTATAGCCGCTTGTTGGATATCCACATACGCAATAGACCCGTTGTTTGGTATCACCGATAAGAAATCTATACAATACGCATGGGCTATTTTAACTTGTTACGGCATCGGTATATTGGCTGGATCACTCTGCTTTTTCGGTATCTTGTACCGACGAAACCCGGCTGCTTGCAAAGCTGCCCCCCTGATTATACTTATCTTCCTGCTGACAGCTTTATTCGGAGCATTACTTCTATTTATCTACTTCGTTATCTGGTTATGGAAAACCGTTCATAATGTCTTTATCAAACCCGGAGGCAATATGCTGGGAAGCAGCCAAAGGAACTGTTGTACCAACTGTCGTTTATATAATCCTGAAATACAGCAATGTGGCAGAACGCTCACAAGAATAGACAATCCAGATATGGACCGAAGCTGTTGCCAATTTTAGATTTTTGAGAAGAATTACTCGCCTCAACAATTTAAAATTGAAACATAAAGAGCGACGCAGCAAATAATTTTGCTGCGTCGCTCTTTTATTGCAAGGAAAAACTATTTCCGACTCTTTTTCAAAACAGGAGTCATATAGGTAGAGTCTATCACCAGAATATCCGGCCCGTTTTGCTGTTTCTCAAACGAAGCCGTACCGATATACATATGACGGGGATGTATCTTCGTCTGGCTATTGTGTGCATGGAAAACGATCCTCAGTTTTCCTTTTTTATCTTTAAAAAATGCACTATGACCTACACCGTTCAAATCGCCCGGTTTCTGCAATAACGGATTATGGTCGTACTTGGTCCAAGTACCCATAATATCGGAAGCCGTAGCACAACCTATTCCATAGAAAGGACTTTCGTAACTGTTGGCAGAATAGGTCATATAGTAAAGGCCTTTATGTTTTATAACAAAAGAGCCTTCGTTTACCCGAGGCCACACCTCTTCCCACGGCTGGGATACGTGTATGCAGGGATGCATCGTCTCGTGTTTGAGTGTTATCAAATCTTTCTCCAATTCGGCCACCCAAATGTTGAGACCGTCATTGAAACGGTCAAAAAAGAGATATGCCTTACCATCATCGTCTATAAAGAGGGAATTATCGATACATTTCTCTCCTGCTATCATGGGTTTCTTCTCCTCTTGTACAAACGGACCTAACGGAGAATCGGATGTGGCTACGCAAATGTGTTCATTCGCCGAAAAATACATATAGAATTTTCCATTTACATGATATACCTCCGGTGCCCAGAACCATCTACCGCCCCAGACATCCTCTTTCCGCAAGGCCAAACAAGGGGTACTCTCGCCTTCGGGAGAGGTCCACTCCTTCAAATCTTTTGATACCCAAACTTCGATCCCGTCATCCGAATGTGTTCCGTAAGCATAATACATATCGTCGTACAACAGAATAAACGGATCGCCGAAAGGGACCTTATCTTCCGATGAAATGGGTTGTTTTTTTGTGCCACAAGCACAAAAAAACAGCAACAAGAATAGAGATAGACCAATTTTTTTCATACTCTTATAATCAATTGAATTGATATTATTTTTCCGGGATAATAACTACATCGTAAAAACCGCCCGCTGCATTAAACGGGGTTACAAACTGGGGCAGGCCCTTTATGACATCAATCGATTGGCTATGTATATGTCCGGCAAACACAGCCAAAATATTGGGTGCATGAATCACCTCTTCGTAAAACTTCCATGTCGTCCGGGTATGTCCCTCCTTTGGCCAGGGAGCTCGCCGTTCTACCTTATACGACGGGTCCGTAGAGGAATTCCAGTCGGGATGCCCACATCCAAAATCGACACTGCGTCCGGGAGCATACAAAGGGATATGCATCATTAGTACAAGCGGTACCCCCGATTGAATCTGTTCTTGGATGAAAGACAACTGTTCCGGGAGAATCTCGTAAATGGAATTATCGATAAATACCAACCGTACCCCCTTTACATCGACATAATACTTTAATGGGTCTTTCCCATGAAACATCGGCAACAAACGGTTCTCGATCCATGTCCGACGCAACTCCTTTTCGCTCCCTTCCATCCCTTCGTAGTGCCAATCGTGATTGCCACAAGTATAGTAAAAGGGAACTCCTGATTTATTCAAAATATCCGTAACCCACTCGACAGCAGCTTCCGAAGGGTAACTGAATATATCTCCCATCAATGCCAGCGCATCGACTCTTTGTTGCCGGGCCCGTTCTACGGTTTGTTCAAAAGCCTCCTCCGGTGTAGTATCTTTACCGGTTTTAAAATGTTGGGTAACATGGTATGCCCCGGCCATTCTTTGGCTGTACTGCCGATAAGGCTCTTCCCGGGAATCGCTCATCCACAAATGCGTATCGGAGAAAACCATTAAATATACCGTATCTTTCACATCCGGGGAATAGATTTTTACGACATTGTCATCGACAGAGAAGGTTCGACCGGTATCGTGTCTGTTTTTTGCCTCGACAGGAACATTCGACAAGAAACTGCTGAAAAGAAAAACCGTTGCGATTTTACAAAGAAAAGAATAGCGATACATTTGTTTGTGTGTTTTCATACGAAAGATGGAACAAAAATAGGCATTTAATCGAAAAATATCGCCCCTCGACAAAAATAAAATAAAACTCCCGACATTTATATATCTTAAAGTTCGCGGTATCTCCTGAACAAAATATCCGCTCTGACTGTATTAAACAGAGGCCATAAAAAAAGGAGCAATGGAAAAAGGATACAGTACACAGGCACAAGCCTATTTTCGGGGCGTTACGGCACAACGTAAATTCTTGGTATGGGTATATAGATGGATGACAATAGGATTGGCCTTAACGGGCATAATAGCCTTGTTGGTCTATTCAAATCGGACACTACTGACCTATTTGGAACAAAACAACGGGGTGTTTATGGGGCTTATTATCGCGGAATTGATTTTGGTTTTTGTTTTGGCATCCAGCATTAATCGGATGTCTGTAACAACGGCCATTGGTATGTTTCTGATATATTCGGCACTGAACGGAGTAACACTATCGGCCGTTATCGCCATCTATACGGCCAGTTCCGTCAGTTATGCCCTGTTTATCGCCGCCTTGATGTTCGGGATGATGAGTATTTACGGATACTATACAAAAAGTGATTTGACCAAATTCGGCAACCTGCTCTCTATGGCCGTAGTCGGATTGGTAATCGCCTTCTTTATCAATATATTTTGGTTCAACAGTACCGTATATTGGATTATTTCGATTCTCGGAGTTTTCATTTTTGTCGGACTGACGGCTTACGATACTCAACGGCTGAAACAGATAGGAGAATCGGTCGAGGAGTTGGACGGGAACTCTATGAAAGTGGGTGTCGTCGGGGCGCTCACACTCTATTTAGACTTTATCAACATCTTCTTTTTACTGTTAGGAATCAGCGGGAAACGTTCTTAATCTGAAAAACACACAAAAGATATGCAAGGAATAAATACGACTTTTCATGTGATTCGCCAAATGCTCAAATCAACCGTTCCTCCCTGCCAGGTTACGACAGACGAAGATGCGCATTACGAGGTGAGAGCCATCAAAAAAGATGCTTACGGAAAAACCCTATCAGACAAACTGGTAGGATATGTAGTAAAACACGAAGATAGTGTAACCGTAGGATTCGACTCTTTGTTGAATGATGCCGTAAAAAGGGAGCTTTTTTCAGCTTATCTGATCCAAAAAATGAACAGAGAATCGCGCATACGAATCCATCGGATGACAGACCAGCTGCACAGCGATTTACAATCAGCCATTGACCAGTTGTTGCATTACTATACAAAGGGGAACTGGACATAAAGGAAACCCATTATTCCCTTTCCAGAATCGCTTTAATCTGATTTTTCAGGATATGAAAAGCGGGAGTAGCCATGGAACCATGGTCATATCCGCCCAGTTCATAAAGATAGACATACGGATGTCCCACTACTTTCATCATCCGCCAAAAATAGGCGTTCTCTTCATACCGGCCAAGCATCTCCATCTCCCTGTCTCCGGAGACGATAACCAACGGTGGTGCATCGGCCCGGACATAGAATAACGGAGCAAACTCGTCGATACTGGGCTGTGTCGATTTCATCCCCTTGGCCTCCCGGTAAGCGAAATGGCTGATTGCATGGCCGCTGAAAGGAATGAGTCCGGCTATGGAATCGGCATCTACACCGTAATGCTGCAACCACTTCTTATCGAGCCCTATCATGTTGGTCAGATAACCTCCGGCAGAGTGTCCCGATACAAAGATCTTACAGGTATCTCCTCCATATTTCCCTATTTCACGAAAAGTCCAGGCAACAGCCGCCGCCGCATCGTCTATGCAATCAGAGAGGGAACAGTTGGGCAACAGCCTGTAATTAACCGCAACAACGGCCAGTCCACAATTCTTCAATTCGTTGGGAATGAATTTACTCCCCGACGTCAATCCTCCTCCATGAAACCACACTACGGTAGCATACCCGCTCTTTCCCGAAGGATAATACAAATCGACTTTACACCTCTCCTGGGCATACTCATCGGACGCCTGTTCCCGGTAAGGAATATCTTTTACCTCTGAATATGCCTCTTGTTGCGAGAATAATGCCACGGGCATAAAAAGGCAGAGCAAAAACAGAAAATTTCGCATTGTTTGTCTCTTGTAAATAAGTTTATACCAAATCGTCCCCAAAGGGTTCATGCACCCCGGGGACGACCCTATCACCCAACTGCATTATATCTTATAAAAACGATTGGCCCCAATCAGTTCCAGTTTATGTTGATGCAATACCTCTATGCAGGCATTGATGTCGCTGGAACGGATAACAACGTTTGCCGAATCGCCCGAAGAAAAGGCATACATATACTCGATAAAAATATTCGCGTCTGCTAAATAATTCAACGCTTTTGCCAACGCTCCCGGCGTATCGGGACAGCGCAAACAAACCACATCGGTCAATGTTACACCAAATTGATTTTCCTTCAACACGGCCAACGCCTTTTCCGGATCGGAAACAATTACCCGAAGGATTCCGAAATCAGCATTTTCTGCCATACTGAATGCAGACAAATTGATGCCGGCATTTCCCAAAATGGTCATTACCTCGTTGATACGGCCAGCCTTATTTTCTAAAAATACGGACAACTGTTTTATTATCATAGTTTTCTAATTTTAAGGTTATATTTTTCGATTATCTATAACTCTCTTGGCCTTTCCTTGGCTTCTCTCTATGCTTCGGGGCTCTACCAATTTGATATCGGCACTAATACCCAAAACACTTTGAAGGCGATGACCTATTTTTTTCTTCAACGCCATCATCCGGTTGATTTCGTCCGAATAGAACTCCTGGCGCACCTCAACCTGTACCTCAAAGGTATCGGTATTGTTTTTACGGTCAACTACTATCAAATAATGCGGTTCAAACTCTGGCATTTCCAAAATAACCGATTCTATTTGTGACGGGAACACATTTACTCCTCTGATAATCAACATATCATCACTACGTCCCATAATACGTCCCATGCGCACTGCCGTACGTCCGCACTCGCATTTGTCATAAATAAGATGCGTCAAGTCACGTGTACGATAACGTATCATCGGCATTCCCTCTTTGGTCAAGGTGGTGAAAACCAATTCGCCCTCTTCGCCAGGAGCTACCGGTTGAAGGGTTACCGGATCGACTATTTCGGGGAAGAAATGGTCTTCCCACAAGTGTGTCCCGTTTTGACATTCGCACTCTCCGCCGACTCCGGGGCCGCAAATCTCGGTCAACCCATAAATATCATAAGCTTTGATATGCAGTTTCTCTTCCAGCTCTTTCCGCATATTTTCAGACCAAGGTTCTGCTCCAAATGCACCGATTCTAAGCTGGAACTCTTCCAACGGAATGCCCGAAGCATGGATGGTTTCAGCCAGATACATGGCATACGATGGCGTACAAGCCAATCCGTTGGCTCCGAAATCGTGCATCAACTGTATCTGCTTCTGGGTATTCCCGCTACTCATCGGGATAACGGTCCCCCCGATGTTTTCTACCCCCATATGTGCTCCTAATCCGCCCGTGAACAAACCGTATCCGTAAGAGACTTGTATCCTGTCGTTCTTGGTTACCCCATAAGCGGTTAAACACCGGGCAACAACCTCTGCCCATACGGCCAAATCGCTGCGGGTATATCCCACGACAATCGGTTTACCCGTTGTCCCGGAAGAGGCGTGTAAACGTACAATCTCTGACATGGGAGAAGACATCAACCCAAACGGATAATTATCCCGCAAATCTTGCTTGGTGGTAAACGGGAGCTTCCCTATATCATCAATCGACTCAATATCGTTCGGGGTAATCCCCAACTCCTGCATCTTTTTCCGATAAAACGTAGAATTATGATAAACTCTTTCTACGGTCTGCTTTAAACGTATGCTCTGGATTTTTCTCATCTCATCGCGAGACATACATTCCATTGTTTCGTTCCAAATCATGGCTATATAGGTTCTATATGATTAATTGTGTAATTCATTCATGCAAAGAAAAGAAAAAACATTGATTTATTTATTTTTTTTATCAAAAACTTATGATCTATTATCCTGTTCAACCAATGGCTACCGGGATAGGAATCTCTCCTCTCAAATATTGGTAATCCAACCACTCATAAACCGGTAAATATTCCTATCTTTGTAAGGTATTACAGGTTTGCTTTATCAGCAGACAAAACCCCATGACAACAGATGAATTTTGAAATTTCTTCGTCATACAAACCAACCGGAGACCAGCCCGAGGCAATAGAGCAACTCGCTAAGGGGATATTAGAGGGAACCCCATACCAAACCTTGCTGGGGGTAACCGGATCGGGAAAAACGTTTACCATGGCCAACGTGATTGAACGGGTACAAAAACCGACACTGATACTCAGTCACAACAAAACGCTTGCCGCCCAACTTTACGGAGAATTCAAGAATTTCTTTCCCAACAACGCCGTAGAGTACTTCGTGTCTTATTACGACTATTACCAACCGGAAGCATACCTGCCGGTAACCGATACCTACATAGAAAAAGATTTAGCCATCAACGACGAGCTGGACCGATTGCGACTGTCGGCTACCTCGGCCCTGCTTTCGGGACGGAAAGATGTAATCGTGGTATCGTCGGTCTCCTGCCTGTACGGCATCGGCAATCCCGAAGATTTTCACCAAAACGTAATCGAGATACGGGTAGGGAAAACACTTTCCAGAAATGTTTTCCTCCGCACCTTAGTCGATAGTTTGTATTCCCGCAACGAAATAGAGTTGAACCGGGGAAATTTCAGGGTAAAAGGCGATACGGTGGACATATACCTGGCTTATACCGAAACAATCGTACGCGTTATTTTTTGGGGCGACGAGATCGAATCCATCGAAAATATCGACCCTGCCACCGGACATACTACCGGCGTATTCGACGAATACAAGATATATCCGGCCAATATATTTGTTACAACCAAAGAACGCATCAACGAAGCTATCGGCGAGATAGAAATAGATTTGGGGAAACAGGTGGAATTTTTCCAATCCATCGGAAAAACATTGGAAGCAAAACGTCTATACGAAAGGGTTTCGTACGATTTGGAGATGATTCGAGAGGTGGGGCACTGTTCCGGTATCGAAAACTACTCCCGGTACTTCGACCGAAGAGCTCCCGGTACACGCCCTTTCTGCCTGCTCGATTACTTTCCGAAAGACTTTCTGGTAATTATCGACGAAAGCCACGTAACCATTCCCCAAATTCGAGCGATGTATGGCGGCGACAACTCCCGCAAGGCCAATCTGGTAGAATATGGGTTCCGGTTACCTGCGGCTATCGACAACCGACCGCTGAAATTTGAAGAGTTCGAGGCCCTTGTCCCCCAAGTAATTTATGTAAGTGCTACCCCGGCCGATTACGAGCTGATAAAGAGTGAAGGCGTTGTTGTTGAACAGGTTATCAGGCCTACCGGCTTACTCGACCCCATTATTGAGGTACGTCCAAGCCTGAATCAGATCGACGACCTCATGGAAGAGATCCGCATACGGGTAGAGCGAGATGAGCGTATTTTAGTTACCACGCTCACCAAACGAATGGCCGAAGAGCTGAACGCCTATCTCTTACGGATGGAAATCCGCTGCAACTATATCCATTCCGATGTAGAGACATTAGAACGTATCCAAATTATGGAAGACCTGCGCAACGGGCTGTATGACGTACTGATTGGAGTAAATCTGCTTCGCGAAGGGCTGGACCTGCCCGAAGTTTCGTTAGTGGCCATTCTGGATGCCGACAAAGAGGGATTCCTCCGCTCGCACAGATCGCTGACCCAAACCGCCGGCCGTGCAGCCCGGAACCTGAATGGAAAGGTTATCATGTATGCAGATAAAATTACAGAAAGTATGCAAAAGACGATCGACGAGACAAACCGACGTCGCGAAAAACAGTTGGCATACAACCAGGCAAACAACATTACTCCGCAGGCTATCAACAAAGCACGCAACACCATTCAATTAGGCAATGATAAAGCAGCAGAAACTCCTCGCCCCGTTGCCTATACCGAACCGGAATATTCATGCACGGACATCGCCGCAGAACCCGTAATCAAATACATGAATAAAGAGCAACTGAAAAAGACCATTGAGAATACGCGAAAACAGATGACGGAAGCAGCCAAAAGAATGGACTTTCTGGAAGCGGCGCAGTTCCGGGACGAATTGGTTAAATTGGAAAAATTATACGAAACGAAATAAAACAGCCCAACATGAAATCGGACATTCAAATAGCACAAGAGACAAAACTCGAAAATATAGCCAGAATAGCCCAATCCATCGGAATATCCGAAGAGGATATTATTCCATACGGAAAGTATATGGCCAAAGTTCCCATCGATCTAATTCGAGATGAAAACATCCAACGGAACAAATTGATTTTGGTAACGGCCATCACCCCGACCAAAGCAGGCATCGGGAAGACCACCGTCAGCATCGGCCTGGCCCTGGGGCTAAACAAAATAGGTAAAAATGCTGTCGTAGCTTTACGGGAACCGTCGTTAGGCCCATGTTTCGGAATGAAAGGAGGTGCGGCCGGAGGCGGATATGCCCAGGTCCTTCCGATGGAAGAGATCAACCTGCACTTTACCGGAGATTTTCATGCCATCACAACGGCACACAACATGATATCGGCCCTACTCGACAACTACATCTACCAGAACCGCCGTTCAGGAGTTGCACTGAAAGAGGTCTTGTGGAAACGAGTATTGGATATCAATGACCGGAGTTTACGTTTTATCGTTACCGGGTTGGGCGGAAACACCAATGGGGTACCGGCAGAAGGAGGTTTCGACATTACCCCGGCCTCTGAAATCATGGCCATTTTGTGTCTCGCCTCAGACCTCAACGACCTCAGACGCCGTATCGACAACATCTTGTTGGGATACCGCCTTGACGGGACTCCTTTGTTTGTCAAAGAACTGGGTATTGGCGGTGCCATTACCGTATTGTTGAAAGATGCGTTGAACCCAAACCTGGTACAGACAACCGAACATACACCTGCATTTGTACACGGAGGCCCCTTTGCCAACATTGCCCACGGATGCAATACGGTACTGGCAACCCGGATGGCACTTTCGTACGGAGAATATGTCATAACCGAGGCTGGATTCGGAGCTGATTTGGGAGCAGAAAAATTCTTCAACATCAAATGCCGAAAATCGGGGCTGGAACCCTGTTTAACCATCCTCGTAGCAACAGCGCAAGGGTTAAAGATGCATGGAGGCGTTGCCCTTGAAGATATTAGCAAGCCCGATTTGGAGGGCCTTAAACGTGGGTTTGACAACTTAGACAAACACATCGAAAATATGCAATCGTTCGGGCAAACGGTCTTGGTGGCCTTTAACCGGTACGCCTCCGATACCGACGAAGAAATTGCGCTTTTGATAAACCATTGCCGACAAAAAGGTATAAAATGTATCGTAAACAATGCCTTTGCCCAAGGAGGAGAGGGTGCTATCGAGCTGGCAAATGCCGTTGTCGAGACAATTCAAAAAGAGCCATCCTCCCCCCTGCGCTTTACCTATGCCGACAGCGATCCGATACAACAAAAAATAGAGAAAGTGGTCAAACTGCTCTACGGTGCCGGCACGGTAACATTCAGCGACAAGGCAAAAAGGATGTTACATCACATCCAGGAATTGAATATTTCGCACTACCCGGTCTGCATCGCCAAAACCCAATATTCATTTTCGGCCGATGCCAAAGCATACGGAGTTGTTTCAGGTTTCGACTTCAAAATAAACGACCTGGTCATCAACAACGGGGCCGAATTCATCGTAGCCATTGCCGGCAACATCATGCGTATGCCAGGGCTTCCTAAAACGCCACAGGCCAATTTCATCGATATAATAAACGGCAAAATCGTCGGACTTCACTAACCGGAAATGAAAGAGTATAAAACAGAAGAGTGGTTGCCAACCACCAAAAAAGAGGTAGAGCTTAGGGGATGGGATTACATCGACGTCATCCTCTTTTCGGGAGATGCCTATGTAGATCATCCTTCGTTCGGTATGGCCGTTTTAGGGAGGACGTTGGAAGCTCACGGATGGAGAGTGGCGATTGTCCCCCAACCCAACTGGCGCGACGATTTACGGGATTTCAAGAAATTGGGCAAACCCCGACTCTTTTTCGGGGTATCGGCCGGAGCCATGGACTCGATGGTAAACCGATACACGGCCAACAAACGGTTGCGATCGGACGATGCCTATACGCCCGACGGCCGTGCAGATATGCGTCCCGATTACGCCACAATCGTCTATTCGCGGATTCTCAAAGAGCTATTCCCCGACGTCCCGGTCGTGATTGGCGGCATTGAGGCCTCCATGCGGCGATTGGCACATTACGACTACTGGGAAGATCGCTTGCGGCCAAGTATCTTGTTCGATGCTCCGGCCGACTTGTTGATATACGGGATGGGCGAACGTCCTATTACGGAACTGGCCAAACGGCTTGCTGCCGGAGAAAAGGTGTCGGATATCCAAGATTTACCCCAGACCGCCTGCATAACCACCCGGAAGGTACCGGCCAACGACCCGGGAAATCTGGTACTGATTTCGTACGAAGATTGCCTGAAAAGTAAAAAATGGCAATCGGAAAACACGCAGCACATCGATCAGGAATCGCACCGATACGCTCCCCGCACCATCTGGCAAGCAGCAATGGGTAAAACGGTGGTGGTAAATCCTCCCTATCCCCCCATGACAGAAGCCGAAATCGACGCATCGTTCGACCTGCCCTACACCCGTATGCCGCATCCCAAATACAAAGGGAAAACGATTCCCGCTTATGAAATGATCAAATTCTCGGTCAATACACACCGGGGGTGTTTCGGCGGCTGTTCGTTTTGTGCCATATCGGCACACCAAGGGAAATTTGTATCGTCCCGTTCCAAAGCATCCATACTCAAAGAGGTGGAAGCCATCACCCAAATGCCGGGATTTGCCGGATACTTGTCTGATTTGGGAGGCCCCTCGGCCAATATGTACAAAATGGGAGGGCGGAATAAAGAGGCCTGCCGAAAATGCGGGCGCCCCTCTTGCCTCTACCCGGAAGTGTGCAAAAACCTCAACTCCGATCACAGCAGTTTGTTGGAGCTCTACCGGAGCGTGGATAAGATAAAGGGTATCAAAAAATCGTTTATCGGCAGCGGCGTGCGGTACGATATGCTGATACACCGGAGCGATGACGAAAAAATCAACGCCATCAACCGCGAATATACCGAAGAGCTAATAGCCAAACACGTATCAGGTCGCCTCAAAGTGGCACCCGAACACACCTCCGACAAGGTGCTGGACATCATGCGGAAACCCTCGTTCAAACTGTTTGAAGAGTTCAAACGAACCTTTGAAAAAATAAATACTAAATACGGGTTGAATCAGCAAATCATTCCCTATTTCATATCAAGCCATCCGGGATGTACCGAAGAAAATATGGCCGAACTGGCCGTTATCACCAAACGGCTGCATTTCCAGTTGGAACAGATACAAGATTTTACCCCAACCCCGATGACCCTCTCCACCGAGATGTATTATACCGGATACAATCCCTCTACCAAAAAGCCCGTCTATACCGCCCGTACCCGGGAGGAGAAACTGGCTCAACGGCAATTTTTCTTCTGGTATAAACCGGAACAACGAAAAGCCATCGAAAATTCTCTTCGGAGAATAAACCGGCCCGATCTGTTTCAACAGCTGTACAACCGACCGGCATCACCCCAAAAGAGATCGAACAAACCTCATAAAAAATAGTTATATATGTACGCCATTCGCAATCTTATGTTAGCAACAACCATTACCCTGACGGCTTGCCAGTCTGGCTCCGACTCCATGAAAGAAAAAGAGACAGACATCATTGGCAAAACAACCCAAACACTCGCACCCAACAGCGTACTGACACCGGAAATCCTGTATGAATTCGGACGCATCAGCGGAATCGAACTATCGCCCGACAGGCAGAAAATTCTATATGGAGTCAGCTATACGGATGTGGAGAAAAATAAAAGCAACAGGGAACTGTTTACCATGAACATCGACGGGAGCCAGAAAAAACAGATAACCCGTACACCGCAATCTGAACAAAACGCAGTATGGTTGAACGACGGGAAAATCCTCTTTCTATCGTCCGAAAGCGGAAACTCGCAAATATGGTGCATGGATGCCGACGGAAACAACCGGAAACAGATCAGCCACTATGAAAACGGCATCGACGGATTTGTCATCTCCCCGGACAATACAAAGATACTCTTTTTCTCCAACATCCCCTATAACCGCAAAGCCTCCGAAATCTATCCGGACCTGCCATTAGCCACCGGCCGGGTGATAGACGACTTGATGTACAAACATTGGGACGAATGGATAGAGACCATCCCGCATCCTTATGTGGCGGATTTCTCCGTATCGGGATTGACCGACATCACCGACATCATGGAAGGTGAACCGTACGAATGTCCCATGAAACCTTTCGGCGGAACAGACGATTTTGCCTGGACTCCCGACAGTAAAAAGATTGCCT
>CASGEW010000051.1 GCA_949300615.1 uncultured Bacteroidales bacterium
TTGATGATTGTTCTACTGATAATACTCCTAATATTTGCAAAACATTTATTGAATCTAATGGCCTTAAAGATAAACGGAAAGTAATAATAAACGATATAAATCAAGGGCGGAAAAAGAATTTTTTTAAAGGAATTGATTATACTCATGATGCAAAAAAATGCTTATATAAAGAACATTTTTTTATAGATATTCGGTTTCCCGTGGTGAAGGGGTATTCTGTATTCCCGTATCTGGTTATCTTCGTCTATCCGTTTTTCGATGCGGTAGGCTTCTATCACCTGTTTGGGTGATACCCAGTCTCTCCAAATTTCCATGGAGATCAATAGTGCGACAATCATCAGTGTGTTAATGATAACGTACTTGACAATTTTTTTCTTGAATAACAAACGGTTGATCAGGAACAGGTAGTTGGCATAGAAAATAAGGATGGAGGAGACGGGAATGACACAGAAATCGAGGTATTTTTTCCACATCATCTCCGGGGAATCCTTATCGACGAAAAAGAAAGGAGTCCCGAAAACAAGGCCCCATGCCATGACATGGATCAAGATCAAGAATCCTTTTTTGTTTTCTAAATTATTTGTCATTTCTGTCGCTTTCATGCAAAGATAGAGATTTTTATTCGTAACGAATAGCTTCTATCGGATCTAAATTCGCGGCTTTTTTGGCCGGATACCATCCGAAAAATACGCCGGTAACCGTACAGACAGCGAACGAAAGGATAACCGACCAAACCTGTATGTAGATGGGCCAGCCGGCAATGACCTTTACGGCATACGAGGATACAAATCCGAACAATACCCCGATAACGCCACCGGTAATGCTGATGAGGATGGCTTCGATCAGAAATTGTGCCAGGATGTCGCGCCCCTTGGCACCGATGGACATTCGCAACCCGATTTCCCTAATACGTTCGGTTACCGAGACATACATGATGTTCATAATACCGATACCTCCTACCAGCAGGGAGATCCCGGCAATACAGGCCAACAGTACGGTCATCAAATCGGTGGTCGAGTTGAGCATGGAGCTAAGTTCCTGTTGCGAGCGGATTTCAAAATCGTCGTCGTCCGTCTCTTTGAGTTTGTGGTTGGTACGCAATATTTCGGAAATCTCTTCTGTGGCCTTCTCGGTCTGGTCTTCTGAAATAGCCGAAGCGAAAATTCCCTGTAAGTGGGTGATGGCCAATACCCGTTTTTGGATGGTGGTATAGGGGGCCAGAATCATATCGTCCTGGTCCATACCCATACTGTTGTATCCTTTGGGTGTCAGTACCCCGATGATGGTGAACGGTATCTTGTCGAACCGGATGGTTTTCCCTATCGGGTTTTCGCCGTTTGTAAAGAGGTTGTCTATGACGGTTTTTCCTACCAGACACACTTTGGCGGCCGTCTTGATTTCCTGATCCGAAAAGATGTTTCCGTCTTGTACCGATAATTTACGTATTTCGAGGTAGTCTTGGTTGATTCCGTATATGGAGGTCGGGTAGTTGTTTGCCCCGAAAATCGACTGTCCGCTGCTGCTTACCGAGGGCGATACTGCTGTCAGGTATTTAGCCTTGCTGCGCAAGGCTTCGTAATCTTCCACTTTGAGTGTTTGCATATTTTCGGCACTTTGGCGGACACCTCCTTGCATTTCGCGTGCGGGGTGTATCATAATCATATTGGACCCCATTTCGGAGATTTGGCGCTGGATGCTCTTTTTGGAGCCTTGCCCGATGGCCAGCATCGTAATGACCGAGGCCACCCCGATGATAATCCCTAACATGGTGAGCAATGCGCGGGTTTTGTTGTTATTGAGAGCCCTGAGGGCTATTCTGAACAGATTGGTAAGATTCATACGTTTCAGATTAATAGGGTTTAATCGTCATTTTTAGGTAGCGTAGCCAGGATATCTTTTGCCCAGATGCGCTTTTCATTGTACGTGTCGGAGATGACGTGCCCGTCTTTGAGTACGATGTTCCGGCTACTGAATGACATCAGTTCGGGGTTGTGCGTAACGAAGATGATGGTTTTCCCCTTGGCGTGCAACTCCTGAAATAAGACCAGGATTTCATAAGACGTTCTCGTGTCGAGGTTCCCGGTAGCTTCGTCTGCCAGGATGATAACGGGATCGTTTACCAGGGCGCGGGCGATGGCTACGCGTTGTTGTTGCCCTCCCGACATCTGGTTCGATTTGTGGTTGATACGGTCGGCCAACCCTACATCTTCCAGTGCTTTGGCAGCTCTCTCTCTCCGTTGTTTGGCCGATACCGAGGAGTTGTACATGAGCGGTAGCTCTACGTTTTCGAGCGCGGTGGTTTTGGCCAACAGGTTGTACGATTGAAAAACGAATCCGATTTTTTTGTTTCGGAGTACGGCCCGATCGTTCTTACCCATTCGGCGTACAGAGATTCCGTCCAACAGGTATTCGCCCGATGTAGGGGTATCCAGGCATCCCAGCGTGTTGAGCAGGGTCGATTTACCGGAACCGCTCTTCCCCATGATGGTAACGAATTCGCCCGGGTAGATGGAGAAGGATATATCGCGCAGGGCGTGTACGGTTTCGCTCCCGACCTTGAAATCCCGTTTTACGTGTTGGAGCTCTATAATGGCTTTTTTTGTTTGCATAATCCTATTTTTTATTTTTGTTTCCTCCGGGTCGTTGCGGCATAAACGGGCTTGATTCTCCTTCCGGGGCACCTTGGGCAGAATCCATCATAGCATTTCTTCCGCCTGCGGCATTTTCGCCGGTTATAACCTCTTCTCCTTCGTTCAGCCCTTGGCAAACTTCAACCACGGTACCGGTAGATACACCGACTACGATGTCTTTTTGTACGGGTTGTCCGTTTTCGAGTACGTAAACCGTTTTGTTGTTGGAAGAGTTGTTTATCTGTTGATTCTTGCCTTTTTCCTCTGATGGAACGAACGTGAGGGCTCCGGCCGGGATATTCAAGACATTATCTTTTTCGATTGTATAGATGGATACGGTTGCCGTCAAGCCAGATTTCAGTTTCAGGTCGGGGTTCGGAGCGTTGATAACTACCTCGTATGTTACCACGTTGTTGGTTGTTGTCGCCTCCTGGCGTACCTGGGTAACTTCTCCTTCAAAGGTATCGTTGGGGTATGCATCTACGGTGAAGGTAACCCGTTGACCCTCTTTTACGCCGCCTATGTCGGCTTCATCCACGTCGGCCACTACCTGCATTTGGGTCAAGTCGCTGGCGATGGTGAAGAGGGTCGGGGTTTCAAAGCTGGCAGCTACGGTCTGTCCTTCTTCTACGGCACGTGAGAGAACGATTCCGTCGATGGGCGAATAGATGGTGGCGTATCCTAAATTCGTTTCAGCCTTGGCCAGTTCATTCTTGCTTACTTCATAACTGTTTTTGGCTTTTTCGTAATTGTAGTAAGCGGTTTCGTAATCGTAGTCGCTGATCAACTGTTTTTCGTGCAACGTTTTGTTGCGGGTATAATTTTTAAGTTGATATTCATATTCGGTTTTGGCCGTTGCCAGGTCGCTTTTTCTGGCAGCCAGTTCGTTCAGCAGGTTTACTTTGTCGAGTTCGGCAATCAGTTCCCCTTTTTTGACCACGCTGTTGTAGTCGGCGTACAATTTGTCCACGATACCGGAAACCTGTGTACCTACCTCTACCTGGGTAATGGGTTCTACGGTTCCGGTGGCTTCCACTTTGCTGGAAATGGAACTCTTTACCACTTTATTGGTTCTGAAAGGGTTTTCGTTTTGTTGTTCGGATGAAGAGCAGCCCTGGAATGAAAGTGCCAGAACCAACATGGCCCAGATGCTGCCGGTTGTCTTTTTTGTATAGTTCATATCGTTTTGTTTTAATTTATTTCAATGGGTAAGTTTTGATAGAATCGGAGTAACTGTATGTTCAGGTATGCCATATATTTGGCTTGCAACACCTCTTGTTGTGCCGAGAGAAAGTTGTTTTTTTCGGTCAGCAGCTCGACGGTATTTTTCATCCCGACGTTGAATTGTTCGTTTGCCAGTTCGTAACTGATTTGGGTGCTTTTCAGCTTTTCGGTGGCTGCTATGTATTGTTCTTGTGCACTGCTGGCATCTAACCAGAGACTTTCTATTGTTTTGAACAACGTTTTCTTGGCATCTAAATAATTTAACTGGCTGGTCCAGGTTTGTAATTGGGCCTGTTCTACGGCGCTTTTGGTAGAACGGTTGTTGAGGATCGGAAGCGAAAGGCTGATGCCGACCGAGTTGCTCCAACTGTTTTTTAGCTGAGAACCGAAGCTGAGGTCCGTTCCGCTCATCGAGTTTGTCCCGATACCGGTATTGAGGCTGATGCTGGGGTAGTAACCGGCTTTGGCAATGTTTACATTCAAATTGGAAGCCTTGATGTCCAATAGGCTGCTTTGTATTTCGGGGCGCGAGGCCAGTGCCGTTTCATACACTTCCGTCTTGCTGGGGAGAACGGCCAGGATACTTTCGTCGCTGATGTCCGAGAGTACAATATCCATCTCTTCTTCTCCGTCCAGTTCCAACAGTTGTTTGAGTTGCAGTTTATAATTTTTCAACGAAGCCTGCGAGGTTACCAGTTGGTATTTGTCCGAGCTGTATTGTGCTTCGAGTTGTGCGTAGTCGCTTTTGGCAATGCTGCCGGCTTCCAGCATCTCCTTGGCCCTGTCCCGTTGAGCCGCCGATACGGCCAGGGTGTTTTCGTTTATCTTAACCGATTCGTTGGCATAGAGTATTTGCATGAACGTCTGGGTAATAGATTCTTCGATGGTATTTGCCGTTTCATCGATATTGAGTTCGGCAATTTGCCCGTTCAATTCTTGTTGTTCGATGGTTTTCAACCTTTTCCCGCCGTTATATACGGTCCATTGGGCATTTAACCCGTAACTGCCGGTATAGTTGGTTTTGCTGCTACCGCCGCTGGTGGCGTAGTTACCGCTACCGCCCACGTTTACCAGGTTACTGCCGCTTTGGTCGTACGGGCGATTGACAATGTTGTGGGAGGTAGAAAATGAAAGACTGGGGAACAATGCAGCCTTGGCTGTTTTCGTATTGACCTGGCTTTCGTCCAGCAATACTTTGCTCTTTTTGATCTGGATGTTTTGTTCCAGAGCGTACCGGATGCACGATTGGTAGTCCCATTGTGCCGGCTTTTCTTGTGCCTGCATGGTTCCGGTTGCAGCAAAGAGCACGCAAAAAGGTAAGATTTTGTATTGTTTCATAGGAATACGGTTTTTTCTATTTTCTTTGAAACAAAGGTATTTATCCGTATTCCGATGTGCAATTATAATATAAGAACGGAGACCTTTTGTCGTCCGAACCGCCGTTTTTGAGGATAAATCTTTTTTATGTAATAAATTTTAACATTTCTTCGCTTCCCGTTCATTGATAACGGTTTTGACCGGTTTTGAATTCCTTTTTTTGAGTCGGGTTATCTTTGAAGATGTGTTTTACGCAAAGGCCAGAATCAGTAACTGGGCTGTCAATATGCGCAAGAACATGGTTAGCGGATATACCGTAGAATAGGCTACGGCAGGAGCATCGTTTCCGGCAATCTTGTTGGCATAGGCCAAAGCAGGCGGGTCGGTATTGCTGCCGGCGATGAGTCCCATCAGGGTAAAATAGTTCAGATTGAAACGCCATCGACCGATGATACCTATAATCAGCAAAGGAATAACGGTTATCAGGACACCCCAGAATACCCATAGCAGGCCGTCCCCGTTGATGACGGTATTGACAAAATCGCCTCCGGCATTGAGTCCGACGCTGGACAGGAACAGGCAGATACCTAATTCGCGTAACAACAAACTGGCACTGGTAGAGGTATAGGTGATGAGTTTGAACTTATATCCGAACCGTCCTATCAGAATGGCCACTACCAACGGTCCTCCGGCCAAACCGAGTTTCATCGACGACGACATTCCCGGTATTGCCAACGGGATGCTCCCCAGGATAATCCCTAACAGAATTCCCACGAAGATAGTAATCATGTTGGGTTCGTTCAACCGTTTCATGGAGTTCCCCAGTTTTTCGGCCAATCGGTTTATATCTTCTTTCTTTCCGACAACGGTCAACCGGTCTCCCATTTGCAGGGTCAGGTTGGGGTTTGCCACCAAGTCCACCCCGGCACGGTTCAGGCGTGTAGCGTTCAGCCGGTATCCGAAAGGCAATCGCAGTGAACCCAGTGAGCGTCCGTTCAGCTCGGGTTTGGTAATGACGATGCGGCGTGAGACGATCGGGGCAGGGATGGCTTCCCAGTCCATCTCGACGGTTTTTCCGATAAATGCCGACATGGTGGCTTCGTCCTGCTCGGACAGGACGATCAGCAGCAGGTCATCTTTCTCGATGGTCGTATCTGTTTTAGGGATAATCACTTCGCTGTTTTCCCGTTTGATACGGGATATGACGAAGTTACGGTCGATGAATTGGGTTACTTTTTCGACCGTTTGTCCGAAAATCAACGGGTTTTCTACCCGGAACGTCAATACATGGGGTTTCAGGATATTGGCTTGCGCCTCTTTCTCGATCTCTTCGGCCTCTTTTTCGAGTTTTATTTTGAATAGGGCCCTGACGATTAACATCGTACCGATGATGCCGATTACGCCCAACGGATAGGCTGCGGCATATCCCGATGCAATTTCGGGGACGACGTCTAACTTGCCGTCGTAGTTCAACTGGGCCAATGTCTGTTGTGCGGCACCTAATCCCGGGGTATTGGTTACAGCTCCCGAGAGTACGCCTACCAGCATCGGCATATCGACGCGTTCGTTGGCAAACAGGTAAATGATTAATACCACGAGCAGGTTCAACCCTACAATGGCGCACGCCAGCATATTGAGCCGCATACCTCCTTTCTTAAAGGAGGAGAAGAAACCGGGCCCTACTTGCAAGCCGATGGAATAGACGAAGAGGATCAGTCCGAACTCTTGGAGGAAGTGCATAATGTTTTTTTCTCCTACGAATCCGAAGTGTCCGGCTACGATTCCTACAAAAAGAACGAATGTAACCCCTAACGAGACGCCTAAAAATTTCTGTTTTCCCAGATATACGCCCAAGGCGATGACGAAAGAGTACAGCAAAACCGTATGGGCTACCGACTCGGGGGCAAACAGTAGATTTTCAATCCAATTCATTTTCTTCTTTGGTTTAAACGGTTAATTCATGGACGTCCTTTATCGTATGGGTATAAAGCCGTTCGCTTGCTTTTGTTTTAAAATCGAGCAAAGGTATGTATATAAATTCAATCTTACAATTTATTTCCTTTTATTTCAAGGTGGTCGGTGTATATTTTCTCCGCAGGGTAGTACTTTATCTATTCTGTGCCGAAAGGATGCTCTTGGGTGAGAGCCTTTCGGAAATGGTTCAGTACTGCTCCGCATCCGAAGAGTCGTCGGTCAGGAGTTGAGATACGTATTGTTTGTATTGGTCGATGGTTGGGCTTTTCAGGATTTTTTTCCGAATTTTCGGGTTGCTTTCAGGTAAGAAATATTCCCAAAAGGTTTTCATTTTGACCAATACCTGATGATCTCCGGCTAAACGGGATTGATAATGGCGTAGCAGTTCTTGGTGGAAGTCGCGGATTGTTTGTTGCTTCTGGGCGGGAGAGATAGGGCTCGACAGAATTTCCCGGGCTAAAAACGGGTTTTGTAACAATCCTCGTCCGAGGGCTATTCCGGCAATGCCGGGAAACTGTTGTCTGACAGCCAGGGCCTCTTCAACCGATTGGACGTTACCGTTGTAGAGCAACGGTATCCGACATTTTTCGTAAAAACGGCCGAATGCCTCCTTGTCCGGTTCTCCTTTGTATTGGTTTTTCCCCGTCCGGGCATGCAGGGTGATTTGGCACAACGGATAGGATTGGAATAGCGGAAGTAGTTGCAACGATTCGTCTGCTGACTCCCAGCCCAACCGGATTTTTATGGAAAAGGATATTTCCGGAAATTTGAGTGTCTCCTGTAACAGTTTATCTACTTTGTCGGGATGCGGCAGTATGCCCGAACCTTTGCCTTGGCGTACAATCGGGGCAAAGGGACATCCCATGTTGATGTCCAGTTGGTGGTAACCTAAGCTGCGCAACCGGGTACAGATATGGTTCAGCTCCTGGGGGTCGGCGGCGATAAGCTGGGGAATGAGTCGGGCAACCCGGTTGTTCTCGGGGGCACAATCCCGCAGGTCCCGGTTTCGGAACGTTTTGCGTTCGTACCGGATAAAGGGGGTGTAGTAGCTCTCTATCCCTCCGAAATATTGGTGGTGCAGGTTTCTGAAAATATAATCGGTGTAACCTTGCAACGGGGCCGATTCTATACGGAAGCTGTCCATGGTAAGAAAAATATGCAGCCGGACACGGTTATTGTCCGGCTGCCAGGGTAATTATGGATGTTATTTCGATTGAATGTTGCTGCGTACCTTGGTTAGGTAATCGGCCATGCCTTTGCTATCTTTGTTCCGGATGATTTCCAGTAATTTAGAGAGTTCTTGCTGAATCTTTTCCACTTGTCCCGGGGTGTAAGGGTTAAAGAGGATTTCGGATAGCAGGAAGTCATCTTCCGACAACAGCCCGCGGGCAATGTCCATGTGGCGTTTGAACGTAGTACCCGGTGCTTCCTGGTATTTCATGACCGAGGCGAATACCAGCGTTGAGGCAAACGGGATGGAGAGCGAGTAGGCGATGGTTTCGTCGTGCTCCTTGAACGAGTATTCAAATGTGTTCAGTCGCAGGGTGTTGTAAAAGTCCTTGAAAAAGACCTTTCCCAAATGATCCGATTCGGAGATGATGATGGCGTTTTGGGTGCTCAAATCGCTTAACGAAGCAAACGTAGGGCCGAACATCGGGTGTGTCGAGACGAACGGACGTTTCATCTCGGCATAAAATTCGGGCAGTCCGGTTTTTACCGAAGCGATGTCCGAGATGATGCAGTTGTCCGGTATGTACGGAATGACAGCCTTAAAAGCCTCGATGGTATATTTGACCGTGGCGGCGTTGATAAGCAGTTCCGGCTCGAAAGCCTTTACTTCGTCCAATTGGGTCATGCGTTCGGTGTTGTACACGAACCGGAGTTTTTTCGGATCGACGTCATACAATCCTACTTCGTGCTGAAAGCTCAGTGCGTCGGCAAAAAACGTACCCATTTTACCGGCGCCTAAAATCAAAATTTTCATTTCTTATTTGTTCATTATTACAATTTGTTGTCTAACAGACTCTTCGTGGATGGCCTCCAATACGCTTTTCATAAAATCGTCCGACATATCCAGCTCTACGGCCTGCGATACGCGTTTGTTCAGGATTTCGTCGTACCGGACGGTTTGCAATACCGGCATATCGTGTTCTTTTTTATATTGTCCTATTTCACGGGAGATGCGCATCCGTTTGGAGAGCAGTTCCAATAACTGTTCGTCCAGTTCGTCGATTTGTTTGCGCAGTTCTGTCAGGTTTTCGGTGGTTTGCGTAGTTTCGCGGATGACCAGCATATTTAATATGTAATCCAATACGTCCGGGGTTACCTGTTGGTCTTTGTCGCTCCAAGCACAGTCGGGGTTGCAGTGCGATTCGATAATCAGGCCGTCGAATCCCAGGTCCATGGCCTGTTGGCTGAGCGGGGCTATCAGTTCGCGTTTCCCGCCGATGTGGCTGGGGTCGCAGATAATGGGCAGGTTCGGCAACCGACGGCGTAACTCGATGGGTATGTGCCATTGCGGCAAGTTGCGGTACAGTTTTTTGTCGTATGAGCTGAACCCGCGGTGGATGACCCCCAGGTGATGGATGCCGGCGTTGTAGATACGTTCTACGGCACCGATCCACAGTTCGAGGTCGGGATTGACCGGATTTTTAATCAGGACCGGAATATCCACCCCTTTTAGGGCATTGGCTATTTCCTGTACGGCAAAGGGGTTGGCTGAGGTTCGAGCACCGATCCAGAGAATGTCCACTCCGTGTTTCAGTGCTTCGAATACGTGGCGTTCGGTAGCCACTTCGGTGGCGGTGTACATACCGGTCTCCTCTTTTACTTTTTTCAGCCAGGGCAGACCTTCGCTGCCTACTCCTTCAAATCCTCCCGGTTTTGTACGGGGTTTCCAGATGCCCGCGCGGAATATCTTGATTCCTTTGGCGGCCAAATCTTTGGCTGTCGTTAATACTTGCTCTTCTGTTTCGGCACTGCAAGGGCCGGCGATAACCAGGGGACGTTTATTATCCACTCCCGGTAAATTGATAGGTAAAAATTCCATCATGGTAGTATCTGTTTTATTTTATATTTTCTTGAATACGGTGTAAGGCTTCGTTTAATTTTTCCTCGGTAGCACAAAGCGAGATGCGGACATAGCGTTTGCCGTTGTCGCCGAAAACGAATCCGGGGGTGATAAATACCCGGGCCTGGTACAGTACCTTGTCGGCCAGTTCTCCGCTGTCGGCCAGTTGGTCGGGTATTTTGGCCCAGAGGAACAATCCTACCTGTTTTTGATCGAAGGTACATCCGAGCGTGGTGGCAATTTTTTCGGCAATCGTCCGTCTGTTGCGGTAAATCCGGTTCATCCCGTCGTACCACTCTTTGGGGCTGTTCAGGGCCGTTACCGCTGCGGTTTGCAGCGGGCGGAACATCCCCGAGTCGATGTTGCTTTTTACACGCAGAATCCACTCTACGAATTGGGCGTTGGTGGCCAACATCCCGATACGCCAGCCCGGCATATTGTGGGCTTTACTCATGGAGTTCATTTCGATACAGATATCCTTGGCTCCTTCGATGCTGAGGATGCTTAACGGCTTGTCATTCAAGATAAAGCTGTACGGATTGTCGTTTACCACGATGATGTTGTGCCGTTTGCCGAAATCGACCAGCTTTTGAAACAGCTCGACCGAAGCGTTGGCACCCGTGGGCATATTGGGATAGTTTACCCACATCAGTTTCACGTTGTCGAGATCGAGTTTTTCCAGAGCATCGAAGTCCGGTTGCCATCCGTTTTCTTCACACAGGTCGTACGGGATGATACGGGCTTCGGCCAGACGGCTTACCGAGCTGTATGTCGGGTATCCCGGATTGGGTACCAATACGCCGTCGCCGGGATTCAGAAAGGCCAGCGAGATGTGCAGGATACCCTCTTTGGAGCCGATAAGCGGTTGTATCTCTTTGTTGGCATCCAGCTCAACGCCGTACCAGGTTTTGTACCACTTGGCGAAGGCCTGACGCAGTTCAGGTATTCCCACGTAGGGTTGATAGCCGTGTGTGTCGGGTTTCCGGCTGTCGGTACAAAGCGTTTCTATGGTGTTGGCGTGAGGCGGTTTGTCGGGGCTGCCAATGCCTAAGCTGATAATGTCTTTCCCGGCTGCGTTCAAGGCAGCGATCTCTTTCAGTTTTTTCGAGAAATAGTATTCGCTGACGCTGTTTACCCGGTTAGCGGGCTGTATTTTCGAGGTTGTAGGGTGCTTCTGCATATTCTCCTAATATTTTGAAATCTTTGATTAGCGGTTTGATGGCTTCCAGTGATTGGCGGTAACGGTTGAAGTTGCTGAATGAGACGTCGATGTAGAACCGGTATTCCCATTCTCTTCCGATGATAGGAAGCGATTGTATTTTGGTCAGGTTGATGTCGTAAAAGGAGAGGATGGTCAACACTTTCGACAGGCTTCCCTGGGAGTGGGGCAAGCTGAAAACCAGCGACGATTTGTTGATATCTGCTTCTCGGACGATCTCCTCTTTTTGCCAGCTGTCGGCCAGAATCAAAAAGCGGGTAAAGTTGCGTTTGTTGGTTTCGATGCCTTCGGCCAACGTTTTGAGACCGTATAGTTGGGCGGCGAATTTGCTGCAAATGGCGGCATGGCCTTTTAACTGTTTCTCGGCAATCTCGCGGGCGCTTAATGCCGTGTCGCCTTTTTCTACGATTTTTATTTTGGGAAATTCATCCAGAAACTCTTCGCATTGCATCAAGGCAATGGGATGTGAGTTTATTTCGGTAATGTCTTCCATCGTTTCGTCCGGCAGGGCAGCCAGCGAGTGGGAGATGCGCAGTTTGTATTCACCGACGATGCACACGTCGCTTTTGCGCAACAGTTCGTGGTTTTGCAACAGGCTGCCGGCTATGGTGTTTTCGATGGCCATCACTCCCAGCAGGGTGTCGTCTTTACTCATGGCCTTGAATATGTGGGCGAAGGTAGGACACGGCTCGATGGCGATTTCTTCTCCTTTAAAATAGTTTCGTGCGGCTACCTCGTGGTAACATCCGGCAATGCCTTGTATAGCTACTCGTTTCATTTTTTTTTGTGATTAAAAAAAATCCCACTCGTTATTACAACGGTGGGATTATAATTTCAATATTTTCGGTTCATTTTACGCATATCGACATCCCACCTTATGATTGGCATAAAGTAAAAAAAGTAATAAAAGAAAAATCGTTCGTTCGTTTTCATATCAACCATAGGGTATAAAAAAATCCCGTCGTTTCGGACGGGATTTTAAATCGTTTAAAATATCTTTGTTTTTAACTTTACTACATAAAACCCCGTCTCACTTTTTGCCGTAAAAGTAAAAGTAGAAAAAGAAGTAATATGCAAAGCTAAAATTTTTCATTCTTCGGTTTGTGTAATTCGTATTTCACGGTGCAAATGTAACGAATAGTTTTTATTTGCAAAATAAAATCGAATTTTTTTTTGTGCTGTTTTTTGAGATCGGGATTCCTACGAATATTTTCGGGGGAACCGGAACAGGATGGATAGACAGGCGAAAGCTCCCATCAAGAACGGATAGTACAGGTATTTTATAATGGATAGGGGCGATATGCCGGCCAGTTCCGACGCCATCAGTATCTGGGCCCCGTAGGGGATGATACCTTGTACCAGGCAGGAAAAGGTGTCGAGAATACTGGCGGCTTTCCGGGGGTCTATACCGTATTTGCCGGCAATGCTCACCAGCAGGGCGATGCTCAGTTCTCCGCCCCGTTTGGATGAAACGTTCCGGGTCAATAGCCGTATGATGTAGTCGATACCTCCGTTGACGCGAATCATTTCGAGCATCCCCCCGGCCATGAGCGTGATGATAATCAGTTCGCCCATCCCGGTGATACCCTCTCCCAAGGCTCCTGCACATCCGAAAAAGTCGAAACTCCTGCTGTATAGGCCGATTACGGCGCATAATACGATGCCGATAATCAATACCGTGGCAACGTTGATGCCGGCCATGGCGCATCCGATAACGGCCAAATAGGGTACTATTTTCAACCATTCGATCTCTCCGTGGCTTTCCGATACTGGCATATCGGCCCCGGCAAAGACGTAAATCAAAAATACGATGGCGGCAGCCGGGACTACAATCTGGAAATTGACTTTGAATTTGTCGCGCATGGTACATCCTTGCGTACGGGTAGCGGCGATGGTGGTATCGGAAATGAATGAGAGGTTGTCGCCGAAAAAGGCCCCTCCGGTAACGACAGCTACGATAAAGGGAATTTCGATGCCTGTATGTTCGGCAATGCCTACGGCTACCGGTGTCAGGGCTACGATCGTTCCTACCGAGGTACCGATGGAAAAAGAGACGAAGCAGGAGGCGACAAAAATCCCGGCCAACAGTAAATTGCCGGGCAGGAGGGAAAGGGTCAGGTTGACCGCTGCGTCGATGGCACCCATCGTTTTGGCTGCCTGAGCGAAAGCTCCTGCCAGGATGAAGATCCAGATCATCAAGACGATGTTTTTTTCGGAGGCCCCTTCTGAGAAAGTTTCTATTCGCTTGTTTATCGACATTCCCCGGGTAATGGCGACGGCATAAACGGACGAGATTAAGAATGCCACGGATATGGGCATTTTGTAGAAGTCGTTTATACACAGGGAGGTAATTAAATATACTCCTAAAAAGACCAACAAGGGGGAGAGTGTGATGAGACCTTTGTCTATTTTCATGCTGTCATAAATTTCCATACAAACGTACGGATTATTTTTGTCCGAAACAAATGCCGTTCAAGGATGGAAGAGCATGGCTGTTGCTTGGTTGTTGTCCGGAAAGGACAAGGGCGACCTAACCTTTTGTCGGTTGGGACGCCCTTGTGATGTAACGCTTTTGTAAGGCTATTTTTTGTAAGTGAGTACAACCATTACCGGGAAGTGGTCCGACGGGGTACGGGCCTGGTATTTATGCAGAGATACCTCTTTGGGGAAGTTACCCGATTTGATCTCCTTCTGGCTTTCCGAAACTTCTGAACGGTAGGTGTCGGTCAGCACACCATATTTTTTTACGGTAAACTGTTTGCTGATAAATACGTGGTCTATGCGGCTATCTGTTTTCAGGTTGGGGTTGAAGCTGTTGAATGTCCCGTTGGTGGCATAGCGGAACTGGGCCGCTTCGTACGAGTCGCGCAGGATACCCGAATCGTGGAGCAGCAGGTAGCTTTCGTTTGTCTGATCTACGTTGAAGTCGCCGGTCAGGATAACCGGAAGTTTCCCGCCGGTCTCTTTGATTTTGGCCAGGATGAGTTTGGCACTCTCTTTGCGGGCCTCTACGCCGACATGGTCCATGTGCAGGTTGAAGAACATGAATGTAAAGCCGCTCTTCTTTTCTTTGAAGATACCCCAGGTACAGATGCGGGGCAGGGCGGCGTCCCATCCTTTGTTCGGACGGCTTGTGTCGGTCGATAACCAGAAGTCGCCGTGGTCCAGCACCTTGAATTTGTCTTTCTTGTAGAAGATGGCCGAGTATTCCCCTGCCTGTTTCCCGTCGTCGCGGCCGATGCCGATGTATGCGTATTGGGGCATGGCTTGGGTCAAATCTTCCAATTGGTGGTGTTTACACTCTTGTGTACCGAAGATGTCGAAATCGTGAAACTGTACCAGGTCGGCAATGACCGGATAGCGTTGTCCCCAGCCGTTTCCGTTGGTCGAGTCGCCCCGGTTGGCGTTGCGCAGGTTGTAGGTGGCGACATTCAGCTGTTGGGCCTCTATGCCGAGGCCTGTACACAGCACGACGATGAATGTGAGAATAATTTTTTTCATTGTTGTGTTATTTTAAGGTGTGTTTGATGATGTTTCCGGTTTGTTCAGGTCGATAAAACGGTAGGGGCGGAAATCTTTCATTTTTGTTTTCGTAGCCTCTATTGCTATCTCCGACTGGTCTATGCCGATCCATTTCCGGCCGTTTTGAGCGGCGGCTTTCAGCGTGGTACCGCTGCCGCAGTAGAAATCGAGTACGATGCTGCCCTGGTTCGATGAGGTACGGATGATCAAATCCAGCAGGTCGGCATTTTTCTCTGTCGGATATACCGGATAGGCGGGGTCTTTGAATGTCCATATGTCTTGTATCCTTTTGCCTTCGCTCTCATTGGCATAGACGATTTTGCGCGGATTGCCCGTTGGAGACCACTCGATCAATCCCTCGCGGTCCCACTGTTCCAAAGTGGCTACATCCGTCCGCCAGTGTCTCCCTGCGGGGGGATAATTCCCTTTGAAGGGGAGGGGATGCCGGGCTTCGCCCGGCGCATGGATCGGGACGGTTGTATAGCGCCTTCCGTTACGGTCCGTTTTGGGGTATAACTTATCTATATCTGTTGGGGAATAGGGCTCTTTGGGTTCGTGCCAGATGGGTTTTTCCCCTTTTGAGTAGAAAAGAATCATATCCTTTATGTTGCCGTATCCGATGCGTTTGAAGTTTTTGGGGTTGCACTTGATTCGGGTGATGTCGTTGCGGAAATGGTCGATGCCGAAAACCTCGTCCATCATCACTTTCAGGTAATGCCCTATTTTGTAATCGGTGTGCAGGTATATCGAACCTCGGGGCGACAACAACTCCTTGGCCAGTATCATCCGTTTCCGAATGTCGTTTATAAAGGTGTTTCCGGTTACTTTGTCGGTATAGGCCACTCTCCCCGATTTGGAGTTGCTGACGGTAGATGTCCGTCCTTCGGAGACGAGAAAGTCCGAACCCGTAGCAAAGGGTGGATCGACGTAGATCAAATCGATGGCCTCCTTGAAGCCGTGGTTCAGCAGATAGTTCAATCCACCGATATTTTCCCCTTGAATAATCAGGTTCTTCATAGCGCGTGTAAAAAATCTTTCAGTAAGAGGGCACTCATGATGTTGTGTTCCTGATACTCGTTTGTAATTGCTTTGTACATTTTATTGTCTGAGGGGATGTAGAGAACCCCGTCGAGAATGGCTATCTGGATGGCCTGTACACCCGGAAGGGTCAGGGTAGTGATGGCATCCTCAAATTGCGCATTCTGGTGTCCGCCCGTCTCTGTCAGAAACTTGGTCTCTCCAATGATGTACCGGCCGTTGATACGGGCCAGAAAATCGAGCCCTTTTTTCCGTTTATAACCTAAATAGGTTTGGGCGAAAGCCTTCATGGCTTTGTCGCTGGCATGGAGGATAGCATCTTCCGTGTTGTATGTAAACAGGTTCAAGGGGACGGGAGTCAACCCCAAGGCTCCTGAATTTACCCATTTTTTGAACATTGGCCCTATTTGCCGGTTTGTCTCTTTGGGGGCGGAGCACCTCACGAAAATTTCATCCAGGCTCAATTCATATAATTGGTCGCAGATTCTTTTCAGAAGCTCCGGATTTCGGTTCAACGCCTTTTTGTCGTGTTTCAGGTAAGCGATGAAACTGTCCTTTATCGGGAACAGTTCGAGTTTCAGCAGGGCAGAAACGAGTGCGGTATTGTTTTTTGCCTTGAACGCAAGTTCCACCTCTTTCCAGATGTAGGGGTTTATTTTTCTCTTTCCGGAAGGAATGATGGGATAGACATTGAACAGATCGTCCAAATAGTTGCTTGTGCGGGCGTATTCAATGCTGCGATGGAGCCATTCGTTCATAACCGGAGTGTTTCATATATGCAAATATAAGATTTTATCTTTACATGGGTGCAGGGCCATATTGAAAACCGCTCTTTTTTTTGTGGCGTTTTTTGCCCGATATGTTTTTATTGCCCGCAAATAATTCGTATTTTCGTAGCAGTACGAACCCTTTAAAGCATATCGTTATGGCAAAGTATTTTCCCGATTCGGAGTTGATTCTGAACGACGATGGTTCTGTGTTTCATCTGCATCTGCATCCCGAGCAACTCTCCGATAAAATCATTATGATGGGCGATCCTGCCCGGGTGGATATGGTCGCTTCTTTTTTCGACGAGAAAGAGTGCGATGTAACCCATCGCGAATTCCATACCGTTACGGGATGGTACCGGGGGAAACGGATTACGGCTCTCTCGCACGGTATCGGTACCGATAATATCGACATTGTGTTGAACGAGCTCGATGCTTTGGCCAACATCGATTTAAGAAGCCGTACCGAAAAGGAGGAGTTTCGCCGGTTGACGATGGTTCGGGTGGGTACTTCGGGCGGTTTGCAACCCTATGTGCCGGTAGGGACGGCCGTTGTTGCCCGTAAATCCATCGGGTTCGACGGTGTCCTGAATTTTTATGCCGGCCGCAATGAGGTGTGCGATTTGCTTTTTGAGGATGCTTTCTGCCGTCATGTCAATTGGTCGCCGTTGTGGGCTGCCCCTTATGTGGTGGATGCCGATGCCGGTCTGGTCGAGCAGATTTCGCAGGGAGAGATGGTGATGGGGGCGACGATTTCGGCAAACGGCTTTTACGGGCCGCAGGGCCGGGAGTTGCGGCTTCCACTGGCGGATCCCGATTTGAACGCCAAGATCGCCTCGTTCCGTTACAACGGTTTGCAGGTTACCAATTACGAGATGGAGAGTTCCGCCCTGGCAGGGTTGGCCCGGTTGATGGGACACCGTGCCATGACCGTGTGCAGCATCATTGCCAACCGTCTGGCATACGATGCCAATACACAATACCGCGGGTCGGTACAAGAGTTGTTGAAAACCGTTCTGGACCGTATTTAGCTTGAACGGGCACGGCGCCTGAACTCGGCACAGGTTATGGCCGTGGCGATTGCCACATTCAACGATTCGGACGTTTCGGTGCCGGGCGGGTAGTTCGGTATGTAGAGTTTCCTCTCCACGAACGGTTTTATCGCCTCCGAGATGCCGTTCCCTTCGTTGCCCATGACGATTACGCCGTTGGGCGATAATTCCTCCCGGTAAATGTTGTTCCCTTCTAAAAATGTCCCGTAAACGGGCGTGGGGTATATCTGTCTCAGAAAGTCGGCCAGCGAGGTATAGTGTACCCGTACCCGAGCCAGCGCTCCCATGGTGGCCTGTACCGTTTTGGGGTTATAGATGTCGGCACACGTTTCCGAGCAGACGATGTCGCGGATGCCGAACCAGTCGGCTATCCGTACGATGGTTCCCAGGTTGCCGGGGTCCTGTACCGTATCTAATGCCAATACCAGACAACCTCTTAATGCCTCTATATAGATGGGGTATTCCGGTTTCCGATAGACGGCTATCACCTCTTGCGGGTTTTTCAGCAGGGAGCATTTCCGAATCTCCTCCTTGGTGGCGGTGATGGTTTCCCGGGATCGGATGTCGGGATGTTGTTCCAGCCATTGTTCGGTGGCTACCAGCAGCCGGCAGTCGAAGTGTCGGATCGTATCGTTTACCAGTTTGTTTCCTTCGGCCAAAAAGCAGTCCTCCTCCTCCCGGGCCTTTTTGGTGTCGAGCGAGCGTATAAACCGTATTTTGTTTTTACTTAGCATCTTTCAGCCGTCAATTTAAAAAAAAGAGTATATCAGGTATCCGAGTAAAATTACCCAGAACAGCGTTTTGACGAGCGGATGGATGGAGGGCGAAGAGAAGGTGATCAGATGGGCCTCGACGATGATATCGAGTGGTATCTCCCATTTTCCACAGACGATTCTCTTGTCGGTCAGCAAAAGGGTTGCCCGTTGGGCGGTAACCCAGTCAGCCCCCTGTTTCACCGTCTTGTCCCGGTTGGAGACAAAACCTTTGCAGGCATCCGATGCCAGCACCGTTTCGCCCGGGTGGGCCGCTTGAAATCTTCTCTTTACCTTCGAGGCGCCGTAGATAAAATCGATCACTCTTTTGGTCATTTGTATTGCCATAGCTCTCTTTTTTAGTAGAAGCAAATATAGGCAAATATTTGCTGTCGCAGGGGATTTTGATTAACTTTGTTCAGATTACCCTAAAAACAGATTCGTTATGAAATATATTGGTGCGCACGTCAGCGCTTCGGGCGGAGTAGAAAATGCTCCGGTCAATGCCCGTTCCATCGGGGCCAGAACCTTTGCGTTGTTTACCAAGAACCAGCGTCAGTGGAAGTCGCCGGCCCTTTCGCCGCAAAGCATCGAGTTGTTCAAACAGCGGTGTGAAGAATTCGGATTCCGGTTGGATATGATTCTTCCCCATGACAGCTATTTGATAAACCTGGGGCATCCCCAGCCGGAGGGTTTGCAAAAGTCGCGCGAAGCCTTTTTAGATGAGATGCAGCGGTGCGAACAGTTGGGATTGTTGCTGTTGAATTTTCATCCCGGCAGCCACTTGAAGGAGATATCTTTGGACGAATGCCTGAGGCGCATTGCCGAGTCGATTAACCTGGCCCTCGAAAAGACCGCGGGTGTAACGGCCGTTATCGAGAATACCGCCGGGCAGGGAACGAACGTTGGGTTCGCCTTTGAACACCTGGCCCAGATTATAGACCGGGTAGAGGATAAGAGCCGGGTAGGAGTCTGCGTGGATACGTGCCATGCCTTTGCCGCCGGTTACGATCTGTCGGCCCAAGAGATGTTCGATCGGGTCTGGGCCGATTTCGATCGGGTTGTAGGATTCTCGTATTTGCGGGGGATGCACCTGAACGATGCCAAGAAAGGGCTTAATTCGCGGGTCGATCGCCACGAAAGTCTGGGAAAGGGCGTTTTGGGCGCAGAACCTTTCCGCCTGTTGATGAACGATGCGCGTTTCGATAACATCCCGCTGATACTCGAAACCCCCGACGAAGCTCTCTGGGCGGAGGAGATCGCCTGGTTGTACGGCTTGGAACAGTGATCGTAGAAACAATCAGGCCCGTAGGCGATTTGGAGAATGTGTCAGAACAAATTCCGAAGCGAGTTATGGAATAAATTCAATCATCGTTCACGATTGTTGTAGCTTCCCTTTGTATCATAATGTCATATTTATATTACGAGCCTTATATTATAATTGATTTGGGCAAATTTGAATACATTTTTTAGACAAGTTCCTGAAAACGGCTTGTCTTTACAAGGGGGGGGGAGAGGGATAGATATCGTTATTTCCAAATTGGGGTAAGTATTACCGATACTACCTTTGAAAGAATCATCCGGTCCAATAGATACCGGCATTTGTCCCCGATAACGCTGACATTATACCGTACACGTATATATATCGGCAAAAATATTTGTACGGTATTAAAAGTAAAAGATTGTACGTGTTTCTGTTGTTTCGGGCTCGGTCCTGGTAGAAATTTCCTCCCTGTTGTCCACGCGATTATACCTGATGTATTTCCAGGAGCTATTGACTGTACGTTCGGTCCAATTACCTTGTTGGTCAAAATCAGTGTAAACATATTTACTGGTAACCTCACTGGAACCATCTTCAAAAGAATATTCACAGACCATTTCTGAGGGGAACTTTTTGTCTCCTTCATATATATATCTTTTTTCTACCGGTTCCTTGCTCTCAATATAACGGTGCCGGATAACCTTTCCGCTGTTGTCGAACTCATATTCTATGGTTAATTCGAGACCGTTCTCATCTATCTCTTTCCGGAGATTTCCCTCGCAAACGATATGAAATGGTCCTTCTCCCGTGGCAACAAGGTATTTGGTAGGCGATTGAAAGTTATACTCTATCTCATTGTCAAGTTCGTCCGTACGAAGTATGAGGTTTCCATATTCATCAAACCGGAGTTTGCTTGTCCCGCCTTCTGTTACCTCACGCACTCTACCATATAGTCCGTATCCTTGTACGGATGTAAATCGGGGAGTTTCACCCTGCACGGAAAGGCTCTCCTCTTCTGGTTCCTCATCCGATTCTTCCACATTATCCATATTCCCCACCTCTTCTGCCGCCTTTTCGTGGTAATTTATCTCACGACGGAAGGTTACCTCGGGTTTTTCACCGGGAGTTGGCGAATAACTCCTCTGATTGCTGATATAGCGGTGAGAAGTCTGCAATTCATAGAATTTCAGCATACCATGATATTGGTCGAGATTATCGGGCAGAGTTATCCGGAGCGTTGTCCAGTTATCGTTGCTGTCATATTCATAACTGTAATGAACCGTGAATTTTGTCTGTCCAATGGGATTCCCATTATTCCCCCCTTGGATATAGTATCCGCCTTCATATTCCCATGTTTCGATATCCCCATTGCTATTATATATGTAACGACTCCGGCAGATGATGGTATCTTGTAGTTCACCCCTGATGAAGAATGCTATTTTTTCCAGTTTCTCGGTACACAGATTGTCGGTATAAGAATAAGTGCAGACAGAAGGGAGATCAATTACATCATATTCCGGATTAATGAAGTCTTCCATCATGGGATTATTCGTCGTAGGAGCTTCCGTACGTACCAGTCGCCCGAGTGTATCGAATTCCATGATCCCTGCTTTTGAGAATTGCTTATACAAGTAATCATCACCTATAATGGGTTCAATCTTTTTCAGCGTTCCGTCTTCATAATAACTATACGAATGTTCAGCCACACCAACCGCATTGTTGGTAAGGCTCACCAGACGGTTGTTCCTGTACCTGAATTGTTGGTTTCCATTGGTTTGGTTTTCCAAAAAAGGGTTGTGGACAATGCCTTCCAATCGGCCATGGTCGTCGTAAGAAAACGCCGTTAATGAAGGCATTTCATTTGACATACCCCAAAATAACAGTTTCCCGGTGTTCATGAACTGATACAAGAAATAGATTTCTTGTCCAAACTCTTGAATACCTGTAAAATATTTCACGTCTGAGGGATTCCCTCTCAATCCCATCTTTGACCAATCGGTCGGATAGTTTACAAAATAAGGGAAATAGGAGGTCAGGTTCTTATCTATTTCAAGCGGATTGTAATACAAGTATAGAGGTGTGTAGGGTTTATCTTTCTCAATATTACCCGAACATCCCAATAGAACGGTTATCAGTACAAAGCCAAACACGAAGTTGATGGTTCGCATATTTTTTGATATTTAATAAGGTGGTTATATGTGGAATAGAAAAGACAAATGTTTCAACAGCAGCTGTTTTTATGATAGAAAATAATCTCTATTGAACTTGCTAAAAATTTCATCACAAAAATATGCAAAAACCACAACAATAAGCAACGTTCAATGTTTTTCTTTTTTATTATCACCCCATAACAACGATTTAAAATCATTGATACATCTTTTAAAAGTACGTTGAAGAAGTATATTATTGGGGTTTCTTGTTACGTCCGGATTTCTGTGTTGGTCTTGTTTGTAATTTATTCTGTAATAAATAGATATGTGTATTAAGAGTCCCTTTTATAAGGCCCTATTTATGGCTTTCCCCAAACTTTTTAAGAGGATATATATTTATTTTATTGCACATCCAATATAGAGTGTTTGCAACAACCTTCTTCGCTTGAAGGATGTATATAACTTTTGGCGGGGATGCAATCGGGTGGAAATGTCGGTCGGATGTTTTTTCGTAATGTAGTGTAATGCTACTTCGGGCATAAAAAATCCTGCCGAACATTTTAGGCAGGATTTTTCATATAGCCGGTTGTCTTTATGCTGTCATCAAACTTTTTATATAGGCAGACATCTCGTTTTCGTGGGCTTCGATGCTTTGCAGCAGTTTGAATTGGGCCAGCGACCGTTGCCAGTTGTGTTCGGGATGCTTTATTTTGTAGTAGTGGTCTCCATCGAGGTAGTCCGTCAGGAAACGTACCGTTTGCATATAGGTGAGCAGTTTGGCCCCGAATGGGAGGTTTTCGGTCTCGATGGGCAGCAGGAATGATTTGGCACTTTCGATGTACCCTTTGGCATACGATTTGAAAATCTCCATGTTCAGGTTTACGTTATCCAAGTTTTCGTCATCTTCGGCTCCGGTGTTCCCGGCGGTTCGGATGAAATCGCCGAAGTCTGACAACACGTAACCCGGCATGGTCGTATCGAGGTCGATTACACACAACACCTGTCCGTTTTCATCGAAGAGCATGTTGTTCACCTTTGTGTCGCAATGGTTGATGCGTTTGGGTAGTTTCCCTTCCCGGTGCAGCCGTTCGGCTTTACACATTTCGTAAGCGCGTTGCATCAACTCGTCTATCAGCCATTGGGCTTTCTTTACTCGTCCTTCGGGGTCGCGGGCAACGGTTTCCTTAAATGCCTCTAAGCGGGTCTCCATGTTGTGGAAGTTGGGAATTGTCTCTCCCAGCGGTTCGCCCGGGATATCCACCAGCATGGATTGGAAATCGCCGAACGCTTTTCCCGTGTAGTATGCAAATTCGGGTGTAACGGCTTCGTAGGTCTTTACCCTGGGGATGAGTACGGTTATGCGCCAGTAGTTTTCGCCGTCGAAATGGTACAGTTTCCCGTCCCGAGCCGGAATGATGCGCAGGGTTTTCCGCTCGATGTCCGTTTCGCCGCGTGCGGCCAGTTTGGTACGGATGTGGTCGGTAACCCGTTGTATGTTGCGTTGGAGCAGGTCAACGTCTTTGAATATGGCGTGGTTTATCCGTTGCAGTACATAATCCGGTGCATCCTCTTCCTGGGTAATCACCTTGAACGTGTCGTTTATCAATCCGTTCCCCAGCGGAGCAATTTCGGCAACAGTCCCTTCGATGTCGAACTGGTTTACAATATCTTCTTTGTTTATCATTGTAGAAAGTCTTAAAAGTTAATGTTTGGCGAATATACGATAATTCATTCGAAAATCAAATTTGTTTGGGTTGAATCGGTTTAGAAAGACCCTAACTGCTCGGTGGTTGCTATTGTGAAACGCCAGTCTGTAAATCTTTTTCCAGCAGGATGGCGGGCCATTGGGTAAACCGGACGAAATCCGCTTCTGCCGGATGCCCTTTGTAGGGCAGGAAATGGTGGGTTTTCGAGCGGCTGTCGTTTCGCCAGAAAACGATTAGGGAAACCGGGTTGTTCTCTAAGGCAGGACGTACCTCTTCGGTAAAATAGGTAGGATAGTTTACCCCCTCAATGCCCGTTTCGGTGATGCCGCAGGGCTTTTGTTTCTGTACCGAGAGCTCTGCTATGGCTTTAACATTCGAAGCGAACGCTTTTTTGTTCCGGCCGTGGTAACAGTCCATCCCGATAAAGTCCACCAGCTTGTCTCCGGGCCACCGGTAGGTGAGGCGTGCCTGGGTGTCGGGATAGACCTCGTCCATTTGCGGAGAGATGGCATAGATCATTTGATGGATTCCTTTCTCGTCTCTCAGGTAACGGAGGGTAAATTTCCACAAAGCGAGGAATTCTTCGTCCGTGGCGCATTTGCTGCCCCACCAGTTCCAGGATTGGGTATGTTCGTGCCAGGGCCGGAAAATAAACGGGATGGGTTTCCCCTGTTCGTCGGTCAGCGAGAGGATGTACGCGGCCAGGCGGTCTAACCAGGTTTTGAACGTGGCGTTCAGCGGAGAACCCTCTTGAATGATTTCGCGGACGACGGTATTGTCTGAATTGTCCCACGATGTCCCTTGGGGATAGGGGCTTCCGGGAGCGTATGTCTTGGGATTGTCCACGTGCCAACACATCATAATGGTTTGCCCGCGTTGGTAGGCGTACCGGATCAGCTCGCGCATCTTGTCGAAAGGAATACCGTTGATGTTCTTTTCAGCGTTGTGTTCTATTTTGCCGAAATCCATGCTGCATACGGCCGGATGGCTTCCTGTCATCTCTTTTACGTCCGATTTGCCGGGAGTATCCCTCCAACCGTGTCCGTAGGCTAGGGCGTCGTGATGCCCCAGCAGGATGTGCCTGCTCTTTTGCGTTTCGAGCAGGTATTGGTACAGTGCTTTTGTCTCGGGGGTGGCTTGTGAATCTGTTGCGATCTCCTGTGCTTGAATACAGCATATAGTACAGAAGAGAAACAGGAGAATAAAAAGATGTTTTGTCATAATATGGATAATACTATTGTGGATAATTTTCTTCTTGGTATAAAGGTATCGTAGAATGGAAATATTTGCACAACATGAAATAGTTCATATACAGGGCCAGGGAGAACTCTTTGGGAGAGTCGTACAAGGCATTATTCAATGCCGAGGAGAGAAACTCTTTGCCATCAAAGATTTTGATGGTTTTAAAATCATCCCGTTGTTCCGATCGGCAGGGTGTAATAATTTCCCGAAGTTCGAGCTTATTGGGGGTTAGATAACTTAGACAGCAAAACTCTGGTTTCCCTCCTCGGTTTAAATCGCGATAGAATCCCAGAATTTCTGTTTTTTGTATGTTGTTGGCGGCTATGTTGGTCTCTTCGTGCAATTCTCTCTCAGCCGCTTTGATGATAATCTCTCTAAAATCCAGGTTCTCTTGTAAATCCGAGAAATCCATCGAACCGCTTCCCGAAGGGAGTAGTTTGTCCGATGAAACCACCGTTTTGTTGTTGTGTCGCATGATAATGGCATAACCGTCGCTGCTCACGGCAATCGTTGAAATCCCGATATGGTTGCTCATATAGGAGCTGTGCAACGCTTGGATGGGATAAGTTTGGCTGTTAAGGGGAGGCTCGATATAAAGGCCGTTTTGATGCGACATTTTCAGGTTGTAGATATTATTGGTTAGGAAAGAGTTGTAGTAGCATCCTTTATTGACGAAAACCAGGTATTCATTTTCGTTGTGTTTTTCTATTTCAGAAGCCATACACAATTTCTTTTCATTGTAAAATGAACCGTTGTGATTTTTTATCTCGTGCCATTTCCAGTTGAGGAATGGCATCAAAATCTCTTTGTATGTTTGAATGTATTTTTCTATTTCTTCTGTTTTCTTTTTTGATCTCTTGATGCGGATAGGTTTGTCGCTTGTCAGGATGTTGTTGATGGTATCGCTGTAAATGATGGAACTGTTTAATGTATCTATCTTTATCAGTTTGTATTTTTCGCAAATCTCGGGGTCTAATTTAAACTGAGTAGCTATTTTATTTGATTGAGCAATATAATAACCTGTTTGTTTCGTATAATAGTAACCATCTTGTATGGTGGAAAAGATTTGCCAGATGATATTGATAAAAATGAGGAACAGTAACAGAATAATGTTTTTTTCTGAAAAAAAAGACTCGTACTGACAAAAGGAATAGAACAGTGTAAAGAGATTAATTATCAAAAAATATGGGTTGATTTTTCTGATTTTTATACCGTAGATGATAAAATCCCAGTTGTTTCTGAATTTGATGATCCATTGTCCCATTATAAACTCGTCCCTTGAAAATGATAAATAGATAGAAGAATTCGTATTCAAGTTATAATGTATGAAACATTATGATTCTGTATTAGAATAAAAAACTTCCTGCAACGGCAATCGCAGGAAGTTTTTCTATGTCAGACTAATCTGCATTATTTGTTCAGTGCGGTAGCAGCATCCACGGCGCAAGCTACGGTACAACCTACCATCGGGTTGTTACCGATGCCGAGGAATCCCATCATCTCTACGTGAGCAGGAACTGATGAAGATCCGGCGAACTGTGCGTCTGAGTGCATACGGCCCATCGTGTCGGTCATACCGTATGAGGCAGGTCCGGCAGCCATATTGTCGGGGTGCAGGGTACGACCTGTTCCACCACCGGATGCTACGGAGAAGTAGGGTTTTCCGGCCAATACGCGTTCTTTCTTGTAAGTACCTGCAACCGGGTGTTGGAAACGAGTCGGGTTGGTAGAGTTACCGGTAATGGATACATCTACCCCTTCTTTCCACATGATGGCAACGCCTTCGCGTACATCGTCGGCACCGTAGCATTTTACTTTGGCACGGGGACCGTCTGAGTAAGCAATTTCACGAACTACTTTCAGTTCGCCCGTAAAGTAGTCAAATTGTGTTTGTACGTAGGTAAAACCGTTGATACGGGAGATGATTTGAGCAGCATCTTTTCCCAGACCGTTCAGGATACAACGCAACGGTTCTTTGCGTACTTTATCAGCTTTGGCTGCGATTTTGATAGCACCTTCTGCGGCAGCGAACGATTCGTGTCCGGCCAGGAAAGCGAAGCATTTTGTCTCTTCGCGTAACAACATGGCGGCCAGGTTTCCGTGTCCCAAACCTACTTTACGGTCGTCAGCAACAGAGCCGGGGATACAGAACGATTGCAATCCGATACCGATGGCTTCGGCAGCTTCGGCAGCACTTTTGCACCCTTTTTTCAGAGCGATGGCAACCCCTACTACATAAGCCCATTTAGCATTTTCAAAGCAGATAGGTTGAGTTTCTTCACACGTTTTATAAGGATCGAGTCCGTAAGATTCGCAGATAGCGTTGGCCTCTTCGATATCTTTGATGCCGTTGGCGTTCAAAGCAGCGATGATCTGTTTGATACGACGGTCTTGACTTTCAAATTTTACTTCTCTAATCATAGTTTCTTCCTCCTTATATTATTCTTGACGTGGATCGATATATTTAACTGCACCCTGTTCAGCAGAGAAACGGCCGTAAGTACCGGTTACCTTTTTCAATGCTTCGTTAGCGTCGGTTCCTTTTTTGATTTCATCCATGAATTTTCCCAGGTGAACGAATTCATACCCGCAGATTTCATCGTTTTTGTCCAAAGCGATGGTTTTGATATAGCCTTCGGCCATTTCCAGGTAACGAGAACCTTTGGCAAGCGTTCCGTACAATGTACCAACCTGGCTACGCAATCCTTTGCCTAAGTCTTCCAGTCCGGCACCGATCATCAGGCCGCCTTCGGAAAAGGCCGATTGTGTACGGCCGTAAGCGATTTGCAGGAATAATTCGCGCATGGCGGTGTTGATAGCATCGCAAACCAAGTCGGTGTTCAAGGCTTCCAGAATGGTTTTGCCCGGAAGAATTTCCGATGCCATGGCAGCCGAGTGGGTCATACCCGAGCATCCGATGGTTTCAACCAATGCTTCTTGAATAATACCGTTTTTTACGTTTAGCGTCAATTTGCAGGCACCTTGTTGGGGAGCACACCATCCGATACCGTGAGTCAAGCCTGAAATATCAATTACTTCTTTGGCTTTTACCCATTTCCCTTCTTCGGGAATGGGAGCGGGCCCGTGGTTGGGGCCTTTTTTTACAACACACATGTGTTCTACTTCGTGTGAATACATCATAATTCGCTCTTTTTTATTTAAGTGAAAATTTCTGACTGTTTTTAGTCATGCAAAGGTAGAATTATTCTTGATTTATACCAACTATTTGGTATGGATAAATTCGCACAAAGGTTGGTTAATTGATGTTTAACTCTCCGATGGTGTCTTTTTTGTGGGGGGTATTTCCTGTTTTGACGATACGGGAATTATTTAGTCAGGGGTGGGGATAAATAAGAAACGTCCTTGAATTTTCAAGGACGTTTCTTATTTTGCCAATCAAGAGATTATACTCTTTTTTCTTTGATTCTGGCCTTTTTACCGGTGAGGGCGCGCAAGTAGTACAATTTGGCGCGGCGTACTTTACCGATTTTATTTACCGTAATGCTGTCGATAAACGGAGATTCGATGGGGAAGATTCTTTCTACACCGATGTTTTCAGACATTTTACGTACGGTAAAACGTTTCTTTTCACCGTGTCCGGAAATTTTGATAACGACACCCTTGTACATCTGGATACGTTCTTTGTTTCCTTCTTTGATACGGTAAGCCACAGTAACGGTATCCCCGCTTTTGAACGAAGGATGTTCCTTTCCGGTAGCAAATGCTTCTTCTGCAACTTTAATTAAATCCATTTTTAATAGCTATTTAAAATGTGTTATTATCATCGCAATATAAACAGGCTACATTTCCTGCCAGAGATTGCGAAAAGCGACGCAAAATAACAAAAAAAATATCGGATGTGCAAATGTTTCTTTCTCTTTGCTTCAATTTTTATCGGTTGGCAGGAGTAAATTATGCGGGTAAAAGTCATTTGTCCAGCCATTTGTTGGCAAATTGGATGTAACTTTCCCAGTCGAAATCGGTAACGTCGTGTATGCCTGTGCGGATGTGATAGCCGACGTTTGTCATAACCGGGCTGTTTAATGGAGGCATTGTTTTTGTCTCCAACCCATTCAGTTTGTAGAGCCGATATACCTCTGAGGCGTGGTAGGCAGCCAGGTATTCTCCTTTGGGGTCGGCCCAGAGGTCTTGCTCTGCACTGGCTACATAGACCGGTCTGGGGGCTATCAGGGCAATCAAGGCGTGCTGGTCGAAAGGCAGGGCCTCTTCGTTGTCCCGGTACCGGTTGAAGTTTTTACAAAACCAGTGCGGAAAGTTGTTGGTGATGGCCTGTATGGTTTCTCCGAATTTCCTTCGGGATAGGGCGGCCCCGCCGCATCCCGAATCGTTGGAGATGACAATCCGGAAGCGTTTGTCCTGTGCACCGGCCCATAAGGCAGCCTTGCCCTGCCGGGAATGCCCCATCAATATCACGTTATCCGCGTCGATGCGAGGATCCTTTTCCAGGTAATCCATCATACGGCTCATCCCCCAGGCCCATACCCCGATGGCCTGACAACCGTCGGGAGCAATCTCTTCGGGCGATTGGATGCCGAACAGGGCCAGGATGCTGTTCCCGGTCTGTTCTTTTGCGTCGGGGAAGAAGTCGTTGTAACAAGCTGTGGCAACGGCATATCCCGCATCCAATATTTTCTGGATGGGCCAACGCGAAGATTGGAATCCGCGAGGAGCTTCTGCTACTTGGTTGTTTCTCACGCCTGCTTCCTGGTCGTTCCGGCTCCACGACGAAGTAATGATGATACCTTCGTCGCTGTTTACCGTGTGGTTGCCGAAGTAGTTGTACGACAAAAATACCGGGACTTTCCCCTCGACCTGTTTGGGATAGTATATCAGTAAGGTGGCCTCGTGCTGTATCCCGTTTTTCTCAAAAGTGATTTTTATCTGTTTCCTTTCGGCCGTATGGTTGAGCGCATCCGGATCGAAAGAGAGAGTTTCGTATGAGGTCTTTATATCTCCTTTCGGGAACTTTCCGAACATCTGTTCCGAAAAAAGCGAAAGAATTTCGGGACGACGGATCTTCTCCCATTTTCGGGCCGAGGTTATTTCTTTTCCGTCGTTGCTCACCAGCAAAGCCGGCAGGGTATAGGCCGGAACTTTGCTCTCGTCGTAGTTGGCCGGTTGTTGTTGGCTTTGTCCCGGCAGGCAAACCATCCAAGCCATTAAAATAAAAGAAAGAAGATTTCTATACATACTATCTATAATTAAGAGATATGATTGTTGAAAACTAAACACATAGCAAAGATATGCAAATTCCTGATGAATGAGCCCATCATATTTACTTTTGTTTAAACTTTTTTGGGGGCAGTTTTGTGATTTAATTGATCTGTTCCTGTTTTATATGGGGCCAGGAAAAAAATATGAATTGACATAAGTATAATTAATTATTTTGTTCGTATATTTGCGAACAAAATAATCCTGTGTATGCAAAGGCAAAAAAGTTATACAATCACACAAGAACAGTTAGCCAGGTTTGCCAAAGCGCTGGGACATCCTGCCCGGATAGCTATTTTGCATTTTTTGGCCAAGCAAGAGACGTGTTATTTCGGGGAGATACACAAAGAGTTACCTATTGCCAAGGCTACCGTATCTCAGCATTTAAAAGAGTTGAAAGAAGCAGGACTTATACAGGGAGAAATCGAAATGCCCAAAGTGAAGTATTGTATCAATCGGGAGAATTGGAGATTGGCTTGTGGGCTCTTTGAGCAATTTTTTGCTCAGCATATAGGTAAATCTGAAAAATGTTGCCAGTAAAACCTTTTTTTTGAGTTGGATGTTCGTTGTTTTACGAATTACGTCTAATGAATAAAATTTATATTTATGGAAATAAAAGTATTGGGTACGGGATGTGCCGGTTGTAAAGCCTTGTATGCGACAGTAGAACAAGTAGTAAAAGAGTTTTCTTTGGAAGCAACGGTGGACAAAGAGGAAGATATGGTGAAAATTATGGAATATGGCATAATGACGCTTCCGGCTCTGGTTGTAGATGGTAAAGTGGTGGCAAAAGGAAAACTTTCAGCCGGGGAGATAAAAGAGCTATTGGTTAGATAAATTTATCTCAAAGGTCATAGCTGATCGTTTAATCATAAATAGTAATGAACGTTCTGATTTTATGTACGGGAAATAGTTGCCGTAGCCAGATGGCGCACGGTTTCTTGCAATCATTTGATCAAAACATACGGATCTGTTCGGCCGGTGTTTGTCCGGCAGAAAAGGTCCATCCCTTGGCCGTGGAGGTCATGTCCGAAGTGAGTATAGACATAAGTCGACATACTCCATCTCCTGTGACTGCCTATTTAAACGACACCTGGGATTATGTAATAACGGTATGCGGGAGAGCCCAAGAAACCTGTCCGGTTTTTACAGGGCGGGTGGGTAAACGGGTTCATGTCGGGTTTGACGACCCCGCGGCAGCTTCCGGGACGGCAGAATATGTAAAGGGCGAATTTATCCGGATCAGAAATGAAATCCAGTATCAGTTCACTCGGTTTTACACCATGGAAATAAAGGGGCAGCAGCTCCGGTTGGACGAGGAGGTACGGTCCAAAGAAGAGGAAAATATAAAATAACAAAAATTATGATACAACGTTTTGTTGACTGGTTGGTATATGATGTTTGGGGGATGGATGCATCGACGTCATTGGCGGGAGCCGTTCATTTCTTTTTCTATGATACGATCAAGATTTTGTTGTTGCTGTTCCTTATCAGTATAATAATGGGTATTGTAAACGCTTATTTCCCGGTAGAACGTTTGCGCAATTATTTGGCATCTCGCAAGCTGTACGGCTTCCAATATTTTTTTTGCGGCTTTGTTCGGAGCCATTACCCCGTTTTGTTCCTGTTCGTCCATCCCTCTGTTTATGGGGTTTGTAAAAGGCGGGATTCCTTTGGGCGTAACGTTTTCCTATTTGATAACCTCTCCGTTGGTAAACGAAGTAGCCGTTGCTATGTTTATAGGAATTTTGGGCGCTCGCATAACAGTGATCTATGTAGTTAGTGGTGTCTTGTTGGGTATGGCCGGAGGTTTTGTCTTGGGCCGGATGAAGTTGGAGCGATATTTAAGCGACTGGGTGAGACAGGTTCAACCAGGTACAACTTTTGATTCCAATACATGGGAGAGGAATAACACCTCTTTCCGTAAACGGTTGCCCGCCATCATACACGATTCATGGAAGATCGTCAAAGGGGTGTTCTGGTATGTTGTCATTGGTATCGGTGTCGGATCGTTTTTGCACGGTTATGTGCCGGAAGATTTTTTTGAACAGTATATGTCCGATAACCATTGGTTTACGGTCCCGTTATCGGTCGTATTGGCAGTACCCTTGTATGCCAATGCGGTAGGAATTGTTCCGGTGGTAGAAGTGTTTGTTGCCAAGGGGGTTCCGATCGGTACGGCATTGGCTTTTATGATGGCGGTAGTAGGGCTGTCTTTGCCCGAAGCTGCTTTGTTGAAAAAGGTGATGACCTGGAAGTTGGTGGGGATTTTTTTTGCAACGGTTGCTTCGCTCATCATTGTGTTGGGTTACCTGTATAATTCCGTTTTGTAATGTTATGGGTATAATAGAAAAAAGGCGCGGGATACGATAATTTTCTATTTGCTGCATCTTGATTTGTCGTAATTTTCGTATTTTTGAGACCTACAAGAACGTTGAATAATCAAGATGAGAAATTTATTTTTACTGTTGTTCTGCTGTGTTTGCCTCTTCCCGGTTTCTGCCCGGACGCAAGTAAATCTATACCAAGCCGTCGATTCGGCAAAAATGAATGCATGGGTCGATTCTATATTCGATACCATGACCTTGGAAGAGCGCATCGGTCAGCTGTTTGTGTTGGGAGTGGATGTAAGCACCTCGCAAAACAACAAAATCATTTTAAAGAACTATGTCGAAAATCTGAAAATAGGCGGTATTCTGTTTACCCATGGAACAGCCCGCGACCAAGCCGAACTTACCAATTATGGGCAGTCGTTGGCCAAAGTCCCTTTGTTGATTACCCTCGACGGCGAGTGGGGCCTTTCCATGCGTTTGCGGGATACCCCCCGTTTCCCGATCAACATGATGTTGGGAGCCATCGACGACGATAGCCTCATTTATCGATATGGCAAAGAGGTGGGGCGGGAGTGCCGGTTGATGGGTATCCATGTAAATTTTGCCCCGGTGATGGACGTAAACAGCAACCCGGATAATCCGGTGATCGGCAAGCGATCGTTCGGCGAAGAGGTAGAGCAGGTAACCCGCAAGGCCCTTTTGTATGCCAAAGGGTTGGAGAGCGAGGGCGTGATGTCGGTAGCCAAACATTTCCCGGGACATGGCGATACTTCGGACGATTCGCATAAAACCATGCCGGTGGTGACGCACGACACCGCCCGGTTGAAATCGTGCGAGCTGTATCCCTTCAAACGGTTCATCGACGAGGGATTTTCGGGCGTCATGGTAGGGCATCTCTCCGTGCCGGCCCTCGATAGTGTAACCAAACGTCCGGCCTCCTTGTCGCCTCTGATTATCGACTCGCTTTTGCGCCGGCAAATGGGATTCGACGGGTTGGTCTTTACCGATGCCCTCGAAATGAAAGGCGTTGCCGATAACGAAGATATGGTGGTCAACGCCGTATTGGCCGGGAACGACATTCTTTTGAAGCCCGAAAACCCTTTGTCGCAAGTCAAATTGTTGATCAATGCCGTCAAATTGGGCATCGTACCGCAGCGGGTGATCGAAGACCGGTGTTTGCGGATTCTACCCGCAATATCACCGATCGGCTTCATACCGCCGATACCGAATACCTGAACCGCCGGCTTAACGAGAGTGCTGTAACGTTGCTCGAAAACAAGGGGGAGATATTGCCGCTCAAACAGTTGGCTGAACGAAAAATCGCCGTACTCTCCATCGGCGAGAACAGCGAAACCCCGTTTCAAAAGATGATAAAACAGTACGCTCCGGTTACCTGTTTTCTGATAGATTACAAAACAACTACGGCAGCCAAGAAGCAGATACTTTCGCAGTTGGCCGAGTATAATACCGTTATTGTAGGGGTTCACTCTTCGCACAGCCGGTATGCCACACTCATTGAGACGTTGGGCAAGGAGAAAAATGTTATTTTCTCTTTCTTTACACCACCTTATCATTTGCTGAATGTGCAGAAGGTAAAATTCAGCAACGCCGTTATCATGGCCTACGAGAATACCGACCTGGCCCAGGAGTATGCAGCTCAGGCCATTTTCGGAGGAATCGGCTTTAAAGGCAAGCTTCCGGTTACGTTAAAGGGCCTCTATGCCTTTGGGACGGGGTTGAATACCGAGGCAACCCGTTTGGGTTATACCGTCCCCGAAGAGGTGGGAATGAGTTCCGAAAAACTGAAAGAGATCGACAAAATTGTTCAGGAGGCGCTCCAAGAACGGGCCTTCCCGGGATGCCAGGTGTTGATAGCCCGCAAAGGAAAAATCGTCTATAACAAGCCGTTCGGTTATTTCGATTATGCCGGGACCAAACCGGTAGAGAACAGCGATGTGTATGATTTGGCTTCGGTGACCAAAGCCACAGCCACCCTGCCGGCGGTGATGAAAATGGTAGATCAGGGGTTGATACAGGTCGATACTTTCCTGAGTACCTATATTCCCCAGATGAAAGGGACGGACAAAGAGAAGATAAAAGTAGCCGATGCCCTTTTCCACGAGTCGGGGATGATCCCCACGTTGGCTACGTACAACGTGGTAATTGATACAGCTTCCTATTCCGGGCCGCTGTTCCGCAACCAACAGGATGCGACCTATCGTTTGCAGGCCGATCGCCGGTTGTTCGCTAACAAAAACATCCGGATGCGCAAAGAGTTGATTTCGTCCGAGCCCAAGCCCGGTTATCCGCTAACCATTGCACAAAACATGTACGGCGTTGCCTCTTTGCCCGATACCTTGCTTAAAGCCATTATCGAAACCAAACTGGGTAAACCGAAAAAATACGTGTACAGTTGCCTGAACTTCTCGTTGTTGAAAACAGCCGTACAAAACGTTTCGCATATGCCCATAGACAGTCTGGTCGAAAAATATTACTTTGCCCCGTTGGGAGCACAAACAACGATGTACCGGCCGTTGAGGCGTATCCCGGCCACGTCGATTGCTCCTACCGAGCACGACCATTTCATGCGCAACCAAATTTTGATAGGGTATGTACACGATGAGATGTCTGCCTTTTGCGGAGGGGTCGAAGGAAATGCCGGCCTCTTCTCCTCGGCCAACGATTTGGCCAAATTGTTGCAACTATACCTGAACGAAGGCTCTTACGGTGGCGAACAGTATGTGAGCCAGAAGACAGCACACAGGTTCGTTACCCAGACCAGTACCGTCAGTCGCAGGGGATTGGGATTCGATAAACCGGATAAAAAGAACGAAGACAAAAGTCCGGCATGTCCCGAGGCCTCGGGAAAAGCATACGGGCATTACGGTTATACCGGCACCGCTTTCTGGGTAGATCCGGCCAATGAAACCATTTATATCTTCCTGTGCAACCGGGTATATCCGAACCGTTGGAACAACAAGTTGTCCAGTCTCGATATCCGTACCCGGATACATTCGGCCATGTATCAGGCTATCACCCAACCCTGATGGCCGATAGAGCTCGCCGGACATGGATAGGTTGGGGACTGACCGCCCGAAACGTGTTGCTCGTTTTGTCGGAATATCCGTGCAATGAGACTCCTTGTCTGGTTGAAAAATCGAGTTGTTTCAGAAAAAAAGGAGAAATAAGACAAATAGAACTATATTTGTAGAAGACAAACATATAAATCTAAAAAGACGTATTATGAATCAGAAGATGGTTATTGTAACAGTTATCGTGCTCCTGTTGTTGATTGTCATTATCGGATTGGTTATGTTCGGTTCTTCCTTTGTGGCATAAGGCAAGACGTTTTTTTGAAAAATGGAGGAGTCTCTTTTGCGAAGGGAAAAGCGCAATAGGTCTGATTGGCTCCATCGAAACAGGATGTTAATATAAGAATAATTATGGGTAGTACCGTATTCGATAGCCCCTCTTGGCGTAGAATTGTTTCGCTTGCCGTAGTATGGGGAGTACTTTTATGGCTCTTGCCGTTCCGGGGGATGGCCGATGAGGGGATGTGGCTCTTGCCGTTGCTTAAAGAGCAGAACCTGGCGGCGATGCAGCGTGCCGGTTTGCAAATAGATATAGACTCCGTTTACAATGCCGACGGCGTTTCGCTTAAAGACGGCGTTGTCCTTTTTGGCGGAGGATGTACCGGCGAGCTGATCTCGTCAGAAGGGCTTGTATTGACCAATCACCATTGCGGGTATGCCTATATACAGCAACACAGCTCCGTTGAAAACGACCTGCTTACGAACGGTTTCTGGGCGATGAGCCGCGAAGAGGAGTTGCCCAATCCCGGCCTGACCGTAACCTTTACCGAACGCATGGAAGATGTTACCGCTTATGTAAAAGAGGCCCTCGAAAAGGATACCACGGGCGACGAAACCCTTTACCTGTCGGCGAAATTCCTGAACGCCTTGGCCCGCGAGTATGTGGGGGGGGAGGCTTATCTGAACAGTCATCCCGGCACCAAGGTAGAGATAAAACCCCTTTATGGCGGCAATGTATATTACCTGTATGTACAGAAGGTTTATTCCGATGTACGGTTGGTGGGAGCACCTCCCTCTTCCATCGGCAAGTTCGGTGCCGATACCGACAACTGGATGTGGCCCCGTCATACCGGCGATTTTTCGCTTTTCCGGATATATGCCGACCGCCAGGGCAATCCCGCCAAATACTCGCCCGACAATGTCCCGTTGCGTCCGCGCAAACATTTTACCCTTTCGTTGAAGGGAATTGCCGAAAACGATTTTGTCATGCTGATGGGTTTCCCCGGTCGTACCAATCACTTTTATACCCCTGCGGAGGTCATAGAGCGGCGCGACATTGAAAACAGCATCCGGGTAGAGGTGCGCGATGTCCGGCAGCAGATCATGCTCAAAGAGATGCTGTCAGACCCTCAGGTCCGTATCCAGTATGCTCGTAAATACGCTTCCTCTACCAATAGTTACAAAAGTTCCAAAGGGATGAACAAGATGATCGAGATGCAGCAGTTGGAAGCGTTGAAGCGCCGCCAATGCGACTCGGTGTTGCAATGGGCCTCGGCCAACGGACGGGCGGATGTAGCACAAGCCGTCGCCCTGATAGACAGCCTTACGGCCAAACAGGCCCCGTGGAAGAGGCGGCAATCTTATTTGCGCGAGGCGTTGCAGACCGGTATCGAATTCAGTGGTGTGCGCTACGACTATGCCAAGCTGGATTCTGCCCTGCAAAAGGGGAACAAAGACTCTATTCGGGCAGAGCTTCCGGCGTTGGAGAAGGCCTATCGTGCCTTTGCCGACAAGGACTATTCCGCCGCTGTCGATAAAAAAATAGCAAAGGCGATGTGGCGACTCTATCTGGAACGGATAGCCGAAAAAGAGCGTCCCGAATGGTTGCAGAAGATGGCTCGTAAATACAAAGATACCGATGCATATATAGACCATATCTTCGACCGGTCCATTTTCGGCTCTGCACAGAATCTGGAATCCTTTCTGAAAAGTCCCTCCCGCAGCAAGTTGGCAGAAGACCCCATGTTTCTCTTTGCCCGGGCCGTGGCCGAGGAGCAAAAAGCCGTAACAGGTGTACTTGACCGCTATGTCAAAACCCTACAACAGGCACAACGTACCTACATAGAGGCCATTCAGGAGATGAGTGCCGGTCGGCCTATCTATCCCGATGCCAACCTGACGCTGCGCTTGTCGTACGGAAATGTCAAAGGGTTGGAGCCGGCAGACGGTATAGCTTACCTGTATTATACCACCTTGGATGGGGTGATGGAAAAAGAGGATGCCGACAACTGGGAATTTGTTGTCCCGGACAGGCTCAAAGAGGCGTATCGGCAGAAAGCCTTCGGCGTATATGCCCGTCCCGACGGTAAAATGCCGGTCTGTTTCATTGCCAATACCCATACTACGGGAGGTAACTCCGGCAGTCCCATTCTCAATGCCCGGGGCGAACTGGTCGGTACCGGTTTCGATCGTAACTGGGAAGGCATTAGTGGCGACATACAATACAATCCTGCCTTTCAGCGCACCATCTGCGTGGATATCCGATATACGCTTTTTATCATCGATCGGATTGCCGGAGCCGGACACCTGCTCAAAGAGATGGACATTGTGTATTAGTCTGCTGTCCGGTTTGAGAATTTTGATGATAAAGGTTTGATTTCCTGGTATTTATTGGTGATAAATGCTGTCAATATGGGGAACATGCACATCCCCAGTACGGCCAGCATGACCGACAGGATACGGCCTGTGGAGGTAACCGGGTTTACCTCCGATCCTACGGTGGTTACATCCATGCTTGCCCACCACAAAGCGTCCCAATAGTTTGATACGGCGCTGTTTACCTTGCTTTCGATGGCATAAAACAGGAGGCTCGAAAAGTAGGTAATGGCGATGAGGATAATCAGGTACGAAACAAACAGGTTGGTCAATCGGCTCGATGTAATCCAGCTGACTACCACCACCAGTCCGTACCCTCCCCGAAGCAACAGGATGACGTGCAGGAAGTAGTAGCGCATATCCGAGATGGGGATATGGTAGTATTCGAGGATGTTCAGGTAGGGAATCGATATAATGAAAAACAGGATGTTGGTCAACAGGTAGTGGAGCTTGTCGTGGTGCAGGAAAAGCCTCAGGAAGAAATCGGTTAGGAAACAGATACATATCCAGAACTGGATGTTCAGCAGCAAGGGGCTGCGGGCATATTGTTGCGGATAGAGTATTTGCAACGAAAGAATGACTGTTATCAGGATACAGCCTATTAATACCAGGATGTTCAACCATCCCACTGACCAGCGTAAGAACCGGTTCTCCCTTTTTTCGTTGTTTGAGGTAACGTTCATTGGATACGATTTTGGGTTTTCAATATAACCGTTTGAAGCCTGAGATTGTTTGTATCCGGTTTGAAAACGTTTGCGAAACGAGGGGGGATAGTAAGGAAATAAAAAAAGCGGGTTCTGATTTAGCAGAACCCGCTTTACATATAAAGCGTTGAAAATTTTTATTTCTTTTCAGCTTCCAATTTTTCTTTCAAGGCAGCCAGTTCTTCGATATCGCCCAATGTCGTTTTTTCTACGTTGCTGGCCGGCATTTCAACGCTATCTTCTTTCTTGGCCTTTCTGGCTTTTTTAGCCATTTCTTTCTTTTCTTGTTTAGCTTCGTCTTCAAAGATGCGGCTGTGAGAGAGGATAATGCGTTTAGAATCTTTGTTGAATTCGAGTACCTTGAACGGCAGTTTTTCTTCCACTTGGGCCTGAGTGCCGTCTTCTTTTACCAGATGTTTCGGAGTAGCGAACCCTTCTACGCCGTAAGGCAAAGCGATAACGGCTCCCTTATCGAGCATTTGGATAATCGTACCTTCGTGGATAGAATCTACGGTAAATACCGTTTCAAATACATCCCACGGGTTTTCTTCGAGTTGTTTGTGTCCGAGGCTCAGACGACGGTTTTCCTTGTCGATTTCCAATACCTGTACTTCGATTTCGGCACCGATCTGGGTAAATTCTGACGGGTGTTTGATTTTCTTCGTCCAAGAGAGGTCGGAGATGTGGATCAAACCGTCCACGCCTTCTTCGATTTCAACGAATACGCCGAAATTGGTGAAGTTGCGAACTTTGGCCGTGTGGCGTGATCCGACAGCATATTTGGTTTCGATGTTTTCCCACGGGTCAGCTTTGAGTTGTTTGATACCCAGCGACATCTTGCGTTCTTCGCGGTCGAGGGTCAGTACAACGGCTTCCACTTCGTCGCCCACTTTCATAAAGTCTTGTGCGCTGCGCAGGTGTTGAGACCAAGACATTTCAGATACGTGTATCAACCCTTCTACGCCCGGAGCGATTTCGATAAATGCACCGTAGTCGGCCATCACGACAACTTTACCTTTCACTTTGTCGCCTACTTTGAGGTCTGCGCTCAATGCATCCCACGGATGAGGAGTAAGCTGCTTCAACCCGAGAGCGATACGTTTCTTTTCGTCGTCGAAGTCGAGGATAACCACGTTGAGTTTCTGATCCAGCGAAACCACTTCTTCGGGGTGGCTTACGCGTCCCCAAGAGAGGTCGGTGATGTGGATCAAACCATCTACGCCGCCCAGGTCGATGAATACACCGTAAGAGGTAATGTTCTTGACAGTACCTTCCAATACCTGACCTTTTTCGAGTTTGGCGATGATATCTTTTTTCTGTTGTTCCAGTTCAGCTTCGATAAGCGCTTTGTGTGAAACAACTACATTCTTGAATTCCTGATTGATTTTAACGACCTTGAATTCCATCGTTTTGCCAACGAATACATCGTAATCGCGGATCGGTTTAACGTCGATTTGAGAACCGGGCAAGAATGCTTCGATACCGAATACATCGACAATCATACCGCCTTTCGTACGGCATTTGATAAATCCTTTGATGATTTCGTCGTTTTCGAGAGCCGAATTAACGCGATCCCAAGAGCGGGTTGCGCGGGCTTTCTTGTGAGAAAGAACCAACTGTCCTTTTTTGTCTTCTTGGTTTTCAATGTAAACCTCTACTTTGTCGCCAACTTTCAAGTCCGGGTTGTAACGGAATTCGTTCATAGAGATAACGCCGTCTGATTTGTAGCCGATGTTTACCACTACTTCTCTCTTGTTCATGGCGATTACAGTACCTTCTGTCACGTCTTTGTCTTTAACGGTGTTTAAAGACTGGTCATACGTGTTTACCAGTTCTTCGTAACTTTTTTCACGTTGAACGTCGCCTTTTTCAAAGGCATCCCAGTCGAAATTTTCAACTGCGGTTGTTTTTACTTCTTTTTCCATTAATAATTAAATATCAGTTTCTCAATTAATAAGTTAGACATTATGTGGTCTCTTGAAAAATCGGGGCAAAGATATGAAATATTTTTTACTGTCGGTATATCTTGCGGGTGATTTTTCTGTCAGAGGTGCGATAAATCTTTGGGGCGGCATAGACCGGGAGCGAATGTTCGGCAAAGGTTGTCAACGGCCTTTATGTTTCGGTATAATTTGGTAAATTTGGAGAAACTAAAAATACGTTTGTATGGAAAACCGAATTACTCCCGATTGCATCACCGCATTGCATCCCGGCCAGATATTTGTTTTTGGCAGTAACCTGCAAGGGTTTCATGGCGGCGGAGCCGCCCGTTTGGCGCTCGACAAGTGGGACGCCGTGTGGGGGCAGGGCGTAGGGCTTCAAGGCAGCACCTATGCAATCCCCACCATGCAGGGAGGCGTAGAGACCATCCGTCCGTATGTGGATGATTTTATCCGTTTTGCCGGGAACCACCCGGAGATGACCTTTCTGGTAACCGAAATCGGTTGCGGCATTGCCGGCTTTACCCCGGCCCAGATAGCGCCGCTGTTTGCGGCTGCCCTCCCGGTGGAGAATATCTGTTTGCCCAAACGTTTCTGGACCGTGCTAATAAGGAGGAGTTGAAGTTGTAGGTAGGGATAGGAACATAATTCTATGATCTTTGCAGTATTGTTTTGATGAAATAACAGATTTATCGAGTATATTATATTGTTAAAAAATAGAATAGAGAAACGTTCTTTATATAAAATTGCTATTTTTGTAGCAAAATATACAGTTTGATAGCGATTGAATTGTATAAATTTATTAGAAAATAGAAGCGTTTAAGATATTATCCTACTGTGAAAATCTCTACACTTTTACAATGTACAAGGATAATGGACAAAACGCTCACGTCCGTGTTATATATCTATATTAATGTGGAAAATATTTCATTGGCGTGGGCTATTGTTTATTACTTGTACAAGGCAGTAGAGAGCCTCACAGTAGTGATATTCAATAGTTCCCACGCTTTTTTATGTTTGATTAATTGCTTTGTAGGGAGCTAAAAGCAAAGAATAATATCATTATGAAATGGAAATGGATAATAACAGGAATGTTGTTGATTGGTTTCACTTTTTCGTGTAAAAGTTATCAATATGGGGCGGGGGAGGAGAACGTGCAGAAAAGTAATTTAACGATGGGCGTTGTGAAATCAAAAATAGAAAAAGGGACAACAACACAAGAAGAAATACTAAAAATATTTGGTTCTCCCAACATTATAACCAAAAACAGGTCTGACAATGAAGTGTGGAGTTATAACAAAATGAGTGTAGCTCGTAAGGAGGGAGAAACCTTTTTTGTTTTTGGACAGAAAGCATCATCCAGTACTACAAATCAATCATTTGATTTGATCATTATTTTTAATGAAGAAGATGTCGTGATAGATTATTCAGTAATATCAACTGCTTTTTAATTTTTTTGAAAATGAGAACAAAATCTTTATTTTTAGTTATAACAATATTGTTAACATCTTGTATTTCTCATAAAACATTAACTCCTACCGAAATAAAAATAATGACTACAAAACAGTATGAAGAGAATTATGATTTGGTGTTTAGTTCTGCTTTGTCGTTGATTCAGTCAGAAGGATTTTTGATTACTAACACGGATAAATCGACAGGATTGATAAATGCAAATAAACAAATAGATAATAAAAATGCCGGATGGCAAATGGCTCTGGTCGGGACGGCGAAAGAAGCGTCAACGGCACAATTGACATTTTTTATCCAACAATTGAATGATCATTTGACGGAAGTGAAAATGACTATATACGAAGGCAGTGTAACCTCTTCAACAGGATCATGGGGTATTAAAAATACAAGTACTAAAAACAATATGGTAGAGGATGCAGAGGTCTATGCTACATGGTTTAATAATCTCGGTGCGGAGATTGGGCGAAGAAAAGCTTTGTTGGAGTAGATAGATTGTTTTTAGATGGATAAAACACAGCTACATACTTATGCTGTGTTTTTTTTCTGCCGGCAAATAAGCCAATATAAGCAAAATGGTTGTAACTTCGCGTGCTCAATTTATTTATCGAGCAGGGCTGGCGTTCGGCGGGAGAAATTCTCGCAAAGCCCATAGTTGCCACAGTGGCCACAGTCTGGACATATCCCGCCAACCGCTTTATAATTCACAGGAAGAAAAAGCCCGAGGCGGAGAGCGAACAGGCGTAAGAGCGTTTTAAATTCAACAGTGCAAGAAAAAATACCGTCTCCGAAAGGGGACGGTATTTCAGCCTGTCGATAAAGTTATTTTTTATGTTTAAAAGTTTTGAACTGCTGTTTTGCACGATTGGAGAAAAACGATACAGCGCAGAAAACAGCGCAGTATCCAGTCTTTTTCGATACAATACCTCGGCCAATATTAAAGCCGCCTAGCGGGCGGGTACAGTTAGTTTTTACCGTAACTCCGTGCGCGAATTGGGTGCAGGCTCAGCCTGCCAATCCCTCTGTCACGTCTTACGCCGTGACATCTCCCTTTACACAAGGGAGACAGGGGTGGATGCTGAATTT
>CASGEW010000052.1 GCA_949300615.1 uncultured Bacteroidales bacterium
CTTTACCACGTCATAGAAACGGGGCAAAAGGTCTGCCAAGGTAGATTTTCCAGACCCGGATTGTCCCACCAGCGCCACGGTCTCACCCTTTCGGATAGTCAAATTTACATCTTTAATAACCCAGTCGGTATGATACTTGAACGACACGTTCCGGTACTCTATCCGATCGGTCAACGTCTCTACCTGTTTCGGTTCTGCCGGACTGGTAATCGGATTTTGCGCCGTCAGTATCTTATCGATACGGTCTATCGAAGCCAATCCCCGTTGCACGGCATATCCCGCCTTTGAGAACTCTTTTACCGGATTGATAATACTGTAAAAAATCGTCAGATAAACAATAAACAGCGAGGCATCTATACTGCTGTCGCCGCTCAGAATCAGCGATCCCCCGTACCACAAAACAATCACGATCGTGATGGTTCCCAAAAACTCGCTCATTGGGTGAGCCAACGCCTGACGGCTGCTGATGCGATTTACCGTACGCTTAAAGGCTTCGTTCGATTTAAAAAAGCGGGCAAAAATCTTATGTTCTGCACAAAAAGCCTTGATGATGCGCAAGCCACCCAACGTCTCTTCAATCTGCGCCATCAACTCGCCCCACTGGTTCTGGCCCACCGCCGAAGTTCTTTTCAGTTTTTTCCCCACCGTACCCATGACATAACCGCTCAATGGCAACAGGATAAGTACAAAAACCGTCAACTGCCAACTGATTACAAGCATGGCCGCCAGATAAAAGAATATCAATATGGGATTTTTAAACAGCATATCCAGCGAAGCCATAATGGAGTTTTCCATCTCGGCTACATCTCCGGTCATACGCGCCATCACATCCCCTTTCCGTTCGCTGGTAAAAAAGCCGATCGGCAAAGAGAGCACCTTTTTAAACAACGAATTCCGAATATCCCGCACCACGCCTGTACGGATAGGAATCATAAAATAAGAACCGAGGTATGCGCTGGCTGTTTTAAACAAAGTCATTACAATCAGATACATCCCTACCAGAAAAAGAACATATTCCGTACCCGACTGCTGAATCTGTTGCGAAAGATAGTAATTGACATTATTCAATATAGCCTCTTTTACCGACTGGATACTATCCATACTGACATCCACATAATCGAACACCGTATCCTCCTGCACCTTAAACAGCATTTTCAGAATCGGACCGATGGCACTGAACGACACCAGTGTAAAGACGGCCGAAAGCATATTAAAAAAAATGCTCAATATAAGAAATCTCTTATACGGAGGGACAAACCGCCTTAATACCCGGATAATTTCTTTCATAAAATGTTATCGTTTGTTTACGGATTTTACCTGCAAATATACACACAAATGCTGAAACTAAGCCGTTTTAGCCTCACATTGTTTAAAAGCAACAATCTTTCATTATTTATTTATGTTAAATTAATATTCTACCGTTAAACCAAATCACCCCGCAGAAGTCAAAGAAGTACAAAAGCAAAACAAATATATTGTCTAATTTTTAAAACAAACAGCTATGATTAAATCAATTATTCTCTCCATTTTATTTATGCTTCCATGTTTAAGCATAAATCTGTCTGCTCAGACATTAAAATCAGAAGCTACCGTTAACGGAATCGTAAAAAACTCTGACGGCGAAGTTCTTGCCGAAGCCACCATACAACTTTTGGACGGACAAAGCAGAATCATGAAAAAATTGGTATTAAGCGGGAAAGACGGAGCCTTCTTCATTTCTGATGTCCCTGCCGGAAATTACGTTGTGTGTATCTCATACGTCGGATTTGAACCCATTTACAAAGCCATAACGATATATCCGGAACAACAAATAGCCAGCATGGGCGAAAACATCTTATCTTTACAAGATACCATATTGGAAGAAATTACCATCTATGCAGATGAAGACGATGCTCTATAACCAAGGGCTTACAGAGTAGTCTCTATTTACCCTCATCTCATCATACCTACGGGAATCGCTGATTAACAGCGATTCCTTTTTTTATTCCCGATTTCTTTTTCTCCGCTTTTTGAAAAAAAGCAGAACCAAAAACTTTTTTTGTAAAACGTAGTATCCGGTACAACCTCAAAAAATTTTATCCTTGTGCACACAACAAAAGATTAGCAACCCATTTCTCCGCTTTTTGAAAAAAGCGGAACCAAAAACTTTTTTTGTGAGGCGTAGTATCCCGTACAACCTCAAAAAATTTTACCTTGTGCACACAACAAAAGATCAGCAACCCATTTCTCCGCTTTTTGAAAAAAGCGGAACCAAAAACTTTTTTTTGTGAGGCATAGTATCCCATACAGCCTCAAAAAAAATTTTATCTTGTGCGCACAACAAAAAAAGGAAGACGATAAACAACGCCTTCCTTTTTCGACTATATTATATAATGTTATTTTTTCAATAACGCCTTTACTTGGGCACAAACATTCTCGGCCGTAAACCCGAATTTTTCATCCAACACCTGATAAGGAGCCGAATACCCGAAATGGTCTAACCCAAATACTACCCCGTTATGTCCTACTAAACGATACAGCGTCGAAGGCAACCCGGCCGTCAAGCCGAACACCGGCTTATCCGAAGGAATCACCTGCTCCCGATAATTTTCCGGTTGATTGAAAAACAACCCTTCGGAAGGAGCCGACACTATCTGTACCCGAATATCCGCCTCTTTCAGCAACGGAGCTGCCGCCACCAACGTAGAGACCTCCGATCCATTGGCCACCAAAATCACATCGGGCTCATCATCTTTCATCACCACGTATGCACCCCGCTGAGCCTGCAACGCATCCTGATAACGATTACCCGATACCGAAGGCAAATCTTTTATATTCTGACGAGAAAGAATCAACGCAGTAGGAGTATCTCTATTTTCCATCGCCATTTTCCAGGCAACAACAGTTTCTGCACTATCCGCAGGACGAAGTACCAACATACTGTTTTTACCCGCATGATTCTTCACCTGTTCAAGCAGACGTATCTGAGCCTCTTGTTCAATTGGCTGGTGCGTAGGGCCATCCTCTCCTACACGGAAAGCATCGTGCGTCCATACATATTTCACCGGAAGCTGCATCAAGGCTGCCAGACGCGCTGCCGGCTTTATATAATCGGAGAATACGAAGAACGTCCCGCAAGCAACCGTTACCCCTCCGTGCAAAGCCATACCGTTCATAATGGCCGCCATGGTCAGCTCCGATACTCCCGCATGTAAAAATCCGCCACCGAAATCATCTTTGGCAAACGCCCTACTTCCGCCTTTCAAAAAACCATCCGTCTTGTCCGAGTTGGCCAAATCGGCAGAAGAGACAATCATATTGCCCACCTCTTTGGCAAAAACACCCAATACGGTAGAAGATGCTGCACGAGTAGCCTGATCAGCTTTTATCGAGATCGATGCATAATCCACATCAGGAGCCTCGCCGGAGAAATATTTTTTCAGCAGCTGCGCCTGTTCCGGATTCTCTTTTTCCCAACGAGCCTGCTCCGCCCGTTTTTCCGCCACAATCTTTTTCAACGCTTCGGCACGGTCGGCATATACTTTTTTCGACTCCTCAAAAATCACAAACGGGTCTTCCGGATTACCTCCCAGGTTTTTAATGGTATTTTCTACCGAAACACCGGCCGCACTCAACGGCTGCCCATGGGTAGAACACATCCCCTCGAACGAACGGTTGTCGGGCGTAAGGCACCCTTTCCCCATAACCGTTTTACCGATAATCAACGTAGGACGTTCCTTTTCTTCAATCGCCGCATCCAGCGCTTTCCGAATCTGAGTCACATCGTTGCCGTCTATGGTCATCACACGCCAGCCCCACGACTCATATTTCTTAGCCGTATCTTCCGAGGTAACGGCATCCGTATCGGTAGATAACTGCACATCGTTACTGTCAAAAAACATGATAAAGTTGTGCAATCCCAGATATCCGGCAATACGGCCTACTCCTTGCGAAATCTCCTCCTGAATACCTCCGTCCGAAATAAAAGCATACGTTTTATGGCTCATCCATTCGCCAAAACGGGCGCACAAGAAACGTTCGGCTATGGCAGCCCCCGCTCCCATAGCGTGTCCCTGCCCCAAAGGGCCAGAGGTATTTTCAATACCCCTTGCCTGGTTCACTTCCGGATGTCCGGGCGTTACACTGCCCCACTGGCGGAAACTTTTCAACTCTTCCAACGAAAACCTTCCCGCCAAAGCCAACACCGAATAAAGCATCGGCGACATATGACCCGGATCCAGGAAGAAACGGTCACGATTTATCCACAACGGATCTTGCGGATCGTACACCAGATACTCCGCAAACAACGTGTTTATAAAATCCGCGCCGCCCATGGCTCCGCCCGGATGTCCTGATTTGGCTTTCTCAACCATCGATGCCGATAATATACGAATGTTATCGGCGGCTTTGTTCAAAGAAGATATGTCGTTCATTTGATAGAAGATAAAAATTTCTACAAAGGTAAAAATTTCAACCCGTAACCCGATTATCTCTTCCCCAAAAAATAACCGGATACACCGTTATTTTACATTTAGCACACCCTGACACCCCCTTTCAAACCGTAAAATCCAAAAGCCCATCTAACTGGGAAAGAACCCATAACATATATTTCTCATTTTATCCCCTCCAAAAAAAAAGAAAAAACAGTTGCAGAATAAAAAAAATGTCATACATTTGCGGTGTACTATTTCACTAACACACTAAAAAAATGATACAGATAGAAAACATCACACGCTCATTCAAAAAAAAGTGCGTACTCAAACAGATAAGTACAACCATCCAACCGGGATACATTTACGGGTTGTTAGGAAAAAACGGCGAAGGGAAGACCACCCTGCTTAAATTGATCAGCGGGCTGCTTTTCCCCGACAGCGGAGCGTGTCTGGTAAACGGACAGGAGTCGCGAAAAAGGACACTTTCGTTCCTGCGTTCCTTTTATTTCCTGCCCGAAGAGCCCTTTTTGCCGACAGTCAAGGTCAAGACATATATACAGATGTACGCCCCGTTTTACGATACGTTCGATCCGGAACTATGTAACCGTACCCTGCAAGCATTTGGCATATCACCCGAAGACGAACTCAAATCGCTCTCGCTCGGGCAACGCAAAAAAGCAGCCATCGCGCTGGCCTTCGGAGTAAACACCCCCATTCTCCTGCTGGACGAACCCACCAACGGATTGGACATCCCCTCCAAAAGCGTATTCCGCCAACTACTGGCATCGCTCATGCAAGAAGAGAGGACCGTTATCATATCCACCCACCAGGTGCGCGATTTGGAGAGTTTAATAGATGCCGTCCTCATACTCGACAAACAACAAATCATCCTGAACGCCACCCTGGCCGACATCACCCGAAAGCTCTCTTTCCGGAAAATATCGCCGCAAGAGACACCCCTGTACAGCCAGTCCTCCCTGGCAGGAACGATCGGCATCACAGAGAACACAACCGGCGAAGAGACTCCCGTCGATCTCGAATTGCTGTTCAATGCCATTATCTGCCGGCAAACACCAATAGCATCCATCTTAAAGAATCGTCAACAATAAACACATCTCCCTATGGAAACGCCATTCAGCCTCACCCGTACCTTTCATTTATACCGCTGCATACAAGGTTCCTCCCCCTCCCGGTTCATTCTGTTACTCATTCTTGCCCTGTTTATGACAGGCAGTTTCATGCTCATCTCTCCCATGGACAATCTCATACGATCCCAGATTCTGGCCCTTATCTCCACCATCGTCATCATACAAGGCACCGGCTTAGAGCTAATACGGATTGCCATTTACCAGAACGGGACCAACCTCTTCACCCTACCGGCAAATACCAGCGAACGGCTATGTGCCATGTTGATGCTACTTGTCGTTTATTTCCTCATCAGCGTAGCCAGCTGTTACATCGGTTTCATCCTGTTATTTTCAGCCAATACCCTTTTGGGAGGCATCTTCCACGCAACGTGGTTTACTCCAACAGGTATCACAACGGACTATTGTCTTCGCATCGGGGGAATGTACCTGTTCAATCCCTTTCCGTTGCTTATGGGCACCTCTCATTCCGCCGTCTCAGCACCGGTCATGTTCCTCCTGTTGCTTTCGTTCTGCATCCTTTCTTCCCTCCTTTGTACCGTCATAACCCGGAAACACGGCTGGATGATATCCCTATTTATCCTGTTTTACAGCTTCTCTGCCGTCATCTTCGGCTTCTTCATCAAGCTCCTGTACAAAGGAATCGATCCGACACCCTGGCAAGCCATACTCCTATCGCCCTGGCTTTACGGTCTGCTTCTTGCGGGTATTGTCGGGAGATTATTCTACAAGCTAAAAAACAAACAAATAGACTAAGTTTGCGAATATGGACTTCAACAACACACAACCCATCTTCATACAGATAGCCGACTACATCTGCACGCAAGCCCTGCAAGGGATTTTCTCCCCCGGATGTCGCATCCCCTCGGTGCGCGAACTGGCCGTACAGCTCGAAGTAAACCCCAACACCGTCATGCGGGCATACGAACGGTTGCAAAACAGCGGCATCATCTACAACAAGCGAGGTATCGGCTATTTCATCGCCGACAATGCCCTGACACAAATACACCAACTCAAAAAACAACAGTTTATCGACGAAATCCTACCCTCCATGTTCAAGGAGATGCAACTGTTAGGGATCGATATAACCGAAATAGCAACCCAATACGCCCAATTTTTATCCCGACAAAAAGGCCCGGCAACCTAATACAAAGAAGTCGCAGATACAATAAACCCATTCCATCACCTCTTCAAACAACAAACAAGATGAATACATTCAGCATACAAAGAATCGGATGGCTGTTGCGCAACCTCTGGGCAACGCAACAGCGCCATCTCGTATCTTACCTTTGCTTCCACGTAGCTTTCGTCGGGCTGGTCTTGATCAACCTTCCGGCAAACCACATACAACAGTTCATATTCCAGTTAGGACTATTCCTCAACGTCGCCCTCTATTTTCTGGTATTAGTACACTACATGAGAAACTCTTCTCGCGAATACACCCTGCTCCCGGCTACCACATTTGAAAAATCTTCGGCTATCCTGTTGTCGCAACTCATCGCATTGACGGCATATATCGCGTTATTTATCCTGCTGAATACAACATACAACCTCCTGTTCGCCAACCTGCTGCAAATACCGCAACCCACCGATCCGGACACTTGGCGGCACTCCCTGCTCTCCACCGTTTACACACTCAACCCGATCTGCTGGTTTGGGGAACAAATCAATTCATTAACGGGTACCCCCTACCTACTGTTCCTTTTTATCCCGACCATCATCATTGCCCTCCAATCAGGGAAGAAAGACAACCGCCTATTGCAGACATTCAGCATCGGCATACTTGTCATTGCTTTTCTAATCCCAGTCGGCAGTACAAAAGAAACGATACAGATTGCAAGCACCTCCATAAACACGGAGCACATTCAATTTGAAAATTCGACACCCATCGTCTGCCGCGCCGCCGAAAGTTCCACTACCGAACCCTTACTATTGGCAGTATGCTTTTGCCTGACCGTCCTGGTTGCCGCATACTTCGCCCTACAAGAAAAAGAGATCTACTAACCCAACCCTTTCCCATACAATGAAAACGATTAAAATAAAAAAAAGTACCCTGTTCGTTTGGCTATCCTTGTGTTTGTTGGCAGCCTATACCGTTGTTGTCAAACAAAACAGGCAGGAGATAGAGATACAATGCTCCACCGTTGCCCGGGTAACCCTACCCGTTTCGATTCTAAGCATCGAAAACGAGAGGTTACGTCCCGAGCAAATCGACATCTCGGCCTACATCTTCCCCAACGATTCCATCCGGATATACCACCTTTACCAAGGATGCCCATGCTCCCCCGAGCTTCGTTTGCAAGGCGACACGCTTCAAATCCGCCCCATACAGCCGAAAGAGAGGCCAGGTATCACCTTCGTAGATTCAGGCGATTTACACATCACGCCCAACCAATACATCCAAAAGATCCTGCTCAACGGAGAAAAAATATGGGAAGTTCCTCTCTCTCAGGCACGATAAAATTCTTTGCACAACCCGTCAACATCCACCGGACAAAGGAAACGCTCCCCATTCAGCCACCGCCAACACATCCTCCACAGAGAGCCTTTCTTTATTTTTTTCGATTAAACTGCAATAAAAGTTTTGTATATAAAAACTTATCACTAAATTTGCACGCCATTACAAAGAAAGATACGCGCCACCAACGCGTTAGAAATGAATAACAATTAAAAGATATATAGCGATGAAAAAAGGAATCCATCCGGAAAATTACCGTCCCGTAGTTTTCAAAGACATGTCGAACGAAGAAATCTTTATCTCTCGTTCTACCATTAATGCAAAAGAAACGATCGAAATAGACGGAGTTACCTATCCGTTGGTAAAACTGGAAATTACCAGCTCATCACACCCGTTCTACACCGGTAAACAAAAATTGGTCGATACGGCAGGACGTGTGGACAAGTTTATGAGCCGTTATCAAAAGCACATGCAAAACAAAAAGAAATAATTGTTTTCCATCCAGAAAACAGAAAAAGCCGGAACGATTCCGGCTTTTTCTGTTTTTCTCTACTCACAAAAACAGAGAGCAACTTGCTACTATATTATAGTATGTAAATAAAATATCAATTCAACCACGGAGTTTTGGGATAACTCAACCAGAGTTTATAGCTCGGCCCCATTTCCCGGACAGCACTTTTCCAATACGACTCGCCAGCGATACAAGCGTCCAATTCGACCTCTTTATGCGGCGAAACCACCCAGACACCCTCCTCTATTTCAGCGTCCAACTGGCCGCTATCCCAACCGGAATAGCCCAAGAAGAAACGAATGTTTTCATTGATCGGGTTTCCACTTTTCAGGTACGCCAGTACCGATTCAAAATCGCCATCGATATACAAGCCATTTCCCAAATCAACCGCGTTCATAATCACATGGCCCAACCGATGGACATAAAAAAGGCGATCATTTCCTACCGGCCCCCCGTTGAATACAGGGACAGTCTCAGCCATTTCTCCCAAAGAGGGCACGATATGCCGCAAATCAAACCCCAGCGGTTTATTCAACACCAAACCCATACTACCAGAAAGGGCATGCTCCACCATCAAAACCACCGAGCGTTGAAAAACACGCTCCGACAGCAACGGTTCAGCAATCAGTTTCCGCCCGCGACTGGGTTTTATCCGGCGGTGATTAATCTTAAACAAATCTGCATCTACATTCATACGCTCATATACAGGGAAACAACTTTTAAAGATAAGGCATTTTTTCACAAAAACAAACCATCTACCACATATTTAACAAGATATTTTTTTTTGCAGAATAAAACCCGTACCTTCGCTTATCCATAAAAGAAGCGTATGAAATACTATTTAATCGCCGGAGAGGCCTCCGGAGACCTGCACGCATCGAACCTCATGCGCGCCATCAAAAAACAAGACCCAAAAGCCGACTTCCGTTTTTTCGGCGGCGATTTGATGCAGGCCGAGGGGGGCACCTTAGTAAAACACTACCGCGAGATGGCCTTCATGGGCTTCGTCTCGGTCATTGCCAATATTGACAAAGTGCTCAACAACCTGCGCCGCTGCAAAGCCGACATTACAGCATACCGTCCCGATGCGCTCATTCTGATCGATTATCCGGGATTCAACCTGAAAATAGCCAAATTTGTCAAAACCACCCTCGACATCCCCGTATATTACTACATCTCGCCCAAGATATGGGCCTGGAAAGAGTATCGGATCAAATCCATCAAAAAATACATCGACCAGATGCTCTGCATCCTGCCTTTTGAAGTAGAATTTTACCAAAAGCATCACTACCCGGTAACCTATGTAGGCAACCCTACCGTAGATGAGCTCTCGGTACGTCCCTACGCAGAAGAGAGTTTCGACGCTTTCATCCACCAAAACCGGTTGAACGACAAACCCATCATCGCCCTATTGGCAGGCAGCCGACGACAGGAAATCAAAGCCAATCTGCCGGAGATGATCAAAGCCGCCGCACAATTTCCCGCGTACCAGGCCGTCGTGGCCGGAGCCCCCGGGATAGACGAATCGTTCTATACCCCGATTATCCGCAACACCGGCGTATCGGTCGTATTCGGACAGACCTACCGTTTACTGCAACAAGCACAGGCCGCCTTGGTTACCTCGGGAACGGCCACACTCGAAACCGCCCTCTTGAAAACACCGCAAGTAGTATGCTACCAAATCGGCGGAGGACGTTTCACCTACGAACTCTTCAAACGCATACTCAGCGTCCCCTACATATCACTCGTCAACCTGATAGCCAATCAAGAGGTTGTCAAAGAGCTCGTAGCGCACCTCTTCTCGGCTGCCAACATGGCACGCGAACTGGACCTCCTGCTGAACAACCCCTCTGCCCGCAACAAGATGCTCGAAGGATACGACACCGTACAACGCCGGTTGGGCGCTCCCGGAGCAGCAGAAAGGGCAGCCGCCAAAATCATCAAAACCTTGCAGGGAGACACCTCGAAAACCGAATAGACCAACCGAACACATTATCTTTTTTTAAAGAAAGCACAACAAATCTTACTTTTTCATAAACCTTTTTATAGAAAAAGCTGTTTATACCAGTAAAATGCAGTAACATAAACTGCATAAAAACAGGTGTAAACTACAAATAAAAAAGAAACCATGATGAAAAAGTATCTATCCCTATTCGCGCTGGCCGCCCTCTTTTCATCCTTTTTGATGATTTCATGCGACGACGACGATGACGACAAGCAGTCCACCCTTTACGGAGCCGTAACCACGGTAAACGTACCCGAACCCGAAAATGCCCCGAGCTGGTTCCCCATCGGGAGTGAGCAGACATTCTACCTGACACTCGATAACCAGAACACCCTCTATCCTTCGTGGATCAACTCGTTTCTGATCGGTTATCCGCTCAACACCGGCTGCCGGGCATACGCCACCTACTACGACCTGGGCAGTAACAAAGAGGGATACACCAAAAACATCCAACTCATCGACATCCGCAACATCCTTACCAAACCGATCTACACCCTCACTGCCGACACCGTCTCTACCAGCCCCTTACGAGGGACGGCACCCATAGAGATCGACGAGGCGTGGATAGGCGACGACTTCATCAACATCACGTTCGACTACCAGGCAAGCCCCGGCAGCATACACTACATCAACCTGATCGTCAACCAGATCGACGGCCCGGCCATCAATCCTGAAAACGGCAACTGGTACCTGCAATTCGTACACGATGCCAACGGCGACACCGGTACCCGCCGATACTCGGGCATCGTAGCCTTCCAAATACCCGACAACCTCACCAACGTCTCCAACATCGTCATCGGATACGACGACTTTGAGGGAGTAGAACAGAGTACCACCCTGAGCTATCCGGGTTCCGACGACGATACCCCGAACAAACTGGGAGGATTCAGCGACCAAACTTACCAATAACCCAACAAACCGGCTCATATAAAAAATCGGGATATGTACTTTCGAGGCATATTCCGATTTTTTATTTTTCAGCAAGTTTTTTCCCTGCAAAAGTTTTGTATTTCAAAGAAAAGCAATACCTTTGCAAGCCGATTATTATCAAAGTTTAAACAAAACCTGCATGGTATCGAACGATTTCAGTGTCCGAAATCGCCGAAGCTATGTCTATTTATTTAGTAATTAACTATTAAAATTTCAAGCAGTGGATACTTTAAGTTATAAGACCATTTCTGCAAACAAAGCAACTGTAAAAAAAGAATGGGTTGTAGTAGATGCAACCGATCAGGTATTGGGACGTTTGGGCTCAAAAGTTGCCAAACTCTTACGCGGCAAATACAAACCCAGCTACACCCCGCACGTAGATTGCGGCGACAACGTGATCATCATCAACGCAGACAAAGTAAAATTAACCGGTAACAAATGGAACGACCGTGTTTACATCACCTTCACCGGATATCCCGGCGGGCAAAGATTAGGAACACCGGCCACCTACATGAAAAAAGGAGAAACCAAACTGTTTACCAAAGTCATAAAAGGGATGTTGCCCAAGAACAAATTGGGAGCCAAACTGTTGCGCAACCTCTATGTATATGCCGGAAGCGAACATCCGCACGCAGCACAACAACCCAAAACAATAGATATAAACGCTCTTAAATAAGAAGTATGGAAGTAGTTAATGCATTAGGAAGACGAAAAGCAGCGGTAGCCCGCGTATTCGTTAACGAAGGAACTGGAAACATCACCATAAACAAACGAGACCTTGCCTCATACTTCCCGTCAAGTATTCTTCAATTTGTCGTAAAACAACCGCTGACCACACTTGGCGTTGCCGAAAAATACGACATCAAGGTAAATTTGAACGGCGGAGGAATGAAAGGACAAGCCGAAGCCCTTCGCTTGGCCATTGCCCGCGCATTGGTAAAGATCAATCCGGAAGACAAACCCGCGCTCAAAGCCGAAGGATTCATGACCCGCGACCCGCGCGTTGTTGAACGCAAGAAACCGGGACGGCCCAAAGCAAGAAAGAGATTCCAGTTCAGCAAACGTTAATATCATTTGGGGCATCATCGTCGCAGGCGATAAAGCGTTTAGTATCCAAATTGCAAGGATTCAGACACCAGGACTGACTACCCTGCGATTGTATCAGTAGAATGTAAACGATTTAAAAACAAACAAATGTCAAGAACAAATTTTGAACAGTTATTAGAAGCAGGCGTACACTTCGGACACCTGAAAAGAAAGTGGAACCCCGCTATGGCTCCTTACATCTTCATGGAGCGCAATGGTATTCATATCATTGACCTTTACAAAACAGTTGCAAAAATAGACGACGCAGCAGCCGCTCTCAAACAGATTGCGAAATCAGGCAAAAGAGTGCTCTTCGTTGCCACCAAGAAACAAGCCAAAGAGGTAGTTGCAGAAAAAGCAGCCGCCATCAATATGCCCTACGTTATCGAACGTTGGCCCGGCGGGATGTTGACCAACTTCCCCACCATCCGCAAAGCGGTGAAAAAGATGACCACCATCGACAAAATGACCAAAGACGGCACATTTGACAACCTCTCCAAAAGAGAAAAACTGCAAATCACCCGTCAACGCGCCAAACTGGAAAAGACACTGGGTAGCATCGCCGACCTGACCCGTCTGCCGTCAGCCCTGTTCGTAGTGGACGTAATGAAAGAACACATCGCCGTACGCGAAGCCAACCGTCTGGGTATCCCCGTATTCGCCATGGTCGATACGAACTCCGATCCGACCAACATCGACTACGTAATCCCGGCCAATGACGACGCAACCAAATCCATCGAAGTAATTCTGGATGCCGTATGCGGCGCCATCGTCGAAGGCTTGGAAGAAAGAAAAGCAGAAAAAATCGATGCCACTTCCGACGAAGAAGAAGCTCCGGCAGAAAAGAAAGAAAGAAAAACCCGCGCTGTCAAAAAAGAAAGAACCCAGAAAGGCGACGACGAAGCATTGAACGCCAACATCGCCGACAAGTTCAAAACCAGCGAAGAGTAAAAATAACCGATGAAAAGTGAGCCAACGGCCCACTTTTCATCTCTTACCAAACCACTAATAAAAAGGAAAAAAGAATATGGCAGTTTCAATGGCAGATATTACCAAGCTCCGCAAAATGACAGGAGCCGGTATGATGGACTGTAAAAACGCGCTTGCAGAAGCCAACAACGACTTCGAAGCCGCAGTAGAAATAATCCGCAAAAAAGGACAGGCCGTAGCCGCCAAACGCGTTGACCGCGAAGCCTCAGAAGGTTGCGTTTTAGCCGCTGCAAACGGCAACTTCGCCGCCATCTTCGCACTCAAATGCGAAACAGACTTCGTAGCCAAAAACGCCGATTTCATCGCCCTGACCAAATCTATCCTCGACGCCGCTATCGCCAACAAACCGGCAAATATGGACGAACTCAAAGCCATGAAAATAGGCGACAGCACCGTTGAACAACTCATCGTCGATAGAATCGGTATCACCGGAGAAAAGATGGAAGCCGGATACTACGAATACATCTCCGCACCCAGCACCATCGCTTACATCCACCCGGGTAACAAACTGGCTACCATCGTCGGCTTCAACCAGGAAACCGTAGATACCCAAGTTGCCAAAGACGTAGCTATGCAGGTAGCTGCTATGGCTCCGTTGGCTGTAACCCGCGAAGAAATCCCGGCAGACGTAGTTGCCAAAGAATTTGAAATCGCCAAGGACAAGGCCCGCGAAGAAGGCAAAAAAGAAGAAATGCTCGACAAAATCGCACAAGGCCGCCTGAACAAATTCTACCAGGAAGCAACGTTGTTAGAACAGGCATTTATCAAAGATGCCAAGATGAGTATTCAACAATACCTCAAATCTATCAACAAAGACCTTACGGCTACCGCTTTCAAACGCGTTACCTTGAACGTTGACTAATCGTCTTTTTTGAGAATATAAAAAGCTCCTGCCTTTACGGGTCAGGAGCTTTTTTATTTGATAGCACTTTTTTCTCCGCTTTTTGAAAAAAGCGGAACCAAAAACTTTTCAATTAAGCACAATATCCTGATTTCATAAGAATCTATCCGTAACGGTTCTTTATAAAAAAGGCAACAGCCATCGTCGCCAACCAGGAAAATAATGTAACCAAAAAATAATACGACTCTCTTCCTGAGGCAAAGCGAACTCCTAAAATAAATATAGACAAATAAGGGAGCATACTCAAAACAAAATAGCGCACCTTATATGACTGATATGCAAAAATATAATACAGATGTGTTACCAACGTAAAAAGGAAAAAAGCGAATCCAAAAGCCACAAAAGGAGTACCAAACCCCAAGGGATAATCTCTGAACAATATCCATTCAATCATATTGTCGGCCAACAAACTACATAAAGAAAAAACAAAAACAGCCGCCCCTAATGCCAACGTAGGAAAAACAAAAAACCTTCCGATTTTTCTCCCCATATTCCTGAAACGGCGCACTTCCAAGAAACAGCACACCGAAAAAGCATAGACACCCCAAAACAGATAAAACACTACCGGAATAGCAGAAATCTGACAAAATACAATATAAACCAGTATGAACTGT
>CASGEW010000053.1 GCA_949300615.1 uncultured Bacteroidales bacterium
GTAAATTTGTAGGTCAATATGCCATAAAATGAAAATATTAATCGTAGAAGATCAGGAGGGATTGCGTGAAACCATGCGGGAGTCGTTGGTAAAAGAGCGCTTTGTGGTAGAATGTGCCTCCAATTATCGGGAAGGATTGTTAAAAATAAACGATTACGATTATGATTGTATCCTGCTGGATATCATGTTGCCGGGTGGAAGCGGATTGGACCTGCTGCGGGAGATAAAAGAGCTGCGTAAGACCGACAGTGTTATAATCATTTCGGCAAAAGATTCCATCGACGACAAGGTGTTGGGGTTGAATCTGGGCGCAGACGATTATTTGGCAAAACCGTTTCACCTGGCCGAACTCAATGCCCGGGTCAAATCGGTCATACGTCGCAAGCAGAACAACGGCGATGTACAAGTCGTGGTAGGCAACTTGAAGATAAACCCGGATAAACGGACCGTATTGGTCGATGACCGGGAGATTATCCTGAATCGGAAAGAGTACGACCTGTTGTACTATTTTATGTCCAACCCCGGACGTTTGATCGGGAAGACGGCATTGGCCGAATTCGTGTGGGGCGACAACATCGACCAGGCCGATAATTTCGATTTCATATACTCCCAGGTCAAGAACCTGAGGAAGAAACTGAAAGATGCCGGGGCACAACCCGAGATAAAAGCCGTGTACGGGTTCGGATATAAAATGTTAATGGCCGAATGATATGAGGTTAGAGGTATATGCGTTGCGTCAGGTTTTGCTGGTACTCTTGTTGGTTCTTCCGGTATGGGGTGTCATATTTTATTTTCACGTCATAGACGAAGTAAACGATGAGACGGACGATTGTCTGGAAGATTACAAGGAGATTATCATCCGCAAGGTTCTTTCAGAAGGGATCGAGAGTGCGTCGTCGGGAAGTATTCTGACCCAACATTTCATAGACGAGATTTCGTCGGCCGCAGCACACCGGATGAAGGAGCAATACAAGGATACCACCATATACATCGAAATAGAAGACGAAGAAGAGCCGGCCCGGATGTTGAAAACCGTTTTTCGGACGGCCGACGGGAAATATTATCAATTGCGGATTCTTACCTCTGTATTGGAGAAAGACGATTTGACCGAACAGATATTGACGGATGTCGTTTATCTGTACACGGCCATGATCATTTTCATTTTTCTCATTATCCATTTAACTTTTCGCCGCAACCTCAAACCCTTATTCCGCCTTTTGGATTGGATGGATCGGTTTACGTTGGGCAAGAAAAACGACCCGTTGGAACAAGATGTCAAAGTAAAAGAGTTTCGGAAATTGTACGATACGGTACAAAAAATGGCCGAGCGTAACGAATATAACTATGAGATGCAAAAGCGGTTTATCGAGAATGCTTCGCACGAGTTGCAAACCCCTTTGGCCATTGCCATGTCCAAACTCGAAATGTTAGTTGAACAAGAGGGGTTTACCGAGGCCCAGTTAAATCAGATTGCCGAAATACACAGCCGACTCAACCATATTATACAGCTCAACAAAACGCTGTTGATGCACTCCCGTATCAACAACGGTCAATATTTTGATGAGAAAGAGATTCATTTCAATCCGTTGTTGGAACGGATGGTCGAAGACTTTCGGGAGATATACCAACAAGAGGTCTCCATAGAGTTGGAAGAGAAAGGGGAGTGTCGGTTCTCCATGAGCGAGACCTTGGCATCGGTATTGGTGCGGAACCTGTTGAAGAATGCCGTGGTTCACAACGAAACCGGCTATTCGGTAATCGTTACGATTTTCGACAAAAAAATCCGTTTCTCCAATCGGGGAAGTGCACCGTTGAACCTGCATGAGGTGATGGGCCGGTTTTTTCAGGGTGATAAAAACAAGAAAGATTCTACGGGGCTGGGATTAGCCATAGTAAAATCCATCACAGAGGTTTATGACTTTCGGTTGAATTATTTCTTTGAGCGAGAATACCACCATTTTGAGATTATTTTTGAAAAAAAATAGCGGAAAGGTTTATTTTTCCCAAAAGATTCCCAATTTGCTTCTTTTCTTTGTAAAAACAAAATAAATATTTGACTTATGAAAAGATTGATTTTTGCCCTATTGTTATCGGTTTTCTGTGTTCAAATGCCGTTGTTTGCAGACATAGAAATTCCCATTGAAAGATCCCAATTACCGGAACGTACGCAAAAGTTTTTGGATGAACATTTCCCGAACATTGAAGTGGCTCATATCAAGGCAGAAAAGAATTTCTTTGGTATTGTGGCTTACGAAGTTATTTTGACCAATGGATTCGATTTGGATTTTGACAAAAAAGGAGAATGGACAGAAATTGACGGAGACAAGCTGGAAGTTCCCGCATCCATTGTCCCGGAAAAGATACGAAAATCCATAGCTACCAAATTCCCCGGAAAGAAGATCATGCAGATTAAAAAAGAGAGAAGGTACTATGAAGTAGAGATTTCGGATGGGGAAGACCTGATTTATTCGCTCGATGGCGTTTTTAAAGGATACGATGATTAAATGACTTATGAATAAAATAGAATAGAGATGAAAAAGACAATATTATCACTGGCATTTCTTTTAGGATTGTCCTATGCTTGGGCGGCGTGCGACGATGACGATCATTACACGCCCGCAGGGGAGATCATTGCGACATTTAATTCACAATTTCCCGGAGCCAAACAGGTAGAATGGGAAAAGAAAAACGTATATCAGGTTGCCGATTTCGTGCAAGACGGTGTAGAGAAAGAGGCGTGGTTCGATTCGGCCGGGAATTTGCTCCTGACAGAAGAAGACCTTACTTACGCACAGCTGCCGGTATCTGCCAAGGAGTGGATCGGTGCTTCCGAATATGCCTCTTGGAAAATAGAAGATGTTGACAAAGTGATTCGGAATGGTCAGGCTACGGTCTATGTCGTAGAGTTGGAGTCGGGCAAGAGCGAAGTAGATGTCTATTTCTCAGAAACCGGAGAGTGGATCAAAACCCAGCAGGATGCATCCGATAGTAATGACAAATATTTACCGACAACCATACCGGATGCCATTCAAAGTTATTTGACCGAAAACTATCCGCAGGCCGTTATCCTGGATTTTGAAAGAGAGAAGGTTGGTTATGAGTTGGACATCTTGGATGCCGGCGTGAAAAAAGAACTCGTGTTCGATATGCAGATGCAGTGGGTCTCTACGCATTACGATGTCAGCCCGCTTTCGTTGCCGCAAGCGGTGAAAGATGCCTTGGCACAGTCGCAATGGGCCAACTGGCGGGTGGACGATGCCGAATTCTGGCAAGAGAAAGGGAAAAAAGATTATTATGAATTGGAATTGGAACAAGGCTCGGTCGATCGAGACGTTTGGATTGATATCGACGGAACGATTCTGAATCCCATATAATATCCTACAAAGGATAGAGGTACGGCTGTTTCGGGATAACCCGGGATGGCCGTACTTTTTTGGGGAGGGTCTCCTCCTTCTTTTTGTGGGGACCGTTCCCTCCGATCTTCGGTATCGGGGTACGAAGGATACCGTTTTGGGAGGAGGGGAGGGAGCGGATGAAGTTGCCTCTATTTGATTTTGAAAATAGTTTTCCGTTGGTTGCCCTGTTCGTCGATCACCGTGAGCAGATGTGTCCCGACATCGGGCCGGCAGGCCATTTCGTGTTTCCCGGAGGTCTCTCCCAGGTAGGTGTCGTCCAGATGCCAGTACAGCGTAGCATCTTCCCGGGAGTGGGCCGCTTTGAAAACAACCGGGTTTTTCTCTCCTCCGAATCCTTTTGGCAGGACCAGAATTGCGTTGTATTCGGGGTATATGATGGCAATCTGCGAGCTTTGGTTTTCGTCGCATCCCGGTTTTATCGGAGGCAGGGGGCGGTAATCTATATGGTAGTTTTTATAATAATACTCTTGCGCCGGGGGCAAAACGAACCACGATTTCTGGATCATCCGTTCTATTCGTTCGCACGAGCTGTTTACCCGGAACTTTTCGTCAGGGGATAGGTATATGAACCGGTGGAATGGGCACAGCTTGGTTTGCAGCCCCGATGCCGGAATCCGTATGGTATCGGTCTCTTCGCATGCTTCCGAGGCCCGGTATCCGCTTTTTTTGCAAATAATCGCCTCGACCGATTCATCCAACGGTTCGTCGAACCAGGGCGATGCCGGAAGCAACGAAAACAGGTCGAACAAGACCGGAGCTGCATATCCCACGCCCGTTAATTGAGGACGCCCTTCGCCCGTAGCGTTTCCAACCCAGACCCCTACGGCGTATCGGGAGGTTACGCCTACGGCCCAAGCGTCCCGGTTGCCGTAGCTGGTTCCGGTTTTCCAAGCCACTTTTTTCATAGACTCGAATTGCTGCCAGTCAGCCTCCTCCTCCGGACGGCTGAGTGCCGACATGGCCTCGAACGTATGCCAGATGGAGGCGGCCGAATACAACGGATCATCCGTCAACCGTTCGTCTTTGATCGATCGGATGGGCTCTTGCGGGGGCGAAGGAGTGAACCTGAGCGGATGGATGTCTGCCGGACAGTAACGGCCGTTGTATGGCCTGAAATGGTTTAATGTTCGCGATAACGATGCGTACATCCCGGTGATGTCCCAGAGCGATCCTTCCGCACCTCCTAAAATCAGGGAAGCCCCATAGTGATCGGCAGAAAACGGCAAGGTCGTCATCCCCGTTTTTTTTAGCAATGAGAGGAACCGGCTGGTATTGTATTGGGATAACATCCGGACCAACGGTACGTTCAACGAACGTTCTATGGCCGTGTGTGCAGGCACCGCACCATAAAAAGTCTTGTTGAAGTTCTGGGGGGTGAATCCGTTGATGTTCAGCGGGACATCGGGGACGAGTGTTCCCGGCAACAAGAGCCCGTCGTGCAACATCCCGGCGTATAAGAAGGGTTTCAAGATACTGCCTGTACTCCTTTCCGAGGCGATGAGGTCTACTTGCCAGGCCGCTATCCGGCTGGTGTCGTTGGTTATATTACCTACGTATGCCAATACTTCGCCAGTCTCTATATCGGCAATCAATGCCCCGATGTTGTGTACGTGGTTTGCTTTGTATTCGGCGGCATATTGATTAACAATCTGTTGGCAGCGTAGTTGTAGCCGGTATTGCAATGTCGAGAATTTTTGTCCAGCACCGGATTCTTTCAACATCCGATCCAGCAGGTGAGGAGCGTGGTTGGGCAAGGGGAGAGGTTTTTGCGGTAAAGGTTCCAGGCAAGAGAGTTCGTAGGTAGTATCATCTATGATACCCTGTTTTTTTAATGAAGCAAGCAGCCGGTTTCGTTTTTGCAGCAGCAACTCCCTGTTTTTTCCCGGATGTATCAGGGTCGGGGCATTGGGTAGTACAGCCAAGGTAGCATTCTCCGCCCACGATAGCTGGGAAGCGTCCCGCCCGAAATAGCGCCAGGCAGCCGTTTCAAGGCCGATGACATTTCCCCCGAACGGCGCGTGGTTGGCGTAAAGCGAAAGAATCTTCTGTTTGGAGAATCTGCATTCCAACGACAACGCCCAGAGGGCCTCTATCGTTTTTTCGTACAGGTTTCGAGATCGGTTGCCTCGCGCCATACGGGCTATTTGCATGGTAAGTGTGCTGCCTCCGCTGACCACCTGCCGATGTTTGAGGTTTTGGAAAACGGCTCTTGCCAGTGCCAGCGGGTCGATACCCGGATGATAGAAAAAACGTTTGTCCTCGTAGGTGGTAATACAAGCTGCAAATTTGTCAGATACCGTATCTGTTGCCGGAAATCGCCACTGCCCGTCAGCAGCGATACGGGCACATAGCAGATCCTTCTCGGCGCTGTACAACAAGGACGATGGCGGTTGAGGGAACAATTCTCTCGGAGTGCAAAAATAGAGTAGTAACCCGATTGCCGACAAGGAAATAAAAATAAAAAATAGCTGCTTAATCCTTCTGTAAAGGAAGTTTCTCTCCTTGTGGAAGAGCGAACCCGGTTTTGATATGTGCCACCCTCGTATCATTACACAAATATATCTATTTTTGTTATTTGAAAGAAACGGTTTTCAGGCGCGTATGTGTGATAAGGTTAATATTTTTGAAAAAAGAACGGATTCCGATTAAAGACAATTATTTGTCGTATATTTGTTTCAATGTCAATTAAATCTGGGAGTGGGATGAAAGCAGGTAAAAGATTTCTTCTATGGGTAGTGATAAGTTGCAGTCTCATCATTTCGGCGTGTTCGTCGAACAAGGAAGATGCATCAGAGATAAAAATGAGTCCGTACATCGAAGCATATACTTCCGGAACCGTTTCCCGGTTTACCCCTCTGCGTATCATCCTGACGCAAGATATGCCGGTGGATCAGCAGGCTCCTGAAAAGTTGGCCAAGAGTATCCGTTTGACGCCCGCAGTAAAAGGTACGTTCCGGGTAGAAGATAATCGGCAAATTGTATTTACTCCGGATAAATCGTTTGAGCGGGATACCCGTTACCGTGTCAAGGTAGATTTGGCCAAATGGTTTGGCGATTCATCCGTGAAGGAGCCGTTTGAGTTCGGTTTTCGTACCGTCCCGGCAGCGATGCGTGCCGAACTGAATGGAATGAGCGTCGAAGAGAAAAGCTTTACATACGATTTTACGATATTTACTTCCGATAGAGAATCTTCGGAAGAGGTAGAGGGGAGCATCCTTTTGAGCATATTTGCGGCAACCGCCCAATGGAACCATAGCGCCGATGGGAAACGGCACCAATTGATTGTAAAAAATGTTCCTTATTTAGATCAGGAGACCTCTTTGACGGTTTTAAAAGAGGCCAACAAAATGGGAATCAAGTCCAGCCAGACATTGTTTGCTACCCCAATTCCGGCCAAAGATGATTTTTCGGTATACGATGTCCGCTATGAAATGCAACCTGAGAAATTTATAGAGATTTCGTTTACCAAGGCATTGGATAAGAAACAACCGCTGGAAGGAATCGTTGGAATTTCCGGAATAGCATCGCGGGTAAGTTTTGAAGGGAACAATAAAATTCGGATATATCCCAATCACTCAGAAAAACAGAGCGAAACAGGGTGGACGGTGTTCGTTTCCCGTTCGCTTCGTGCGAACGACGGGTTATCGTTGAGCGAGGATTTTGAAAAGACAATCACGTTGTTAGAAAATTTACCGAATGTCCGCTTTTTGGGCGAAGGAACCATTATTCCGCAGTCAGAGCAATTGATTGTTCCCTTTCAGGCCATAGGGTTGCGCGGGGTTGTTGTGCGGGTAATCAAGATTTTTGAGCAGAACATCGGTTCTTTCTTACAGTCAAACCAGCTTGAAAATGGGTATGATTTGCTTCGGTTTGGCCGTCTGGTTTCGCGACAGACGATCTTTTTGGACGAGTTAGGCAGTTATGACCTGACCCGTTGGAATACATTTGCCCTGGACCTCAACAAATTGATTAAGCCTGAACCGGGAGCGATTTACCGCATAGAACTCTCGTTTGGCAAAGAGTTGGCCTGTCCGCAATATTCCGGCGTCGAAGAGTTCTCCAAAGATGAAATCCGAGCCAACGACCGGTTGAAACTGGCCGAGGAGATGTCTCGCTTTGACGAAGGGGGGTATTACTACTATTCCGGCGAATCCGGTTGGGAAAATTACAATTACCAGGAACGGATGGATCCCAGTAAAGATAGTTATTATATCAACAAAGTAGCAGGAAAGAATGTGCTGGCCTCCGATTTGGGCATTATGGCCACTTTCGGCACGACGGGAAAGATGGATGTCCTGGTCCATAACCTCATCTCTACCTTCCCGGAAAGCGGGGTAAAGGTAACCTTGTACAATTACCAGAACCTGCCTATAAAATCGGCTACGACCGATGGAGAGGGACGTGCCACCTTTGCGTTGGAGGGTGAAACACCCTATTACCTGATTGCCTCCTCCGGCAAACAGCGGGGATATTTACGGGTAGATGCATCCAGCTCCCTGTCAATGAGTTCGTTCGACGTGTCGGGCGAAGCGTTGCAAAAGGGGTTAAAAGGATTTATTTATGGCGACAGGGGCGTTTGGCGTCCGGGAGATACCTTACACCTCACTTTCATGCTGAACGACAAACAGGCAACCATCCCGGCAAAGCATCCGGTTGTGATGGAGCTGTTCAATCCGTTGGGACAATCCTATTTGAAGCGTACTTCTACCCAAGGCGTATTGGGTATATATGCGTTCGATATGCCCATAGAGCAGGATGCCCCTACCGGCTTCTGGAATGTAAAGGTCTCCGTGGGAGGGGCCGAATTCAACCAGCGGTTGCGTATAGAAACCATCAAGCCCAACCGGTTGAAAATTGATTTGACATTTGCCGACAAGCTGTTGCAACGCTCCATGCCCTTGAATGCGAAACTGCACACCGAATGGTTGCAAGGAGCCGTTGCCAAAAATCTGAAATATGACATACAGGCTACGTTCATCGCTACAAAGACCGAATTCAAGGGCTATGAATCCTATACGTTCGATAATCCGGCCAAGCTCTTTTCCAGTGAAGAGAGCTCCTTGATACAAGGCGTTACCGACGATGCAGGCAATGCCGTTGTCAATACGGCGATAAATGTCGGACAGTCGGCTCCGGGGATGTTGTTGGGAAGTTTCACGACCAAGGTTTACGAATCGACGGGCGATTTCAGTATCGATGCCGTTCGGGCTCTCTACTCCCCGTATCGCTGTTACGTCGGTATCGAGCCGCCTGTAAAAGGAACTGAACAGTTGGAGACAGACCACTCTTATACTTATAAAGTGGTGGCCCTGACACCGGAGGGGAAACCCATTCAGGGCCGGACATTGGAAGTCAAGATATACAAGGTGGACTGGTATTGGTGGTGGAGTGCCGATAACAGCAATCTGGCAAATTACGTTTCAAACAGTTATAACAGGCCGGTACGAACCACGACAATTACCACCGATTCGTCCGGTGCCGGCGAGGTAGTGATGAATATTCCGAGGGAGGAGTGGGGTACCTACTTTGTCTCGGTTGCAGATGTCGTATCTGGCGGTCATTCTACCGGAGTGAGGAGCTATTTCGATTGGCCCGGGTTAGAAGGCCGGCGCGATATGGAGGGAGCCGACAAAGCCACGCTGTTAAGATTCAAATTGGACAAGGCTTCGTATGCTCCCGGCGATCGGATGATTGTTACCATCCCCTCGTCCAAAGGGGCGCGGGCAATCGTTTGTGTCGAAAACGGAAATGAATTGTTGTCGGTCACCGAACAGGTGTGCGAGGCAAACGAAACGCGCGTAGAGGTTGTTGTAACCGACCGTATGCTCCCCAACGCCTATGTATATGTTGCCTTGATCCAGCCGTATGCCTTTACCAAGAACGATCTGCCCATCCGGATGTACGGAGTGGTACCGTTTACGGTCAACTCTCCGGCAAGCCACCTCGAACCGCAGCTGTCGTTGCCGCAAGAGGTAAAACCGGAACAGCCGTATCAAATAACCGTTTCCGAGAAATCGGGACGGGAGATGGCTTATACGTTGGCCATAGTCGATGAAGGATTACTTGATTTGACTCGGTTTAAAACCCCCGATCCGTGGGAAGCTTTCAATGCCCGCGAGGCATTGGGCGTCCGTACTTGGGATATGTACAACGCCGTTTTGGGCGCTTATGGCGGTAAAATAGAACAACTCTTTGCCATCGGTGGCGATGATGCCCTGATACGGGGTCCCAAGGCCATCGTCAATCGGTTTAAGCCGGTAGTGCAGTTTGCCGGGCCGTTTGTCTTGAAAAAAGGAGAAAAGTCCACACATACTTTCCAGATGCCTAACTATAACGGACGGGTACGTGTCATGGTTGTCGCCGGTAACGGATCGGCTTATGGTTCGGCCGAAAAGACGATGTTGGTAAAGAACCCGATCATGGTATTGGGTACGCTGCCCCGTGTGTTGGGCGTGGGAGATGAATTGGACCTCCCCGTAACAGTATTTGCTACCCAGGAAAATATCGGCGATGTCTCCGTTTCGGTTTCCCTGTCCGATAATGTGCAGGTGGTAGGAGAGGCGGAAAAACCGCTCCATTTTACGGCCGTAGGCGACAAATCCGTACGGTTCCGTATTCGGGTAAAAGAGAATCCCGGAGTAGCCCGGATCAAAATCACCGCACGAGCCGGACAGGAAAAATCGACCTATGATACCGAGTTGGAGATACGGGAGATTCTGCGCGAACAGGTAATGATAGAGCCGTTTACCCTCGAAGCGGGTAAAGAGCTGAAAAAGGGTTTGAAGCCGACAGGACGTCCCGGGACAAATCGGGTCGTGTTGGAAGTGGGAAGTGTCCCCCCGGTTAATTTGTCCTCTCGGATAGCCTATCTGACCACCTATCCGCATGGATGTCTCGAACAGCTTGTTTCAGGAGCCTTCCCGCAGTTATACCTCTCGCAATTTTGCGATTTGTCATCCGGTGAGCTGTCTCAAATACAGGATAAGGTAGAGAGTGTGTTGAAACGTTTGCGTTCCTACCAGACGGGCGATGGCGCATTTGCCTATTGGCCCGGACAAAGCAGCACCTCGGGATGGGGATCGGTTTATGCCGGACATTTCATGTTGGAGGCCGAAAAACAGGGATATGCCGTTTCGTCGTCCATGAAAAAAAGTTGGTTGACCAACCAACTCCAAATGGCCCAGCAATGGAAACCTGTTCGTGGATTGAACAACCAAGGCGAAGCGTTGACACAAGCCTATCGGTTGTATGTCCTGTCGTTGGCGCAAAGCCCGGAGATAGGAGCCATGAATCGGTTGATGGCCGATGATGCGTATGCCCCCATCACCTATTGGGTATTGGCTGCCGCTTACGCCAATATCGGCAAACCGGACGTCGCCGGGCAGCTGACCTCCCGTACCACGGATGTAGAGACTGCCGGTTTGGACGACATGACCTTCGGTAGCGACTATCGCAACCGGGCCATGCAGTTACTAACCCTGTGCCTGCTCAATCGCTCCTCAGACGCCGCGGCATTGGCAACGGAGCTGTCAGAAGCACTCTCCTCCTCCGAATGGATGAGTACCCAAACTACCGCTTTCTCCCTGATAGCCCTCTCCAAGTATATGCAAAAATATCCCGTAGCGGACGATCTGAAATTCGTGTACCGTTATGGCGGGCAAGACGAAGAGGTCGATACGCCCAAACAGATGTGGATGAAAACGCTTGCAGACAAGAGCTCCGCAGGGTCGGATTTGGAAATACGCAACGAGGGAACTTCCCCGCTGTTTGGTCGGGTTGTCCTGACGGGTATGGTAAAACAGGGCGAAACGAAGGCCTCGTCCAATGGTATCAAAATGGATGTGCGTTACGTGGACAAGAAAGGCGTACCGGTATCGGTCAATAACGTGGCCCAGGGTACCGATTTCATGTCGGTAGTGCGCATCTCCAATCCCTCTACCCAGACGATACGGAATCTGGTAGTAACCCAGATCGTTCCGGCTGGTTGGGAGATATTGAATACCCGGTTCCTGAACGATCGCGTATCACCGAACGTAGCCGGCGTAAATTACCAGGATTTCCGGGACGATAGAGTTTGTTCGTATATCGACGAGTTGCCATCGGGTAGCAGCGTTGAGATCAAGATTGATTTATATGCCGCTTATGCCGGAACCTTCCTGTTGCCGGCCGTAAGTTGCGAAGCCATGTATGATTCGTTAATAAAAGCCACTACAACCGATGAAAAGGTGGTGGTAAAATAGATTTATGAGCCGAAAAAAGATAATAGGAATATTTCTGGGATGTCTGTTTTCTCTCCTGAACCAGGGAAGCGTGTATGCGATGGAAAATGACGGAGAAGACGAAGTAAAAACAAAAAAGCCATCATTCATTTCGTTGGATACCAAAGGAGGATGGGTTTTCCCTACGAACGATTTTGTGAGCGGTAAGAACAAAATTCCCTATTATTCCTCGATTTCATTGAAGTACGGAAGAGGTGCCGATGGCAACTCGTGGGATGATGAAGCCTACGGGATGCCCTATTACGGCATTGGATTCTATTCCGGAAATTTCTTTAAGAAAAAGGGCCTGGGGTTGCCGTTTGCCCTATATCTTTTCCAAGGCGCTACCATTCGGCGTTTCAACCCCAAATGGGCGTTGAATTACGAGTGGAATCTGGGGATGTCGTTTAACTGGGACCCGTATGACCCGTTCGACAATCCCAATAACGTAGCTTTGGGTTCCTCTGTAAATGTGTATGTAGCCGGCAGTATGTACATGAAATATTACATCAACGATGCCTTTGACCTGAATATGGGGGTGTCGTTGACCCATTTCTCCAATGGTGCGTACCGGTTGCCCAACAAGGGGCTTAACCTGGTAGCACCCTATTTGGAGTTGGTGTATAATATAAACCGGCCCAAACCCTCTGTTTTGTCGGAAGCAGAGATGGCCCCTCCCGAAATAGAGAAACACATCGTCCACGACGTGATGTTTACCATAACCTCCCGCCAGATACGCTTCGATACGACCGGAACCGGGTTGCCGTCCCGTTATATAGACCGACAGTTCAAAGTCTTCGGGTTGAGTTATGCCCCGATGATTGTCAATAGTTACAAGTACCGTTGGGGCCCCAGTTTCGAGTTCGTGTACGATGAAAGTTCCGACGCCAGGGCCTGGCGGGAGAAACATCCGGTCGATGGGTTGTATTACGACCGGGTAGAGTTGGGCGATGTATGGAAGCGATTCTCTTGCGGTGTCTCCCTTAAAGGGGAGGTAACGATGCCCCGCATATCCATATTTGCCAATTTCGGTTATAACCTGTTGCACGGGAACGAATACGATTATCGCTTTTATCAGATCATGGGGGTAAAGGCCTACCTGAAAGAGAATCTTTTCGGGACGTTCGGTATCCGGGCTTCCCGGTTCAGTAAAGCACAATATCTGTATTGGAGCCTTGGTTATTCGTTCGATGGAAAGCCCCTGAAAAAAAGCAAAATAAAAAATAGAAAGACATAGATAAAGGCCATAGGCGTTTTCTGATAAATATCCTTCCTTGGCCGTTGATGTATCGATGTCTATTTAAATCGTAATATCTTCACAAAATATTTTTAAACGACATTAAAATACCTATCTTTGTGTATTGTTAAACGTAAAACAGAACCTGACATGAAAAACCTGTTTGTTATTATCACGGCCTTTCTGGTGACGCTCCCCTCGTTTGCACAGCAAGCCATCTGGGGAGGACAAGGTGTCGTTTCTCCTGAGATACATGAAGATAACACCGTTACATTTCGTTTCCAAGCACCCAAAGCTGTAAAAGTAGAGATTACCGGAGATTTTCTTCCAACGCAGAAAATAGAAACCCCGTACGGGCAATTTGATGCCCCCGGTACAGCCTCTCTGAAAGAAGGACAGAACGGCCTTTGGGAATATACAACCCCCGAACCATTGTCTCCCGAATTGTACAGTTATACCTTTATTGTCGATGGTTTGAAAGTTTTTGACCCCAACAATGTATATCTGAATCGAGATGTTTCAACCTTGACCAATATATTTATTATCGGAGGAGGACGGGCCGACCTGTATAAAGTGAACGATGTCCCGCACGGTACGGTTGCCCGGTGTTGGTACAACAGCCCTACGTTGAAAATGAATCGTCGGATGACGGTTTATACCCCAGCCGGGTATGAAAGCAGTGGGAAACGTTATCCGGTTCTTTACCTGTTGCACGGTATGGGAGGAGATGAAGAGGCATGGATGACGTTGGGTCGTACTGCTCAGATTCTCGATAACCTGATTGCCCAGGGAAAAGCCGATCCGATGATCGTGGTGATGACCAATGGAAATACCACCAAAGAAGCCGCTCCCGGAGAATCGTCCGAAGGTCTTATTAAGCCGGGCAATGTCGGAGCCATGAACGGTACGATGGAAGAAAGTTTTCCCGATGTAGTCACGTTTATCGACAACAACTACCGTACGATCAAGAAAAAATCGGGGCGGGCCATTGCCGGTTTGTCTATGGGAGGATTCCACTCGTTGCACATCTCCAAACAATATCCGGATATGTTCGATTACATAGGTCTATTTTCTGCCGCTATTGTCCCGGGACAAAACGTTCAGTCGTCCATATACGAAAATAATGACGAAAAACTCAAAATACAATTCTCCAAGAATCCGAAACTCTATTGGATAGCCATCGGGAAAACCGATTTTCTGTATAAAAGCAATGAGGAGTTCCGTAAAAAGTTGGATGACAACGGATATAAGTACGTATATTACGAAACAGATGGAGGACACATCTGGAAAAACTGGCGTATCTATCTATCCGAATTTGTACCGATGTTATTTAAATAACGTGTCTATATAAACCAGAACAAACGCCCGGTTGTCAAACCGGGCGTTTGTTCTGTAAAATCAGTTTGGGGTATAAGCATCTATTGCAATGCTTGCTTAATAGTGATATTTTTATTTTTTCGTTATTTTAGGGATAAGGATGGCAGTATATAATTGGAGGATAGCTGCCACAAACAACAATAAAAACAACATTAACA
>CASGEW010000054.1 GCA_949300615.1 uncultured Bacteroidales bacterium
AACGCCGTGAGCGTATCGTTCGACGGGCCCCATCCGGCAGGCAATGTCGGGGTACAGATTCACCACATTGCACCCGTCAACAAGGGCGAAACGGTTTGGACACTCAGCGCTTTCGATGTGATCATGATTGGACGTCTGTTCAACAGAGGCATTGTCGATTTCACCCGGTTGGTGGCCGTTACCGGTTCCGAGATAGAAAATCCGATGTATGTAAAAACCGTTATCGGATCACAGATATCCTCCATATTGGGCGATAATGTCAAAAAGTCGGCCTATCACCAACGCTTTATCAGTGGAAACGTATTGACCGGGACACGGGTAGATGCCTCCGGGTATCTCTGTGCACCCCATTCTCAGATAACGGTTATCCCCGAAGGAGACGAACATTACGAGTTTTTGGGATGGGCAGCCCCCGGATGGGGAAAATTCAGCGTCAGCCACACCTTTTTCAGCTGGCTGTCGGGCCGTAACAAAGAGTACGTCATGGACGCCCGTTTGCACGGAGGGCGTCGGGCCATTATCATGAGTGGCGAGTACGACAAGGTGTTGCCTATGGACATTCTTCCCGAATTCCTGATAAAAGCGACGTTGGCCTTCGATGTCGATAAAATGGAAAATCTGGGGATTTATGAAATCGCGCCCGAAGATATGGCGCTGTGCGAGTTTGTAGATACCTCTAAACTCGAAGTGCAGAAAATCATTCGCAACGGTCTCGACGAATTGATGAGGGAGATGATGTAAGAAAGAGTATAAACAGTAAAAATAGAATATTTTGAAAGCACTGAGAAAATTTATCGATAAAATTAAGCCCAACTTCGAGGCGGGAGGAAAGCTGGAAATGTTCCATTCTGTTTTTGAAGGGTTGGAAACCTTCCTTTTCGTACCCAATACCACATCCCGAAGCGGCGTGCATATTCACGATAACATAGACTCCAAGCGAGCCATATCGGTGGTTATCCTGGCCTTGATCCCGGCCTTGCTGTTCGGGATGTACAATGTGGGGTATCAGCATTACCTGGCCATCGGGCAGGATGCCGGTTTTGTCATGACCTTCCTGTTCGGTCTGTTGGCCGTATTACCCAAAATAGTCGTCGCCTACGTGGTGGGGTTAGGCATAGAGTTTACCGCCGCCCAGATGCGCGGGCACGAAATACAGGAGGGCTTCCTGGTAACGGGGATGCTCATCCCGATGATTGTCCCGGTAGATACCCCGTTGTGGATGATTGCCGTGGCCACGGCCTTTGCCGTTATCTTTGCCAAAGAGGTCTTCGGCGGTACGGGAATGAATATCTTCAACGTGGCGTTGGTTACCAGAGCCGTGTTGTTCTTCTCCTATCCCGGGAAGATGTCGGGCGACAATGTCTTTGTCCGTACCTCCGACACGTTCGGTCTGGGAGCCGGTTCGGTGGTCGAAGGATACTCCGGAGCCACCCCGCTGGGACAGGTAGCCGTGAATGCCGGCGATGCCTTGAACCTGACCAACATCGTGGGTGAACCCATTTCGTTGTGGGACTCTTTCGTGGGATTGATACCCGGATCCATCGGCGAAACATCCACGTTGGCCATTTTAATAGGAGCCTCTATTTTGCTCTATACCAAGATAGCCAGTTGGCGGATCATGCTATCGGTTTTTGTCGGAGGCGTTGTCATGGGATATATCTGCAATTTCTTTGCCACGCCCGCTATTCCGGGGACATTGCTCTCGCCGTGGGAACAGATCTGTTTGGGCGGATTTGCCTTTGCCGCCGTCTTTATGGCTACCGACCCGGTTACCGGATCGCGTACCCAGACCGGACAATATATTTACGGTTTCCTGATTGGGGTTATCGCCATCATTATCCGGGTATATAACTCAGGTTATCCCGAAGGCGCCATGCTGGCCGTCTTGCTGATGAATGTATTTGCTCCGCTCATCGACTATTTCGTGGTAGAGGCCAATATAAAACGCCGTCAAAAAAGAGCTAAGATAAACGCATAAACAAAGAGAGATTATGAACAAGCAAGGTAATACATATACGATTATATATGCCTCGGTAATGGTAATTGTTGTAGCGGCGGTTTTGGCGTTTACCGCATTGACGTTGAAACCTGTTCAGCAGATGAATATCGAGGTCGATAAAAAATCGCAGATACTGAGTTCCGTAAAGATTGCATCGACGGCCAAGGATGCCGCCCAGCTGTATCAGAAATACATCACCGAATCATTTGTGGTGGATGCCAAGGGGCAAAAAACGGAGGGAGATGCCTTTACGATAGACATTGCCGTACAAAGCAAACTGCCCGATGCCGAACGTCGGTTGCCGGTATTTGTCTGTACGCTGGACAATGGAGAGAAGAAATACATCCTGCCCATGTATGGAGCCGGTTTGTGGGGCCCGATTTGGGGATATGTGTCGGTAGATGCCGATGGTAATACCATCTATGGAGCCTATTTCTCGCATCAGGGAGAAACTCCGGGTTTGGGTGCCGAGATAGCCACCGAGTCTTTCTCGGGGCAATATACCGGAAAACACCTGTTCGTAAACGGAGAGTTTAAGTCGGTAGCGGTAGAAAAAAAGGGACAAACCCCGGCCAACGGAGCCGAGTATATCGATGCCATATCGGGGGGGACCATCACCAGCAAGGGTGTTCAGTCCATGATGCTGAATTGCGTAACCCCCTATCAGGATTTTTTAAAGACATTAAAATAAGCGGAGAGAAGAGTTATGTTGTCTAAAAAGAATAAAGAGATATTGTTAGGGCCGATTTCAAAGAACAATCCGGTCATCGTTCAGATTCTGGGTATATGTTCGGCATTAGCCGTGACGGCCAAGTTGGAACCCGCTTTCGTCATGGCCCTTTCGGTAACGGTGGTTACCGCTTTCGCCAATGTATTTATATCGTTGTTGCGCCATACCATCCCCAACAGCATCCGTATCATCGTCCAGCTGGTAGTGGTGGCGGCGTTGGTAATCGTGGTCGATCAGATTCTGAAAGCCTACGCATACGAAGTCAGCAAACAACTTTCCGTCTTTGTCGGATTGATTATCACCAACTGTATCCTGATGGGACGTTTGGAAGCCTTTGCGTTGGGTAACGGCCCGTGGGAGTCGTTCCTCGATGGCATCGGGAACGGGTTGGGATATGGAATGATTCTGGTCATTGTGGCATTTTTCCGTGAGTTGTTCGGTTCCGGTACGCTGTTCGGCGTACAGGTGATTCCCCAGTTCATGTACGATTTGGGATACGAAAACAACGGATTGATGATTCTCCCTCCCATGGCGCTGATTGCCGTTGCCTGCGTCATTTGGGTGCATCGTTCCCGGAACAAGGATTTACAGGAAAAATAAGTGGCTAACCCTCAAAATAAAAGAAAATGGAAAATTTGAATCTGTTCGTAAAATCTATCTTTATAGATAATATGATTTTCGCTTACTTTTTGGGAATGTGTTCGTATCTGGCCGTCTCCAAAAATGTAAAGACCGCTATCGGGTTGGGGGTAGCCGTAACATTTGTGCTTACCATCACCTTGCCGGTGAATTATCTGTTGGAGAATTACATCCTTAAACCCGGAGCGATGGCCTGGTTGGGCGAAGAATTCAAAGATGTCGATCTGAGTTTCCTGAGCTTGATTATGTTTATTGCCGTCATTGCCTCGATGGTACAGCTGGTAGAGATGGTGGTAGAAAAATATGCCCCGTCGCTCTATGCTTCACTGGGAATCTTTCTGCCATTGATTGCCGTAAACTGTGCCATATTGGGAGGATCGCTGTTTATGCAGCAACGCAGTTTCCCCGACGTTACGGCCGCAGTTGTATATGGCGTAGGCTCCGGATTGGGTTGGTTGCTGGCCATAGTGGGCATAGCCGCCATCCGCGAAAAACTTTCCTACTCCAATGTCCCCGCTCCGTTGCGCGGCATCGGCATCACCTTCATCATTACCGGATTGATGGGAATTGCCTTTATGAGTTTTTTGGGAATAAAACTATAAACCGAGTATCATACAATAAAAACAGTATATAGAAATGATAGGAACATTAACCATCTTATCGTCAGTTGTTATTTTCCTGGTCCTGACATTGCTTCTGGTGACCATTCTTTTGGTGGCGAAAAAGAAACTGGTCTCTTCGGGAAAAGTAAAAATAACCATCAATGGCGAAGAGACAATCGACGTTGAATCGGGCAGTACGTTGTTGAATACCATGTCGGCAAACGGGATTTTTCTGCCGTCGGCTTGTGGCGGAAAAGGCTCGTGTGGACAGTGCAAATGTCAGGTAGTAGAGGGTGGCGGAGAGATCCTTCCCTCGGAAGTGAGCCATTTTAGCCGGAAACAACAGAAAGACCATTGGCGTTTGGGTTGTCAGGTGAAGGTGAAAGGCGATATGGCCATCAAGGTGCCCGAATCTGTTTTGGGCGTGAAAGAGTGGGAGTGCGAGGTAATCAGCAATAAAAACGTGGCTACCTTTATCAAAGAGTTTATCGTGGCTTTGCCCGAAGGCGAACACATGAACTTCCTTCCCGGGTCGTATGCCCAGATCAGCATCCCTACTTATGAAATGGATTACGACAAAGATATAGACAAAGACCTGATTACCCCCGAATATCTGCCTGCGTGGGAAAAGTTCGGGTTGTTCGGGTTGAAGTGCAAGAATACCGAACCCACCATCCGGGCCTATTCGATGGCCAATTATCCGGCAGAGGGCGACCGTATCATGTTGACGGTGCGTATTGCCACGCCTCCGTTCAAACCCAAACCGCAGGTTGGATTCCAGGATGTGATGCCGGGTATCGCATCGTCCTATATTTTCAGCCTCAAACCGGGCGACAAGGTGAAGATGAGCGGCCCTTATGGCGATTTCCATCCCATATTCGACTCCAAGCGTGAAATGATGTGGGTAGGAGGTGGAGCTGGCATGGCCCCGTTGCGTGCCCAGATCATGCACATGACCAAGACGTTGCATACCACCGACCGCAAGATGTCGTACTTCTATGGCGCGCGTGCGTTGAACGAGGTGTTCTATCTGGACGATTTCCTCCAACTGGAAAAAGAGTTCCCCAACTTCTCGTTCCATCTGGCACTCGACCGTCCCGATCCCGCAGCCGATGCCGCCGGCGTAAAATATACCCCCGGGTTTGTACATCAGGTGATTTATGAAACCTACTTGAAAGACCACGAAACCCCCGAAGATATAGAATACTACATGTGCGGTCCCGGCCCGATGGCCGAAGCGGTGAAGAAGATGTTGTGGAACCTGGGCGTTCCCCGCGAAATGTTGATGTTCGACGATTTCGGAGGATAGCCTCTCCGCATTTCAGATATGAGCATGCCGCCGGAATTTTGTTTCCGGCGGCATGATTTTTTTTGGGGCAGGGATGTCTTTTGGGGGAAGGTGGCGAATGTATTTGTCTCTCCTTGTCGAAAGAGGATGGTGTATTTCCGTCGGGCGATTCTTGAAAAACTCTTGCTGGCATAGCCGGGGTTTGTAAAAAGATTTCCCTATTTTTGTAGGCTATATAACAACCTGTATCGATGAAAAAGATTCTTATATATTTTCTGCTGGTATTTTTTTGTCTCTCTTCTTTCCAGAATTTTGCACAAAATCCCGTTTCAGATCTGCATAAAATAGACCTTCCGTTGCGGATTCCGCTCTACCTGAGCGGAAATTTCGGGGAGTTGCGCAGCAACCATTTTCATTCCGGGCTCGACTTCAAGACGCAGGGCGTTGTCGGGAAATCGGTTTACAGTATTGAAGATGGCTATGTCTCGCGCATCAGCGTATCTCCCTCAGGATATGGAAGAGCCCTCTATATCACCCATCCGTCGTTGGGTATTACTACCGTATGCGGACATTTGAGCAGGTTTAACGCATACATCGATTCTGTTGTCAAGGCCCGTCAGTACGAGAACGAAAGCTTTTCGGTCAATCTGACCTTCGGGCCGGGTGAGATTCCGGTTAAAAGGGGACAGTTGGTGGCTAAAAGCGGTAATACGGGCAGCTCTGGGGGGCCTCATGTCCATTTTGAAATCCGGGAAACCGAGACAGAGGTACCGATAGACCCGTTACCCTATTTCCGCCGGATGTTGAAAGATACCCGTAAACCCCAGATACGAGGCGTTTACCTGACGGCAATCCCCGGCAGAGGGTACAGCAACGGTGAGACAGGCGTTACGTTGGTGAAAAAGGAGAATGCTCCGGTTACCCTCAGCAAGCCCCTGACGGCATGGGGAGAGGTCTATCTTGGGGTAAAAGCGTACGATTACATGAACGAGACGACCAACATATATGGCGTATATTCCATTCAGTTGCAGGTGGACAGCCAGTTGGTTTTCTCCTCCGTTCTCGATAAGATTCCTTTTGAGGATACCCGCTACCTGAATAGCTTTATTGATTACAAGGAGTGGAAAACGAAACGCTCGTTCGTGATGAAATCGAAGGTGGACCCCGGTAACAAGCTCGACGTTTACAAACAGGTAGTCAATCGGGGTATTATTACCATCGACCAGGAACGGCCTTACCGGTGCGTATATACGTTACGCGATGCTTTTGGCAATAAAACGGTTCTCGAATTTACCATACAGGGAAAAAAACACACATTCAAATCCGAGGAGCCGTGCGATACCCTGTTGGCCTACAACCGGTCCTATACGGGTATCTACGAAGGGGCACGGATCGATATTCCCGAAGACGCTTTCTACGAAGATGTACCCTTTACCTATCGTAGCGAAGAACGTTCCGGTTATCTGTCGGCACTCCATGTCGTGCATACCCCCGAAGTGCCGGTGCACAAACCCTATACGTTGCGGGTAAAGATAGATGCCGATACGATTGCCGACAAACAGAAATATTACATGGCCTCTGTCCAGCCCGGCGGAGGAGAGGGGGCTCTCGTGGGTAAATACGACGACGGTTGGTACGAAATCTCGACCAATACATTCGGCACATTTGCCGTCAAGGCCGATACCGTAGCTCCGACAATCCGCCCCCTCTCTCCCGAGAACTGGGCAAGGAACGGATCTGTCAAGTTCCGCATCGGCGATTCCCAGTCCGGGATAGCCCGTTTCCGGGGGACGATTGATGGTGCCTATGCCCTGTTTGAATACGATGCAAAGAGTGCTACGCTCAGTTACAAGATAGACCGTCAACGGGTGGCCAAAGGAAAGGAACATGAGCTGGTTATGACGGTAACCGACAACTGCGGTAACCAACAGCAATATACGCGGAAGCTTTCCTTGACAACTCAATCCACTCAAAAGAAAAGCACTGCTGCCAAACCTCAGCCGAAGAAGAGCGTTACAACATCTTCAAAAACGTCCGCTAAGCAGGTAAAAAAGTAGTCCTTACCGGATGATCTTAAAAATGGCCGCATCTTTCCCCGGCAGGTGGAAAGATAAGGTGTCGTTGGGGATGAGACCTGATTCTTGGCGCCACAGTTCGTCGAACCGAAATTTTTCCCCGGTGGGTAGTTCTAAATCGGCTATCGGCAGTTTAATGGTTTGTGGCTCTTTATCGAAATTAAAAACAGCCACATAGACTGAATCCTGGTCGGAAGAGGTGAAGATGCTCTCCGCACGCCGTTCCTCGGAAGGAAGATACCCGTAAACCGGATAGAACGATAGCCGTTTGCGCGCCAACGCGATGATCTGTCGGTTTGCGAAAAAACGTTTTACCCGTTCTTTGGTCAAGGCGCTACCCTTTTTACTTACATCGTCCCCGGACATCAGGATACCCGTGATAACTCCCGAGGTGATACGGGCTCGATTCTCTCCTTCGCTTTCCCCGTTTTTTTGAAGAACCAGGTGATCCGGATCATTAAAGGCGTAACAGTGCCCTAACCACCAGCCGAAAGACAATCCGTTCAAGGTATATTCGGTGTCGGCAATCGAGGCGAAAGCGTCGCAGGCAATTCGTCGGCTGTGTGCATAGTTGGCCGGAAAGAGTGGAGATATAGCCATGGTGATATAAAAATCGTCTCCCAATAATTCGGTTAAATACCTCATTCCCGCGTTGTAGGCCTGTATGCCTGTCGTAACGGTGCTGTCGGCATGGGAGTCAGCTTCCAGTGCGCCATGTGTCAGGAAGTCTGTCTTGATGTATGAGAATCCCGCTTTTTTAAATCGGTTGATATAGAAATCCATCCGTTTCTTGATGGCCGGATGAGTCGGATCGACGGCCCATGCTCCGTCCAACTCCTGTGGTTGTCCGTGGGCATACAGGTAGGTGTCGGCATAGGGCGTATCGCTCCCTTCTACGATCCGCCGGGGGTTGCGGGCCCAATCGACGAAAGGGGCCCAGTATATGCCCGCCTCTTGCCCGTTCTTTTGGCAGTGTGCGACGAATTGTGCCAGCTCCTCGTCAGAGAAGTTGTCCCAGTACGAATCCAGTCCGATGTATATCGGCGTCTCTTTTAACGTTGTCGCTTGCAGCTCTTTTTTGAAAAAGTCGGAAACCTCCGTAGCGTTTTCCAAGTTGATTTTCTGTTGGATACTGCCCCAACTGTTCCAGCCGAAAGGAATTTCTTTCTGCCAGGTAGGGCCGGGACGCTCCTGTCTGTTTGCTTGGGCGAACATTTCCATGCCTCTTCTCCAATCGGAGAATCCTCCCAGCAGGATCTTGGGCGATTGGAGGATATTGCCGGTCAACATCCCGTGGGGGAGCGTATCGCGGGTAAGAGACGATGTTATTCCGCCGAAACATTTTAGCAACAACCTCTTCTGATCGAGTTTCTCTGTTTGTACCGCACTTTTCCAGCAATCGTGCTCAACAGAGCCTACGACTTTTCCGGAGCGGGTATCGGGAGAAAACAGGGCCGTAACCTCATACGAGGTTCCGTTTCCCGCAGGCAACAGATCGAATTGTATCCACTTGTCGTTATCGAAAGGGATGAACAGCATCTTGTCGGCATCTTCCGATGAAGTACAAGTAACCACCGGCGCCATATAGTTGGAGGAGATGGCAGTATCGGAGTGGAGCTCTATCTCTGTCAGTATATACGGGTTCGAGGAGGAGAAATAGAACCGTTGCAGCATATCGGGTAACCCTTTTGCCGTATGTTTTATTTCGAAGACGAAGTCGTCTTTTTTGTCGGTGGCAGGACGTATTTCTGTTTTTCGGGAGGTATATGACAGCGAGGAGATGATAACGTTGTCTATCCGGTATTCTGCGTGCAATTCATCGAAGAGGAGAGAATCGTTGTAATAGATCCGGGCATTGCCCGTCTCTTTGTCGTATGCCATTGTATATGCTCCGCAGCAGAGCGTTGTAGCCGGTTGGGTAGAACATCCGGCCATAAACAGGAGTATTAGGAAAGATAAGATTCTGAAAAACATAGTTTAATTTGTTGGATAGTTACAAAGATAGAGATTATATCCGTTGTGGGCAACTCCAAAGGTTTCCCGGTGCCGTTTTTCTTTTACGGGAAATCGTATATCTTTGCCCTCTGAATTGAAACAACCGATCAGTTATGGAGAATTTTGCAGGATTGTCAGGTAAATATACCGATTATCGGGATGCTGCCATTGCGGTATTGCCCGTTCCTTACGATGCTACCAGTACCTGGATACGGGGTTCGGAGAAAGGCCCCGAAGCGTTGCTGGAAGCATCTGTGGCCTTGGAGTGGTACGATATAGAGACCCGTACGCAGGTGTATGAAAAGGGAATACATACCTGTCCTCCCGTTCTGGAAGACGCCACACCGGAGGCTTTGTGCGAGGCCGTCCGCCAGCAGGTATCGAAACTTTTCGCCGACGGGAAATTCCCGGTAACCATAGGCGGTAACCATACCGTAGGGATTGGTACCATACGTGCCGCAGCCCAACATTTTACCGATTTGACGGTTCTGCAACTCGATGCCCACTCCGATTTGAGAAGTACTTACGAAGGGTCGGAACTGAACCATGCCTGCGTGATGTATCAGGCCAAGCGTTTGTGTCCGATAACGCAGGTAGGTATCCGCAGTATGTGCGACGAGGAGGTGGCCTATTACGACCCGGAACGAATCTTCTTTGCTCACAAAATCCTGTTTGAAAAGGATTGGCAGCAGCGGGCCGTACAGACCCTCTCGAAAAATGTTTACATTACCATTGACCTCGACGTGTTTGATCCGTCTGTTCTCCCCTCTACCGGAACGCCCGAGCCCGGAGGGTTGGGTTATTACGATGTGTTGCATTTCCTGCGTACCGTGTTCGAGTCGCGCCATGTTGTCGGGTTCGATGTGGTCGAGTTGTGTCCCAACCCGCAGAACAGGGCTTCCGACTTTCTGGCTGCCCGGTTGATTTATCAGTTGATGACCTATAAATTCAAGGACGAGCTCAAACGGTTGTGAAAAAAGGCGTTAAGGGTTATTTTCTCCGGCGATAGAGAACAATCGCCCCCTTGGCCAATAAGAAAAATATCACCAGGATAAAGACGATGCAGGCTCCGGCCGGCACATTCAGCAGGTACGACAGGTATAAGCCCGATACGCCGGCTACGATACTGGTTGCCGCAGAGAGTAGGAGGATGCCTTTAAACGTATCGCGGTAGAGCATGGCAATGTTTTGCGGTATTGTCAGCAGCGACATCATCAGCATGATGCCGACCAACCGGATGGAAAGGACAATGCAGACCGCTACAAAGAACATCATCGCATATTCTATTTGTCTGGCGGGATAGCAGCGTGTATGGGCAAAATCCCGGTCGAAAGCCACGAAGATAAGCGGCTTGAAGAATTTGGCCAGAAAAACCAGTAACAGGATGGTGTAGAGCAGAAAGACGACGATATCGGTGTAGGTAATGGTGAGGATGTTCCCGAACAGGAATTCCGTCAGCCCGGGCGTATAGCCGGGAGTGAGGAATACGAAGATAATACCGATGGCCATCCCCAGCGACCAGAAAGCGGCGATGACCGAATCTTCCCGGATATTTCCCCGTTTCGATACCCATTCTACCCCGAATGCCGAAAGTACGGCAAACGCCAGTGCTGTCAGCGTAGGATGTACTCCTAAGAAAAAACCGATGCCCAACCCCCCGAACGAAGCGTGTGTGATGCCGCCGGCAATGAAAACCAGCCGCCGGGTAACCACGTATGTCCCCACAATTCCGCAGCCGATACTCAAAATCAGTACCGCCAACAAGGCATTTTGAAAAAACGCATATTGAAAAATCTCTAACATCGGGTTGGGTTTTGGTCGGAAATCAGCTCGTGCGCCTTTCTCCTACGATTAAAATAATCTCATCTTTTAACTCATCGGGTACGGCTATGTTGCGCAGTTGCAGGCTGCGTACCCAGCCGGCTACATCGGTCTCTTGCAGGGTATAGAAAATATCGCTGAACTCGGCAATCTCCTCCTCCGTATAGCTCTCCGGGGTACGGCCCGAGAAGCGGTCCAGCTCCTCGTCGTCGTAATATACGATCTCTTTGCTAACGGCCGATAGCAGGCTCTCCTTTTCGCATATTTCGTGCGCACCGCAACACTCCGAATCGGGAATCTTCGGTTCCGGAACGGAACCGTTACCCTCTTTGGCCTGCCGTTTCCGGGAGGTACGTCCGGCTATGGCGGCGAATACGCCCAATAGGATTAATGCGCCTGCGATGCCGAGGATGATGTATAACATGGACACTATTTATATCTCGTTTACGGTGAATCCGTTTTGTTTTAAGTCGTCCCAAAAATCGGGATAGGATTTGCTCACTACCTCCGGGTGGTTGACAACCAATCCCGGGAAGCGTACCGCGGCAGGGGCAAAAGCCAGAGCCATACGGTGGTCGTCGTATGTGTCGATAGCCGGATCGGATTGAGGCGCTGTACGGCGTCCGTCCCATTCCAACACGGAGTCGTTGCGATCGGCGATGGGATAACCTAACTTGCCCAATTCGTTTTTCAGGGCAGCGATGCGGTCGGTCTCCTTGATTTTGAGGCTTTGCAATCCGGTAAAACGAAACGGAATGTCCAATAGCGAGCAGGTAACCACCAAGGTTTGGGCCAGATCGGGCTGGTCAGAGAGGTCTAGTTCGATTCGTTGTGGGCGGTTGCCGGTGTGTACCAGTCGGGCACCTGTGTCGAGGTATTGTGTCTCTACACCCAAAGGTTTGAAAAATTCGGCGATTCGGGCATCCCCCTGTGTACTGGGGTGTTGCAGGCCCGACAGCTCGATCGAACTGTCCGGAATCAACGAGACGATTTCGTACCAGTACGATGCCGCCGACCAGTCTGCCTCCACTTGAAAGGCCGTCGGGGTATAGGTTTGCGGGTCGATGCGTATAACATCTCCTTCCCAGCAGACGGAGATACCGTATTGGCGCATCAGTTGGATGGTCATTTCGATGTAGGGCTTTGAAATGACCTCGCCGCTCAATGTCAGGGTCAGCCCCTGCTCCATATAGGGAGCTACCATCAAGAGAGCGGAGATGTACTGCGAACTGACGTTCCCGGCAAGCGTCAGGGCTCCTCCGGTTAATTTCCTTCCGGAAATCTTTAAGGGAGGGAATCCCTCTTCGCCCAGGTATTCGATTTTTGCTCCCAACGAACGCAACGCCTCTACCAACAGCCGGATGGGGCGTTGCCTCATCCGGGCGGTTCCCGTCAAGGTCCACTCGCCGGTTTTCCCCGAGAAATAGGCTGTCAGAAAACGCATGGCCGTTCCCGCGGCATGGATGTCTATGAGGTGCGTCTCCGGACGGAAGGCGGCGATGGTAACTTGCGTATCGTCGCAGTTCGACAGGTTCTCTACCGGGTAGGGACTGTTGCTCAACGCATTCAGGATGAGGACCCGGTTGCTGATGCTTTTGGAGGAGGGTAGTTTCAACCTCGTTACAATCGGCTCTCCGGGAGCGGTTATCTGGTAACTCATAGCTCTACTTTTTAGACCCACAAATGTACAGAATTATTGCCATATCCTAAAATCATGTAACAGGTGAAAATATCTGCCGAACTTGGCGTATCTTTGTCCCGTCGAAATCATACAAAAAGAACCTCATTTACAGGAAAGGAGACAGGATATGAGCGAAAAGTTGAAAGGTCATCTGGTGATGCTGGTTACGGTAATTATCTTTGGGTTGAACATACCGGTTACCAAAAGTTTGATGCCCGATTGGGTCAGCAGTTACGGTGTAACACTTTTGCGCATGGGGTTTGCCTGTATCGCTTTTTGGGTGGTTTCGCTGTTTCTGCCCAAAGAGAAAGTCTCGGGCAAGGATATGGTTATCATGGTGTTGGGAGGATTGTTCGGTATGGTATTCAACCAGATGGCCTTTATCGTGGGGTTGGATATGACCTCTTCCATCGATGCGGGCATCATCGCTACGGTTACTCCGTTGTTGGTGATGTTGCTTTCGGCTATCTTTTTGAAAGAGCCCATCTCGCTCAAAAAAGCCGGCGGTGTGGCGTTGGGGGCCTCCGGAGCGCTGTTGATCATTTTGTCCGGGATGCACTCCGGACATTCCGGAAGCAGCAGTTTCTTAGGAAACCTACTCTGTTTTTTCAGTTCGCTTTCGTATGCTATCTATTTGATTTTTACCCGTTCCATTATCCAGAAATACAGTCCGGTAACGCTTATGAAGTGGATGTTTCTCTATGCCGCCCTGATGTCGTTGCCTTTCGGACTCAGCGATGTGATCCATGCCAAAGCCTTTACTGCCGTTTCGGGATTTTCGGTTTGGTGGAGGGTTATCTATTTTACGCTCTTTGCTACCTTTATCACCTATTTCCTGATACCGGTTGCCTTGAAGAGGATACGTCCCACCACGGTCAGTATGTACAATTATGTGCAGCCGCTGGTAGCCTCCATTGCCGCCATGAGTATCGGGCAGGATAGTTTGACGTGGGAAAAACCCGTAGCAGCCGTTTTGATATTTGTGGGCGTCTATTTCGTTACGGTCAGCAAGTCGCGGGCGGATGTGGAAAAAGCCCGGATGGAGGAAGAGAAAAATGGCAAAAAGATGTGAAAGATGTCCGATTATGCGACAAATGATTTAAAATAGCCCCTTTTTTCTCGAAAAAAAGTAAAACAGGCTCCTCTTTTTAGAAAAAAGTTGTAATATTGCACATCGAAAATAGAACGACAATGACAACAACAGGATTCTATATCTTCTCTATGTACTCCATGATGTCCACCCCTTGGGGGTGCTGTTGTGTTATTTCTAAATCTTGTTAAGGTTGAATCTTTTATTGCAACCTGTTATTTCCTTTAAAATAGTTTTTTATCTTCAATTAC
>CASGEW010000055.1 GCA_949300615.1 uncultured Bacteroidales bacterium
TTCTTTGCCCAAATTGCATATGACAAAGATTGGACAATCAACGAATTCCAAATTGGCAGATGCTGCATTTATCATCCACCAGAGTATATCAAAGAGGGACGTTGGCACATCTCTGGAAGTACATGGGATGCAACCGATACGAACATTCCCTCGCCGGAATCATTCTTTAAGAATATCCTGCTTGGACAAACGTTCTATAAAGATGAATTTGGTATAAAATCGACCGATATATTCTTGCCGGACTGTTTCGGTTTCGGATATACGTTACCTACCATTGCCGCACATTGCGGGTTGATCGGTTTCTCTTCTCAAAAATTGGGATGGCGCACCAATCCGTTCTATGAAGGCGGTAAAAAAGCTCCTTTCCCCGTAGGAATTTGGCAAGGAATCGACGGATCCAAGATCTTTGCCGCTCTTGAAGGCGGCGGCTATGGAGCACGTTTCAATGGCGAAGATTTGAGTTATAGCAAAGATTTGATGAGATCTGCCCAAGGAAGCCCCAATCAAAAAGCTTTCCGTTATTATGGAACCGGTGATACCGGAGGTTCTGCAACAATTCCTTCTGTAGTAGCCGTTGAAGCCGGAATCAAAGGCGATGGGCCGCTCAAAGTTATCAGTGCAACTTCCGATCAACTTTTCAAAGAATATTTACCGATAGAGACACAAACATCGTTGCCCCTTTATGACGGTGAATTGTTGATGGACGTTCATGGCACCGGTTGTTATACCTCACAAGCCGCTATGAAGATGTTTAACCGTCGTAACGAACAGTTGGGCGATATGGCAGAACGGGCATCTGTAATGGCCGATTGGATGGGAGTTCAAGAGTATCCGGCATATACGCTGACAAACGCTTGGCGCCGTTTCATCTGGCATCAATTCCATGATGACCTTACGGGAACCAGTATTCCCAAAGCATATACCTATTCTTGGAATGACGAATTGCTTGCACAAAGTCAATTTGCCGATGTTGTTACATCTGCCAGCGGTGCAGTCATAGCTACGATGGATACCCGTGCAAAGGGAACACCGGTTGTTGTATATAACCCGCTGGGATTCAAACGCCAGGATGTAGCAGAAGCCTATGTCCCGATGAAAAAGGCCCCCAATGGAGTAGCCGTATATAATGAAAAAGGAAAAGCCGTAAAATCTCAACTGCTCTCATACGAAGACGGGAAAGCTCATATTTTGTTTGAAGCCGAAACAGATCCGGTAAGTTACGCCGTTTACGATGTTCGGGCAGCCGGGAAAAATAAATCATCTAAATTATTAACCGGTAAAAACACGATTGAAAACGAAGTATATAAAATTACGCTCAATGCAGATGGAGATATCAGTTCTTTGTTTGACAAACGTGTTAATAAAGAATTAGTACAACCCGGTAAGGCCATCCGTTTAGCACTCTTTACCGACAATCCGTCCCGTTCATGGCCGGCTTGGGAAATCATGAAATCAACCGTAGATGCCACTCCGGTTTCTGTAAATGAAAATGTAAAAATCTCTATTGCAGAAAACGGACCGTTGCGCTCAGCTTTGAAAATAGAAAAGACCCACGGTGATTCAAAATTTGTACAATACTTGCGTTTGTTTGACGGAGCTCTGGCCGACAGAATCGATGTTGCCAACGAAATAGACTGGAACACGAAGAATGCGCTTTTGAAAGCCGAATTCCCCATGAGTTTTTCTAACCCCATGGCCGCTTACGATTTAGGTATCGGACACATCCTTCGTGGAAATAATACCAAAACAGCTTACGAAGTATATGCACAATATTGGGCAGATTTGACCGCTACCGATAATTCGTATGGACTTTCTATCCTGAATAACAGTAAATATGGATGGGATAAACCCGATGACAATACATTGCGTTTGACATTACTCCATACTCCTCAGGCAGGAGGATATTCATATCAAAGCGAACAAGACTTGGGACAACATTATTTTACTTATTCCATGGTAGGGCATCCGGGTACGTTGACGGAAGCAGGTACCGTAGAAAAAGCCGAATGTCTCAATCAACCGTTGGTAACCTTTATAGCTCCGTCTCATAAAGGCGAAAACGGAAAACAGTTCTCATTCGTAAAAGTAAGCGATTCGCAGGTTATTTTGAAATCCTTGAAAAAAGCAGAAGAAGGGGATGCTTATGTGTTGCGTTTTTATGAAACGGCTGGAAAACCGACCGATGTTGTAGAAGTAGAGTTCCCGGCAGAAATCGAGAAAGCAGTTGAAGTAAACGGTATCGAAGAACCGATTCAGGATGCTACTTTCTCAGGAAACAAGTTGCAGTTCAAAGCAACGGCATTCCAACCCAAAACATTTAGTGTACAGTTGAAATCACCTGAAAAACAATTTGCATCGGCCGTTTCCGAACCGGTAGAATTGAAATACAATACCAAAGCTTATACACCGGATGCATTCCGTAGCGATGTAAATATAGATGGACGAGGTTCTTCTTATGCTGCTGAGTTGTTGCCGGAAGTAATTACCTATGACGGCATCGATTTCCGTTTGGGAGATGTGGCAATGAACCATGCCGTACGTTGTAAAGGCGATACGATAGAGCTCCCGCAAACCGGTAAAAATGATAAACTCTATTTATTAGTAGCCTCTACTAATGGCGATCGGAAAGCGACCTTTAAGATTGATGGACAAGAGTACCCCGTAAATATACCCTATTATAGCGGATTCTATGGACAATGGGGACACAAAGGCCAAACCGAAGGTTTTGTAAAAAATGCTACGGTTGCTTATATTGGCGATCACCGTCATAGCGGACGTCTGGGTAACGAATCCTATCTGTTTACCTATATGTTTAAGATTGCATTGCCGATAACAGCCGAAACCAAAATGGTAGAATTGCCGGATAACGAAAACATCCTCGTATTTGCAGCTACCTTGTCAGACAACCAGGCAGACGATATCAAACCCGCCATGGAAATGCGTGCCTTACCGTACAAAGCATCGGATGTTTTATATAAAACCGTTCTGGATGCATCTATCATGAAAGATGCTAAAATTGTAGGTTCATCAGGTTCTACCAATAACCGCGAACGTGCAGAGATGGCCATAGACGGACGTACCCGGACGAAATGGTGCGATAATAAGGTGGCAAATGTCGAAAAATTCATAGAAGTGGATTTGGGAGCAAACAAAACCTTTAATGCGTGGAAAATTGTACACGGTGGGCGTGAACGTGAAGACTATACTACCCGCGATTTCCGTATCGAATATCGTCCGGAAGGACAAGATTCGTGGAAAGTTTTGACAGAAGTAAAAGAAAACGAAGATGTTGAAAATGAAGAGATGTTGGCCGAACCGGTTGAAGCCCGTTACGTAAAACTGGTTGTTACAGAAGGCGAACAAAAAGGAGGGAACATTGCTCGTATTGTTGAGTTTGCAGTAGGTAATATGGAATAACATCCCTTTTTTATAAAATCAAAAATCTCCGTGTAGATTCTACACGGAGTTTTTTTGTAGAATAAGGCTATTTTTGTGGATAATAAGTTTGGTGGAGAAAGACGAAAGGTGTATCTTTGCACCGCTAATACAAAATATTAACCAATTAATAAAATTTCAAATGGCAACAAAAATCAGATTACAAAGACATGGCCGTAAAGACTATGCATTTTACCAAATTGTAATCGCCGATAGCAGGGCACCACGAGATGGTAGATTTATTGAAAGGATAGGTTCTTATAATCCGAACACGAATCCTGCTACAATAGATTTGAATTTCGACAGAGCTTTGTATTGGCTGCAAACAGGTGCACAACCCACAGATACTACACGCAACATCTTGTCTTCTCAGGGCGTTTTGTTGATGAAACATCTTTTGGGTGGTGTTAAAAAAGGCGCATTCTCACAAGAAGAAGCCGAAAAACGTTTCAAGGCTTGGAAGGACAAGAAACAATCGGTTGTAGAAGGCGTAAAAGCAAAACTGAACGAAGCAAAAGCTGTTGAAGCTAAAAAACGTTTGGAAGCAGAACAAGAAGTAAACAAGGCAAAAGCAGAAATTGTAGCGAAGAAGAAAGCTGAAATAGCCGCTGCTGCCGCTGCTGAGCAAGCTGCCGCTGAACCTGCTGCTTCGGAAGAAACTCCCGAAGCTCCGGCTGCTGAAAGTGCTGAATAATTAGTTATCCAGCATAGAGAAAAAAGATACTAATCATTTTTCTTTTTCAGGATATAACGCACCATATTATCTTATGGTGCGTTTTTATTTTTGCTTCATTGGGTTTGTTGGGAGGATTATCATGTTTGTTTAAGCGAATGTCAACCGAAAAACAGTACGAAAATTTGTCGTATTCCGGATTAATGACAGGGTTCCTCCGTGCAGGCGCATGATCTGCCTGGCGATGCTTAATCCGATTCCCGATCCCGACTCTTTTGTCGTAAAGAAAGGAATAAAAATATGAGGTACGATCTCATCGGGAATACCACATCCGTTATCGCAAATCTCTATCATAACCTGTCCTTCATCGTTGTTGTATGCCTTTATTAAAATAGCTTCTCCGTTCTGGGATGCGTGAAGGGCGTTTTTTAACAGATTCAGAACTACCTGAGAGATGAGATTCTCATCGGCATATAAAAGAAGGTCATCCGGTTGTATGGAGAGGTTTATAATCGGAGTGCGCATCTCGGGCAACGAGAGCCTTATCATGCGGGTTAAAAATTGCTGAACCTCGAATACCGCTTGTCTGGGTAGTGGGATTCGGGACAATTCCCGATAGGTTTCAACGAAAGAGATCAATCCCTTTCCTGTCGTATGTATTGCTTCCAGCCCTTTATATATGTTGTCGTTTTTTTCTCCGTGAATGGTTAGGAGCGATTCGCTCAAAGAGGTGATTGGGGTAATTGCATTCATGATTTCGTGGGTCAATATGCGAATCAACCGTATCCACGATTCTGTTTCCCGTTCGTCCAGTTCGTTGTTTATATCGTTCAATGCAATAATAAGGCGCCTGTTTTGCCGGATAACCACTTCGGAGGTTCTCATCGAGAGTGTAATCGTTCCCCGTTCATTACAAAAAGAGATTTGACGTTTGTCTCCGTTTTGAGTTTGTTTAAAAATGTTTATCAGTTCCTTATCTACATTTTTTAGTTGTTGTACGTGCGTGAATACCGGCAACCCCAACAGTTTCAGTGCAGCTTGGTTGGTTTGATAGATATTCCCCACCGAATCGGCTATAACGATACCGGTTTCTACATTATTCAGAATATGTTCATAATATTTCTCGTGTTCAATGATGTCGTTGCGTGTATTCTCCAACACTCTTTTTATCCGATTCAAGGAGTTGTTCAGCAATTTATCGTATTGGTCTCCTTCCCCGATAAAACGAAAAGTGTAATCGTCGTTTTCGATAGAATCAAAAAGAAAAGCTATTTTTTTGGTATTTCGGATGAAGAGAGAATAAAGCAAAACAACACCTCCGAGAACCAGCCCCCCGCAGATACATCCCCAAAAAAAATGCCTTTCCTCCATAAAAAAAAACGTACCGATCGTTGCAACAATTATCCATAGAAGGAGTAAGGTAAGGTACAATAGGGAATTTTTCATAGCAAATGAAATTTAAAGACCGAATTTTCTCATTTTATTATATAATGTTTGCCGGGTAATACCCAGTTGGGAGGCGACAGCCGACAGATTCCCTTCGTATTTGGCAATAGCACTTTTTATCATCTCTCTTTCCATCTCTTCCAAGGTATAGTTCATGTCGGAGATTTCTCTCTTTTCCGGTTCGGGCGATAGTTGCAGGTCGAGGTTCTCCAAGGTGTTGTTCTCAGATAGGATAACGGCCTTTTCAATAGCGTGTTGCAGTTCCCGGATATTTCCATACCAAGGATGATCGGTTATCTGTTTGGCAGCGTTTTCCGACAGTCCCAGCATCGGTTTTCCGTACTTCTCCCCATATCGTTTTAAGAATAGGTTTGCCAGGGGCACAATGTCTTCGGGCCGTTGTCGCAAGGCAGGAATCTCGATATGAATGGTGTTGATGCGGTAAAGCAGGTCTTCCCGAAACAGTTTTTCGTTTACCCTTTCCTGTAAATGGCAGTTTGTTGCACAGATTAACCGGATATTTGTTTCTATGGGGGTATTGCTTCCTATGCGTATGATATATCTGTTTTGTATCGCAGTCAATAGTTTGGATTGCAGGTGGAACGGCACATTCCCGATTTCGTCCAGAAACAGTGTACCTTTGTTGGCCAGTTCAAATTTCCCCATACGGTCTTTCTTGGCATCGGTGAAAGAGCCTTTTACGTAGCCGAACAACTCCGATTCAAACAGGTTCTCGGCAATGGCTCCCAAATCGACACACACTAACGGTTCGTTGTTTCGATACGATAGTCGGTGTATTTCTCGTGCCAACATCTCTTTCCCGGTACCGTTCTCTCCGGTAATCAATATGTTGGCATCTGTAACAGAAACTTTTTCAACAATAGAGCGTATCTCTTTCATCTTTTCGGATGTTCCCCAAAACATATTGTTCGGGTTTACCTCTTCATTTGTCGTAGTTTTTTTGTTGCCTTTTTTGAGAGGGGCCAATAACGTGGAGATCAGCGATAGGTTGTTCCACGGTTTGACGATGAAGTCGGTAGCGCCACGTTTCATCCCTTCTATGGCCAATTCTATATCGGCATAAGCCGTAATCAGAATAACCGGAATGTCGGGGTGGGTGTTTTTGATCTCCGATAGCCAGAAAAGGCCCTCATTTCCGTTGTTTATCCCGGCAGAGAAGTTCATGTCCAACAGGATCAGATCAATCTTTTCTTCCCGCAAGGTCGTTTTGATCCGGTTGGGAGAGGTGTGTAGAATGATTCGCTCAAAATAAGACGATAGCAAAATTTGTAAAGCGGTCAGGATACTTTTGTTGTCATCCACAATCAATATGGAACCCTCTTTCTTCATGTTACAAGTTTTGTTCAAAGGTATTTTGATCCGATAGACAAAAAAAGGATATGTTTCTCTTTTTTCATTGGTCCTGTTATTTTTAACGACCGTGAAAATGTCAGATGTGTAAAAAAATTATACACCGATGTATGATTTTTTTACACATCTGGTCTCCTTCAAAATATTTAATATTTTGGATAATAGTCTATTATCTGTTTGGCATGATTTTGGTATATATTATAAAAGAAAACCGTAGTATTTTTGAAAAAGAGTATATGTGTATTTTATAAATTAGAAGAGACTGATTATGGTATCATTTGGACAAAACTTATTGAACATTTTTCGGTTATATAGGTGGGCTTCGGTTTTGAATATATTGGGCCTTGCCGTAGCATTTGCCGCATTTTATATTATTGCCCGCCAATGTTGGTATGAATATCGTTTTGATAAGCATTATCCCGATCATGAGCTGATTTATCGACTTGAATATGCCGGTATGGATAATTTTGTCCGTCCCGATTTGGCCCTCCGTTTATCGGCATCCCCCTATGTACAGGCTTCCGGAATGTGTTATATGTTCCCGTCGGAGGTACAAGTGTATCAAACGGAAGCTTCTGCCGATTGTTGTATGGGCGATGCCATGAGGATAGACAAAGGTTATACGGAAGTTTTTGGGTTTGAGTGGGTTTCTGGAAATATTTCGGGATTCGATCTCTCGGATAAAAATATCATTATTCCGGCAAGTATGGCACAGAAACTGTTTGGTACTGTTTCTGTGGCCGGTAAACAGGTAAAGATAGACTCTCAGTTTGATGAGGAGGATTCATTTTATCATGTTGTGGCGGTCTATAAAGATTTTCCCGAGAACTCGACCATTTTTAACGGAGTATATGTGGCTTTGAACCATTTCATGGAAGATACCTGGAACAATGGCGGTTTCAGGGGCTATGTAAAAGTAGATAGAAATGAGCATGTAAAAGCCGTAGAGAAAGCCATGGGAGTCTCTGTTGATCCCAATAACCCGTATGGAGGAGAAAAGAATGTAGAACTTTTTCCCATGGACGATATCTATTTTTATTCAAATACGGATAAACGTTTTGATAATGGAACATCGAGAGGAGATATAAAATATACCTGGTTTTTGTTTTCATTTGGATGCTTGATTGTATTGGTTGCGATGGTGAATTTTTCCAATTTTTCGATGGCTTTGGCACCGGTACGTATAAAAAGTTTTAATACGCAAAAGGTATTGGGAGCATCGGTTGGGTCTTTACGGGTTCAATATTGGATGGAGTGCATAGCCATATCGGTTATAGCCTTTTTGTTCTCTCTTTTGATCGTACAATTGGCCAAGATAGCGGGCCTGTCAGAATTGTTTATCATCGATATATCTTTAAGCAACGGATGGAATATCCTCGGTTTTTGTGCGCTTCTTGCCGTCTTGACAGGTTGGATAGTCGGTATATATCCTTCCCTGTATATGACCTCGGTTCCTGCTGCATTGGCGTTAAAAGGCTCTTTTCGGCTATCTCCCAAAGGGTTGGTATTACGTAATCTATTGATTGCTTTTCAGTTTGTTGTCGCATCGGTATTTCTTATTATCAGTATGTTCTATTATTTACAGAACCGTTATATGCTCTCTTCTTCGTTAGAATTTACCAAAAATCGGGTCGTGGTAGTGCCGGTTGGCTATAAAAATAGTGAGGTACTTGCCGACGTAGAGAGTCGTCTGAAAAGTTATGCAGGAGCCTCGTATGTATTTTCTACCGACAACCTGCTGTTGGGAGATCTGTATCAGGGATGGGGCCGGGAAGATAAGTTCTTGAATGTAATCGTGGTAACGCAAGATATCGTTCCCGGATTGGAGATTAAGATTATAGAAGGCAGGACATTCAATCCGGATGAGGTTTCCGGAAAGATGCTGATAAACGAATCGGCACGTCGGAAATACGATTTTAGAATTGGCGATAAATGGAATGGCTATGAGATAATAGGGGTTATCCCCGATATAAAGATTTTCTCTTTCTATAAGTCGAGCAATGCCCCTTTGGCTTTGTTGGTAGGAGATGAAGCTGGTGAGGACCGAAGATTCTATATGTGTATGAAATTGAAATCCGGGGTAAAAGAGGAGGATGCCATTGCTTATTGTCAGAAAGTCGTTGAACCGTTAGAATCGACCTCAAAAATTCATGTTCGGACGCTTGATGAGGTGGCCGAAGAGCTGTACGAAGAAGATATAAACCGAATGTCTCTTTTTTCGCTTTTTTGCGGATTGAGCATATTGATTGCCGTAATGGGGGTATTCGGGTTGATTGTATTTGAACTGCAAAGCCGGCGTAAAGAGATTGCTATCCGTAAAATAAACGGGGCTACGGTTTTGTCTATCGTCGGTTTGTTCAACAAGACCTACCTCCGTATCTTGTTTTTCTGTTTCGTCGCATCTATACCAGTTTCGTTGTATTGGATACAACCGTGGCTTGAAGGGTATGTCTATCATATACCTCTTTATGGTTGGGTCTTTGTAGTCGCGTTTCTTATATTGCTGTTTATTACCTTTACCATCGTATCGTTGCAATGCTGGCGTACGGCCAACGAAAATCCGGTGGAATCTTTAAAAAATGAATAATCCATTTATGTAACATTGTTATGATATTGCAAGTTGAAAATTTGAGTAAGACATTTCGCACCGAAGAGGTCGAGACGGTAGCTTTGGATAATGTCTCTTTTGAAGTGGAAGAGGGAGACTTTGTTGCCATTATGGGGCCTTCCGGTTGTGGAAAATCCACTTTGTTGAACATTCTCGGGTTGTTGGATAACCCAACCTCGGGCAGTTATAAATTGTTCGGGAAGGAGGTTTCCAACCTCAAAGAGAACGAGCGTACACAACTACGAAAAGGAAATATCGGATTTGTTTTTCAAAATTTTAATCTGATAGATGAACGGACGGTTTCGAGCAACGTAGAGCTACCGCTTATTTACATCGGCATGAAAAAGGATGAACGCAAGAAACTGGTAACCGACCTCTTGAAACGGGTCAATATGGGACACCGTGCCAAACATTTTCCCCAACAACTTTCCGGAGGCCAACAGCAGCGAGTCGCCATTGCTCGTGCCGTAATTGCCCGTCCGAGGTTGATATTGGCCGACGAGCCTACCGGGAACCTCGATTCCAAAAATGGGTTGGAGGTGATGCGCCTGCTTACGGAGTTGAATCGGGAGGGGACTACCGTTATTATGGTAACTCACTCGCAGCATGACGCCTCGTTTGCCCGTCGTACCATCAACCTGTTTGACGGGCATATCGTTACCGATATCAAGGACTTTCTTTGATTTGTGTATGGACTAAAAAAAACGGTTCCGTCTATTTAAACGGAACCGTTTTTTTAGGTGTTTAAGAATCTGTTACTTGTATTCGTCCCAACTCTTGATTTGGATGTCTTCCATACGGATGGAGCAGAACGCGTCGATGAATGCGCTTGCCAAGCGGGCATTGGTAATCAACGGTATGTTATGGTCGATGGCAGCACGACGTATCTTGTATCCGTTGGTCAGTTCGCGTTTTGTATGGTTTTTCGGGATGTTGATAACCAAATCAAACTGGTGGTTGGCTGCCATATCCAACACATTGTTTTCGCCGTGTTCGTCTGGCCAAGAAACCGTGGTTACATTGCTGATGCCGTTCTCTGTCAGGAATTTCTGTGTTCCCGAAGTAGCAAACAGGTTGTATCCTTTTTTGTGTAACTCACGGCAGGCATCCAATAAATCGACTTTCGATTTTACGGTTCCGGACGATACCATGATATTTTTCTTCGGGACGTTGTATCCTACGGCAATCATGGAGGTCAATAATGCTTCATTGAAATCATCTCCGATACATCCTACCTCTCCGGTAGAGGCCATATCCACGCCTAAGACCGGATCGGCATTTTGTAAGCGGGCAAATGAGAACTGAGAGGCTTTGACTCCGATGCAGTCGATGTCGAATGCGCTCTTGTCCGGTTTTGAATAGGGCGCGTCGAGCATGATGCGGGTGGCCGTTTCGATAAAGTTCCGTTTCAGTACTTTGGATACGAACGGGAAACTGCGTGATGCCCGTAGGTTACATTCTATTACCTTAACTTCATTGTTTTTGGCCAGAAACTGGATGTTGAACGGTCCGCTGATGTTCAGTGCCTTGGCAATCTGTCGGCTGATTTTTTTGATTCGGCGGGCTGTTTCAAAATAGATTTTCTGGGCCGGGAATACCAGAGTGGCGTCGCCCGAATGTACACCGGCAAATTCGATGTGTTCGGAGATGGCATACTCTACTACCTCTCCGTTCTGTGCTACGGCGTCGAACTCTATCTCTTTGGCGTTTTGCAGGAACTGGGATACTACTACCGGATACTCTTTCGATACCGTAGCGGCCAGTTTCAGGAAGTTGATAAGACCCTCTTTGTCGTAGCATACGTTCATGGCAGCACCTGACAAAACGTATGAGGGACGAACCAATACCGGGAATCCCACTTTTGCAATGAATTCGTCTATCTCTTCCATGCTGGTCAGCTCTTTCCAGGCCGGTTGGTCTATACCCAGTTGGTCCAACATACTGGAAAATTTGTGGCGGTTTTCTGCCCGGTCGATAGAGACCGGAGAGGTTCCCAGAATAGGTACTTGCTGGCGATGCAGTTTCATGGCCAGGTTGTTGGGGATTTGTCCACCTACCGAAACTATCACGCCCCGAGGCATTTCCAGGTCGATAACGTCCAATACCCGTTCAAACGAAAGTTCGTCGAAATAGAGGCGGTCGCACATATCGTAATCGGTAGAAACCGTTTCGGGGTTGTAGTTGATCATAATGGATTTGTATCCCAGTTTTCGGGCTGTTTGTGTAGCATTGACCGAGCACCAGTCAAATTCTACCGAACTACCGATTCGGTATGCTCCCGAACCCAATACGACAACCGATTTATCATGCTTGTAGAAGGGGATATCGTGGTCGCTTCCGTCGTAAGTCATATAAAGGTAGTTGGTCAATTCCGGATGTTCGGAAGCTACCGTATTGATGCGTTTTACGCTGGGCAGGATGTTGTTCTTTTTCCGGTAGTTGCGTACGCGCAAACTTTCGCTTTCCATGTTGCCGGAGGGGTTTTCTACAAAACGGGCAATCTGGAAATCGGAGAATCCCAGTTGTTTTGCCTTTTGTAGTACATCTACTGGTATCTCTTCTATCTTGTTGTATTGTTGGAGTACTTTCTTGTAGTCGCAGATGTTTTTCAGCTTGCCCAGGAACCACGGGTCAATTTTGGTCAGTTCGTGTATCTTTTCTATGGAATAGCCTTTTTCAAAAGCAGCTCCGATGGCGAATATACGCAAGTCTGTGGGGTGGGAGAGTTCCTGATCCAGGTTCTCGAATTCCAGTTCGTTGTTACCGACGAATCCGTGCATACCCTGTCCGATCATACGCAATCCTTTTTGGATGATCTCTTCAAACGATTTCCCGATAGACATGATTTCGCCGACCGATTTCATGCTTGAACCGATTAACCGCGATACTCCTACGAATTTGCTCAAATCCCAGCGCGGAATCTTACAGATGAGGTAATCGAGCGATGGAGCTACGTATGCAGAGGAAGTCGTTCCCATTTCACCGATTTGGTCCAGTGTATATCCCAAGGCCAGTTTGGCAGCAACAAAGGCTAACGGATAACCGGTTGCTTTTGATGCCAAGGCTGAGGAGCGGCTCAACCGGGCGTTTACTTCTATTACGCGATAGTCGTCCGTTTCTGAATTGAAGGCATATTGGATATTACATTCGCCTACGATACCTAAATGGCGGATGATTTTTTTGGATAGTTCTTGCAGAAGGGTCAATTCTTCGTTGTCGAGCGAGCAGGTAGGTGCTACAACGATACTTTCCCCGGTGTGGATACCCAGGGGGTCGAAGTTTTCCATGCTGGCAACCGTAAAGCAATGGTTGTTTTTATCGCGGATAACTTCAAATTCTATCTCTTTCCAGCCTTTCAACGACTCTTCTACCAATATCTGGTTGGAGTAGGAGAAGGCGTTTTCAGCCAGCTCTTTCAGTTCTTGGTCGTTATTGCAGAAACCACTACCCATACCGCCCAAAGCGTAAGCTGAGCGGATAATTAACGGATATCCGATCTCTTTGGCAGCGGCAAAGGCGGCATCCATCGATTCAACGGCAATGCTTTTGGGCGTTTTGATCTCTATTTCGTCCAGTTTTTTCACGAACAAATCGCGATCTTCGGTGTTCATAATGGCTTCAACAGAGGTACCCAATACTTCGACGTTGTATTTTTCAAGGATTCCGTTATTATGTAGGTATGTCCCGCAGTTCAGGGCTGTCTGTCCACCGAATGCCAGCAGGATACCGTCGGGTTTTTCCTTTTTGAAAATTTCTTCAACAAAATAGGGGGTTACCGGAAGGAAATAAACCTTGTCGGCGATACCTTCGGAGGTTTGGATGGTTGCGATATTCGGGTTGATAAGGACTGTTTGTATTCCCTCTTCTCTCATGGCTTTGAGTGCCTGTGATCCGGAATAGTCGAATTCTCCGGCCTGTCCGATTTTTAGGGCGCCCGACCCTAAAACCAATACTTTCTTGATAGATTTCTGCATAATAACTTTTTTTATTTTGTATCCTTATAAAAAATGCGTCA
>CASGEW010000056.1 GCA_949300615.1 uncultured Bacteroidales bacterium
AAAAGTTTTGAAACTACCGAAGAAAAAGTTGAAAAGTTGCATGAATTGAAAATTTCCTTTGATGAGTTGTCCGGCAAAATTCCGGTTATCCGTTCTATCCGTGCCGGGATTAATTGCAATCCGGCAGAAGCGTTTGATTTGGCATTGGAGGTTGAGGTTGAGACGATGGAAGATTTGGAAATTTATGCAAAACATCCTGCTCATCAGGCTGTCGTGAAGGTCTTGGCTCCCCATAAGGAGGATCGTTCGTGTGTCGATTACATTTTTTGATCCATGAAAAGAGACAGGTAAGATGGAAAACAAAAAAGAGACGGTTGTCGTTATCGAAACCACCTTGGGAACGATTAAGGTAAAGCTGTATGACGATACCCCGTTGCATCGCGATAATTTCATAAAACTGGTAAAAGAGGGATTTTATAATGAGTTGCTTTTTCATCGGGTGATCAAGAATTTTATGATTCAGGGCGGTGATCCCGAATCGAAAAATGCCCCCGCAGGCAAACAATTGGGCGTAGGAGGCCCGGGATATACCCTTCCGGCAGAGATAAAATATCCCGAACGGTTTCATAAACGGGGCGCTTTGTCTGCCGCCCGTCAGGGCGATGAGGTAAATCCTGAGAAAAAATCGTCGGGATCGCAGTTCTACATTGTCTGGGGAGAGGTTTATAGCGACGGAAAACTGGATGCCATCGAGAAACAACTGACTCAGATGCAAGAGCAGAAAATTTTTCATGCATTAGCTGCAACGCATCGCTCGGAAATCATCAACCTTCGTCGGAATCGTGACCAGGAGGGGCTGTATGCCTTGCAGGAGGAGCTGATAAAGCAAACACAGGAAAAAATGAAAAAGCTGGGTCCTGTGCGGCTTACCGCAGAACAGCGGCAGGCTTATAAAACTGTCGGGGGAACCCCGCATCTGGATGGCGATTATACCGTATTCGGCGAAGTAGCGGAAGGGCTCGATGTTGTTGAAAAGATACAGCAAGCTCAGACCGGTAGCGCCGACAGGCCGGTAAAGGATATTCGGATGAACATGAAAATAGAAGACGAGTGATTGATGTAAATAGGTATATATTGAACAATGGGTTACGTGTGTTGCATCATCAAGACAGTACAACCCAGATGGTTGCCGTCAATATCCTGTACGGTGTCGGCTCACGAGACGAAGATCCGCAACGTACGGGAATGGCTCACCTGTTTGAGCACCTGATGTTTGAAGGATCCCTGCATATTCCCGATTTCGACATCCCTTTACAAGAGGCCGGAGGCGAGAACAATGCCTGGACAAGCAACGATATAACCAATTACTATGATGTAGTACCGTGTCAAAATGTAGAGACGGTTTTTTGGTTGGAGTCAGACCGGATGTTGTCGCTTTCGTTCTCTCCCAAAGGGCTGGAAACCCAGCGTCAGGTTGTTATGGAAGAGTTCAAACAGCGGAATCTGAATCAACCTTATGGAGATATCCCCTTGTTGATCCGTCCGCTGGCGTACCGGGTACACCCTTACCGATGGGCTACCATTGGTAAGGAGCTGAGCCATATCGAGAGCACCACGATGGAGGAGGTAAAAGAGTTCTATTTCAAACATTACGCACCCAACAATGCCATCTTGTCGGTGGCCGGAAATATCTCGTTCGACGAAACTGTCCGATTGGCCAAGAAGTGGTTCGGTCCGATAGAACGTCGGGAAATAGCCCGGCGTAACCTGCCGCAAGAACCGCCACAAATCGCTCCCCGTTTCTTGGAAGTAGAACGGGAGGTCCCTGCTGATATGATTGTAAAGGCCTATCATATGTGTAGCCGGATGGACGAGGAGTATCATCCGTGCGATATGTTGTCCGATATTCTGGCCAACGGACGTTCTGCCAGGTTGTATCAGGAGTTGGTGATGGGCCGAAAACTGTTCTCCGAAGTAAATGCTTACATAACGGGCGATAGGGATGCCGGTCTGTTTTTTGTAACCGGAAAGCCCAATCCCGGTGTCTCTTTGCAGGAGGCCGACGAGGCCCTGCGCAGCGAAATGCAACGTTTGTCGCAAGAGGAGATTGGGGAATACGAAGTACAAAAAATTATCCATAAGTTCGAGTCGAACGATTTGTTCTCCAATATAAATTATCTCAGTAAGGCGACCAATTTGGCCTATCACGAGTGGTTGGATCGGGCCGAAAACATCAACACAGAGGTGGAAAAATACCGTTCCGTAACGCCGGCTATGTTGAGAAAAACCGCATCTAAAACGTTTGTAGAAAAGAATTGTTCTACTTTGTACTACCGCTCTAAACAGAATCGGTAGATATAGAACATGTCTGTCCCGAAACATGAAGCATGAAAAGAATCTCTTTGCACAAAACCTCTTATACAAGTGAATTACTGAAAATAGGTATTCCCATCATGATAGGCCAGTTGGGCATTATTGTGGTCGGTTTTGCCGACAATATCATGGTAGGGCACCACTCTTCGGCAGAACTGGCCGCCGCGTCGTTCGTAAACAATCTGTTCAACCTCTCCATTATGTTCGGTTTGGGATTCTCTTATGGATTGACCCCGGTTATCGGGACCTTGGTGGGGGGAAATAAGATACCGCAAGCCGGAGCCATGTTGCGAAACAGTTTATATGTAAACGGTATCCTGGGCGTATTGATGATGGGAATTATGACCGTTGTATATGCCTTTCTGGGCAATATGGGGCAACCCGAAGATTTGCTCCCGTTGATAAAACCCTATTACCTGACCCATTTATCCGGATTGTGTTTTATCATGTTGTTCAACTCTTTTCGTCAATTTGCCGACGGCATTATGGATACACGCATTTCGATGATTATTCTGTTGTCCGGAAATGTGTTGAATATCCTGGGTAATTACCTGTTGATATTCGGAAAAGCGGGATTTCCCGAAATGGGGTTGTTGGGGGCCGGCATCTCTACTCTTTTCAGCCGTATCTTTACAGTAGCCGTATTTGTTTGGCTATTTTTTGCCACCCGGCGGTACAACCGTTTCAGAATAGGATTTTTTAAAATTAAATCATCCTTTTGCGATGCTTGGCAATTGGTCCGTTTGGGAATGCCGGTAGCGTTGCAGATGGGGATGGAAACCGGAGCGTTTAATTTGAGTGTCATTATGATCGGATGGATTGGCAGCGCAGCTTTGGCCGCCCATCAGGTAGTGGGGACCATTACCACCATCGGGTTTATGCTCTATTACGGGGTGGGAGCAGCCATTACCATTTTAATCAGTAACAGCAGAAGTGGCGGCCGTCCCGAAGAATTTTTGCGTATAGCCCGGGCGGGGTTCCGGATTATTGTGGCGATGGTTGTCTTTATTGTTGTTTCGATGGGGTTGTTGCGCCATGAAATAGGCTACCTGTTTACCGACGATACCGCAGTTGTATCGCTGGTAGCCGCTTTGATTGTCCCTACTATGGTATATCAGTTTGGCGACGGGTTGCAGGTGGCGTATGCCAACGCTCTCAGAGGTATCGAAGATGTTAAACCGATGGCAGTAATCGCCTTTATCAGTTATTTTGTTGTTTGTTTACCGGCAGGGTATTTTTTCGGTTTTGTATTACGGGGAGGAGCAGCCGGGATCTGGTGGGGATTTCCTATTGGATTGACGTTGGCCGGCTTTCTTTTTTATCTTCGTTTCCGTTGGAACATACAACGGATGAAGAAACATTCTGTTGAAAAGGAATAAACGGCAAGAATCTTCTAATATAGGGGCGGTTTGGTAAAATATATTCATGTAAACTTGATATACTTTACACTTTCTTTTCACGGTATTTGAAGAATATAGGATTCGGTTCGGCATAGTCAAACTTGAAAATTTCGTTTTCGTTTGTCTCTGCTCTCACCTTTCGCTATATTTGAAGAATATAGGATTCGGTTCGGCATAGCCAAACTTGAAAATTTCGTTTTCGTTTGTCTCTGCTCTCACCTTTCGCTATATTTGAAGAATATAGGATTCGGTTCGGCATAGCCAAACTTGAAAACTTCGTTTTCGTTTGTCTCTACTCTCACCTTTCGCTATATTTGTAATATATTAGGATTCTGTTTAACAGGGCTTATACCCTCGTTGTTACATTTTCTGTTTTACGATTAATAGATAATAATATATATGGCAAGTTGTTTACAGGTGGAAGGCCTTACCAAATCGTTTGGAGATTTGGTGTTGTTTGAGAATCTTTCGTTCGGAATAGACGAAGGCCAGAAAATCGGATTGATTGCTCCCAATGGGACAGGGAAAACCACCTTGTTAAGTGTCTTATCCGGGAAAGAGGGGTACGATAGTGGCCGGATTGTATTTCGGAAAGACTTGCGGGTAGGATATTTGCCGCAAGAACCCTATTTCTCCTCAGGTCTGACCGTATTGGAAGTTTGTTTGCGTTCAGATAATCCTGTTTTAAAATTGGTGTCCGATTACGAGACGGCACTCTTGCAAGATGATATTGCCGCTTTGGAGGTGTTGATGAGCCGTATGGATGCCGAGAGAGCCTGGGATTATGACAATAAAATCAAACAGATTCTTTCGCAATTGAAAATAACTGATTTCAACCAGCCGGTAGAACAACTTTCCGGAGGGTTGTTGAAACGGGTAGCCTTGGCAAATGTGTTGATTGCCGAGCCGGAACTGTTGATTCTGGACGAGCCGACCAACCACTTGGATTTGGAGATGACCGAGTGGTTGGAAGAGTATTTGCAGCGTAGCCGATTAAGCCTGTTGATGGTGACCCACGACCGTTATTTCCTGGATCGTGTCTGCAATGAAATTATGGAGATTGACCGTAAACAGCTCTACCACTATAAAGGAAATTACAATTACTATTTGGAAAAACGTCAGGAGCGGATCGCTGCCCATAATGCAGAAATCGACCGGGCCAATAACCTGTTGCGTAAAGAGCTGGATTGGATGCGCCGTCAGCCGCAGGCTCGGGGTACAAAAGCCCAATACCGTATAGATGCGTTTTATGAGTTGGAAGAGAAAGCCCGTCGTCAGCGCGAGCAACAAAATGTGCAGTTAAACGTAAAAGCCTCCTACATCGGGTCCAAGATTTTTGAATTGAAGGGTTTGTCTAAATGTTTTGGCGAACAGAAGATTGTAGAAAATTTCCATTATACATTTGCCCGTTACGAGAAGATGGGGATTGTGGGGAATAACGGTACCGGAAAATCCACCTTTGTAAAAATGTTGATGGGAGAGATCTTGCCCGATAGCGGAACGATCGATATCGGTGAAACGGTCCGGTTCGGTTATTACAGCCAGAGCGGGTTGCAGTTCGACGAAAATACGCGGGTTATTGATGCCGTAACCCGAATTGCCGAAGACATTTCGTTGGGAGAAGGAAATCGTATGTCCGCTTCACAGTTCCTGCAACATTTCTTATTTACCCCCGAAACCCAGTACAACTACATCCGTAAATTGAGCGGAGGAGAGAAACGCCGGCTTTATTTATGTACGATTTTGATTGGTAATCCCAATTTTTTGATTCTGGACGAACCTACCAATGATCTGGATATTGTAACGTTGAATGTCTTGGAAGAGTATCTTCGGACCTTCAAAGGGTGTGTTATTGTTGTTTCGCACGATCGTTATTTCATGGATAAGGTGGTAGATCACCTGTTGGTGTTCGAGGGCAATGGCCGGATTAAGGATTTTCCTGGGAATTATAGTGATTATCGGGCGTGGAAGGCCTTACAAGCTACGACCGAAAGTCAAGGACCCTCGGGGGTAAAGAAAACAGACGAAGTAAAGTCGGAGAGAAGAACCCGCCCGGAAGAGAAAAAACGGAAATTGACGTTTAAAGAAAAATGCGAATTTGAAGAACTGGATAAAAACATCCCGGAGTGGGAGCAGGAAAAAAAAGAGATAGAACAACAACTCTCTTCCGGACAGCTTTCGGCAGAAAAATTGATGGAAAAATCGGTACGGATAAAAGAGTTGATGGATTTACTGGATGAAAAAACCATGCGCTGGCTTGAACTAAGCGAGTGGATGTAACTGTCGCTCTCTTAGATATTGACGGGAGAGGGAAAAACGTGGATATTAAAATCCGTTATGGAATTTTTATACGTCGGGCAAAATACAGTACGAAAGGTTCAGGTAAAAGAAACAATTGATAGAATACCGTGGACGATTTGATGGATGTTACTCTTTTTCTGTCGTCTCATCTTCATCGGTTGAGAATAAATTGTCAATCTCTTTTATTCCGGATACATCTCCCTGCTCTTTTTCTGAGGAAGAATTCTCCTGTGTCATGTTGGGTATCTGTCTGATTCGTTCAAAAGAGGAGGGGCTGTTTTTTTCTATATATTCTACGATTTGGGCCAGATTCTCAAAAAAGTTGTTGAAATCTTCGCGATACAAGAATATTTTATGTTTTTCAAACGTTTGCTCTTGTTTATCGCCGGTGTTTACCATAACCTGTTTGCTCTCGGTAATGACCAAAAAAAGCTCTCCTTTTCTATTCTCTTTTACATCCAGATAGTAGATTCGTTTCCCTGCTTTAATGGTCTTTGAAAAAATAATATCATTTTCTGTTTTTTTCATAGGCGTGCTTAACTTTTTGAAGCGAAAAATAAAAAATGTTCATGAACGTATTATAATGCAAAAATCAAATTATTTTTTTGTATTTGCAATACTTTTATTGATTTTTTTGCATAAAATAGGATAAAAATTTAGGAAGACTTGTTTTTGTCAAAAAAAATGAAGAACCAGAAATTGAATTGCGTTGAAAAATAGCGTACCTTTGCCCACTCAAAAAAGTTTCGAGAAATAGAGGAAGATGGTAAATAGAGTTTTAATTCGGATAAAGGTTGTACAGATATTGTACTCTTATTATTTAAAAAAATCCAATGATTTGTCTGCGGCAGAAAAAGAGTTGCTATTTAGTTTGAACAAATCGTATGAGCTGTATCATCTGTTGCTTCTTTTGTTGATTACCCTTACTCAGGAAGAACAACTGCGCATAGATGCGGCTAAAAATAAAATATTCCTTTCCGCATCGGACAGTCATCCGAATATGAAATTGGCAGAAAACCGCTTCATCGCGAAGTTAGCCGCTAACAAGAATTTGCAGGAGTATGTTGAACGTCAAAAAATCTCTTGGACAGAAGAGAGCGATTTTTTACGTTATATGTTGAATAAGATAAAATCCTCCGATCTCTATGGGGCGTATGTCGCTTCTCCGGAACAATCGTTTGAAGCAGATCGTGAGTTCTGGAAAAAGGTGTTCAAGACGATTATCATACCCGACGAAAACTTTTTAAATCTGTTGGAGGCTCAGAGCCTGTATTGGAACGATGATCTGGATATTATTTCGACATTTGTATTGAAGTCCATAAAAAAATACGATGAACAATGCAGCGACGACCAGGAGTTGTTGCCCATGTTCAAGGATGAAGATGATCTCGAATTTGCCCGCAAATTGTTCCGCGAATCGGTCCTGGCGATAGACCGTAACCGAAACCTGATAGATCTCCATGCCAAGAACTGGGAGATAGAACGGGTGGCATTGATGGACGTAGTTATCATGTCTGTTGCCCTTGTCGAAATAGAAACGTTCCCGGAAATACCGTTAAAAGTCTCTTTAAACGAATATATCGAAATAGCCAAATCGTATAGTACCTCTAAAAGCGGGCATTTCATCAACGGTATCCTGGATTCGATTATCGTACAGTTGAAAAAAGAGGGAAAACTAACAAAATAATAACATTATTTGTTATATATTTGTGGCATAAACCCGAAAGAGAAATAACAAGTATTAATTAAATAAGAACAATAATTATGACATTAGCAACCGTATTATTGCAAGCTTCGGCCCCTGCCGGAGGCTCCATGGGAGGACAATGGTCCAGCATCATTATGATGATAGCCATTGTAGCTATATTCTATTTTTTCATGATTCGTCCGCAGGCCAAAAGACAGAAAGAGATCCGCAAATTCCGCGAAGGATTGTCCGTAGGCGATAAAGTTGTTACTGCCGGCGGTATTTACGGAAAAATCAAAGAGCTGAAAGAAAATGCCGTGATATTGGAAGTTTCAGAAGGTGTACGCATCAAGGTAGATAAATCATCAATCTATCAGACCGCAGCCGATACGACTCAACAAGAGGCAAAATAAGAGCGGATTGTATTATGATACGTTTGTCCGGCTTGAATGTCGCAGATGAATAAATGAGACTATTTGATATACGTTATTATAAAGTAAATCTTATTGTCTGGAACAAGAAGATCCGAGATTTTTTACGAAGTAAAAGAAGTAAAGAGTCTTTGATCTTCTTGTTTTTTTTGGTGGTTTCGTATGCCTTCTGGACCATCATTTCGTTGAATGAAGTTTCGGAGATGAGCTTTAAGATACCTCTGCGTTATTCCAATATCCCCGACAAAGCCTTCATTACTTCTGAATTACCCCGGGTCGCCGATGTCCGTTTGCGCGACAGGGGAACCGTCCTGGTAAATTATGCCTTAAATCGCTTTCCGCCGATAGAGATCAATTTTGAAACGTATGCCAACAGCAAAGAACAGATTTTTATCCCTTCGGAGCAGATGACGGCTGAGCTGAAAAAGAAGTTGGTAAATACCACCACGTTAGTATCGTTTAGTCCCGATACCGTGGCAATTTATTATTCGATGGCAGAAGGGAAAAAGGTACCGGTAAAACTCATCTCACATTTCTCTTCTAAGCCGCAGTGCGTGATTAGCTCAAAAATTCAGTTGAGTGCCGATTCTGTGATGGTGTATGCTCCCCAAAATGTTTTGGCATCTATCAACGAGATTCGTACCGACTCCGTTTATGCTCAGGATTTGACAGATACGTTACGAACAACCGTGTCGTTAATGCCCGTAGAGGGCTCCAAAGCCATCCCCGGAGAAATATCCGTAACGGTTCCGGTAGAAGAGGTGATTTTAAAAACATTGGAGGTTCCGTTGACGGCCATATCATCGCCTGCTTCCTTGAAATTGTTGACTTTCCCGGCGAAAGCCAAAGCCGAATGTATGGTGCCGATGAGCCGTTTTTCCGATTTGACCAGCGAGCAGATAAGTTTAGTTGTCGATTATAAAAAGAATCAACAGAACAACGCCCGAAAGAATCTACCCGTAGAGATTGTTTCCTATCCCGATTTTGTCCTGAATATCCAAGTAAAACCCGATAGCGTAGAATATATATTGGAGGAAATTTAGTTTGATAAAGATTGCCATCACAGGAGGGATTGGAAGCGGAAAGTCCGTGGTATCCCAATTATTGAAAATATTTTCTTATCCGGTGTACGATGCCGACAGTAGGGCCAAAGAGCTTATGAATACCTCTGAGGTAATCAAGAATCGGTTGATCTCTTTATTGGGAGATGCCGCTTATCAAGGTGGTATGTTGGATAGATCTTATGTTGCATCGGTCGTATTTTCGGACCCATTGTTGTTACAAAAGATGAACGCGGTAGTACATCCGCAGGTAAGGTCCGATTTTCGATCATGGTGTTCCCGTCAAAATTCCCGGATGGTATTCTTGGAATCGGCCATCTTGTTCGAGTCCGGATTTGAGGCAGAGGTGGATCGTGTATGGTTGGTCTGGGCACCGGATCGTTTACGGATTGAGAGAGCAATGAAACGAGACAATTCAACGGCCGAGCTGGTTGAGCGTCGTATGAAAGCACAATGGCCCGAAAAAGAGAAGATAGATCGAGCCGACGCAGTGATACAAAATGATGACCGCCATTCGTTGATCGAACAAGTTCAGCAGTTGCTCTCCGCACTCTCAGACAATACAAAATAAATGGCATCCCGCTGTTGCGAATGTGGAGAGGGATTATTATTTTTGTTCCGTTAAAATTTAATTTAAACGATAAATAAGTATGTTAGAAACCATCTTGTCTATCTCGGGGAAACCGGGACTTTACAAAATCGTATCACAAGGAAAAAACATGATCATCGTCGAATCGTTGTTGAACGGAAAACGAGGCCCTGCATATGCACATGAAAAAATAATTTCCCTTTCAGATATAGCCATCTTTACCGAAGATGGAGATAAACCGTTGGTAGAAGTGCTCGAATCGATAAAAACCAAAGAAAACGGACAAAAAGCCTCTATTGATCCGAAATCAGATGCAGAAACGTTGAGAGCATATTTGGCCGAAGTATTACCGGATTTTGATAGGGACCGGGTTTATCCTACGGATATTAAAAAGATGTTGACCTGGTACAACCTGTTGATAGAAACCGGGAATGCAGATTTTACTCCAAAAGAAAAGGAAGAAGAGCATCAAGAAAAAGAAGCATAGTCAAGCTACGAAGATATCTATCTATATGTATAGACAGCAGTTCCTGAAAATGGGGCTGCTGTTTTTGTTTTTGCGCCGAGATTGATTTCATGGTTTAACCGAAATAAGATAGGATTGCATATAATCAATTACGGAAATTTTGTTTTTGAAGAATTAAAATGACCGGACTCCGTGAAAATATGTTGTTTTTTGCTCTTTTTCAAGGAGAAGTAAAAAAAAGAGGAATAAATGCCGATTAATATTATTTTGGATGTACTTGGTTATGATGGTTTCATAGCTTCTACGTAGAGATTTCTCTTTAATTGATAAATGCTTTGATGATCTCGAACAAATAAGATAGAATTCTGCTATTCAAATATATCTATTTCGTATAAGGACCAAATATGGTTTGTAAGCTATGGGTAATATATATGGTATTACATTGAAATTTGTTTGATTACCAAACAATGCTTTTTTGAATATGCTATGAAAATTTTTATATCCCAATAGTTTGGTTATTCGATTTTTTTATGTATTTTTGCATATGATATATAATTTTGTCTAAATAAAATCGTAGCCAGCAGAATATATTTATTGCTTGTTATTTGTGATTTTTGAAATATTGTTAAACTTAATAATATAATAATTTTATGGCAAAGGATGGAGATATCGTAGATTTCCTTTTAGGAACAGTGTTTAGCCTGATTGGCTGGGTTTTTAACATAATTATTAGTGTGATAGTTGCCCTATTTTCGGGTATTGTTGGATTGTTTAAGAAAAACTAATTATTTATGAGATTCTGAGGTATTTTAACAATCTTAGTAGCTGTATTTATTTTTTTACATATTCTTAAGCCTTATTGTGTATGAGTTGATATTGTCGCTTATATTTTGTTATTTGTATTCGTGATAATTGTGGATTAGAGAAGACTTTTTGGTTGCTTTAATTGTATTTTTTTGTTTCTGTTATATTGCTGCCGGATGTTGGGAATTGGTGAAGAAACAATGGCTTATTATGCGGGAAATAGCTATACCTTGGAATGTAATGAGTGGATACGAAAAATTAGCAATAGTCGGGCAAGATGGATCTGAGTAGTTACGAAATGTAAATGATGCGGATAAGTTGTTTAGCATCATTTGAGATCATAATTACTAAAAAGATTCATGTGTTTAGACTCGGAATAAAAGATAGTTGGTATAGTTGAATCGAGATATGTTTCGCATCGTTTGGACGTACTATTTATCAGACTTTGATGACGAGAAAAAGACTAATTTTATGTGTGTTAATAATGATAATGAGTGATAGTATGAATGTTATAATAGCAGCATGGAATGGATATTATACATAATTGGAGGCCTAATTTTGATAAGTATTTTATGGAGGATAGGATTGATCCCAGAGTTTTTATGCATGATAGGAGTCTCTCTTTTTGCCGGTCTAATTAGCGGTGTGGTAGCATGGATTTTTGATAGGGGGTTTGAGGCTGGTTTCCATGTGGGCATATATATAGGTGTTGCATTGTATGCTTTATATTGTATAGGAAGAATTATTAGCCCTAATATAACAATAGAAGTTTATACAGATGGAACGACTAAGGTCTTATCTGAACGTTGGAACGGTATTATAGGACTTATTGTTCTTTTGGGAGCTGGTTTTCTTGCTATATTCGGATAAAACGTAGAATATGTGTAAAAGGTCTCTTTTAAATGCTAATATATTATAGATGCAATTCGAGATATGTTGTTATCAAAGGTATAAAAACGGCTCGAAATATATACTAAGATACCTTTATGTCTAACTAAATATTTATGATTATGAATTGTAAATTTTATTCATCCGTTGTAATCGCTATCTTTGCGTTTACTTCTTGCGGTGGGAGTGAAGTGTCTTCTGCGTCCGATGCACTGCTTTTCGGCGCAATCCCCGAAGTGTATCTTAATTATGAAGCAGAAACAGCTGCTATTCTTGAAAAAGCACAAAAGTCTGATGATATAAAAGACCTTCAAGCTATTGACGAAAAAGGAGAATCGCTAAAAGAGGCTCTTCACGGCAAACTTGAAAAGGCGGCCCAAGCATGGTCGGGTAGGAAGCTTGATGTCGCTGTCGGAGAGAATTTAACAGTTGTCTCCCCGATTACTGTTACTTTCGATGGCTTTTTTAGTAGTACATCTCCTCAATTCACTATTTCCGGTGATGTTGAGACGACACAAGAAATCGATGCCAATTACAATGAGAATTTGCTGAAATATTATAGCTCGCGTCAGAATGAACTGTTGACTTATGGAGTCCTCCTGATTGGACTTGATGAACAAGGTCAGGAATTGGTCTCTCAACGGGTGGGGAGTTTGCAACTCGCGTGGGAGAACGATCATGTTGTAATTTCCGCTAAAACAAAAGTGGTATTCGACAGTAAACTCTCTTTTAAGAATGGTTCTGCCGAAGCATACACCAAAATCAAAAGTTTAGCTCTTAAAGTCGATAACAAATAAAGTATTAGAAAAAGGGATAGAGGTTTCAACAGTTCTGGTTCTTGGTGGTGTTACTATTTATCGGGGTTTCTTCTTCCTTTGTCAAGAGATGGGGGAGAGGTGGATTTTCTCTACGTTATCTTCTTTTTGCTGGTCCTTATTCTGATCATATGTGTAGTTGTACAAAATATGAGCGTTAGGATGGGGGCATTTTGACAAGATGAACGTGAACGGTAACATAACGAAGATAGAGACTATTGTCGAGACCTCTATACTTTTGACAGGACTATTTTTGAAAATTCCTTTGATCTTTCGAAGGCCGTATCAATGTATTTTGGAAACACGGAAATAGAATTTGATAAGCAAGGCAATGTCAAGTATAGTCGCGGATATGTCCTTGATGGAAAAGAACTCTATGATGTGGATATTCTTTGCTCCATCTTTTGTTTTTCTTGTGTTGCGGAAGATATATCTTAATTAATAGCCTTCTCTCTATTTTTTGTAAGTGATTTACTGGAATTGAGAATGGAGTAGGAAGCCTCTGTACTCGTTAATTGTAATGGTGAAGAAGTTGTAGTGTCCTAACAAAGAAGTCTATCTATTGTAGATGAAACATAGAAATGTTATTAATACTTATTATGATCGACAATAATGATAATGAGTAATATCCATTCTGTAACGAAAATCCTTTTGGACCGTTGGATACTGTTTATTTTTAATTTTTATAGAGTTCGTTAGACAAAAAAGACCTTGAAAGTTTTTTATATCTAATCAAAAAAAAACTTTCAAAAAAGACCTAAAATACAATAACCATCGGGGAGATGTGCAAAATTTAACGAGAAATATTAGTCCAGAATGTATGAAAAAAAGAGAAAATCGTTTGTCTTATTGATAAACGACGGTGGAGTACACCTTAAATTTTGGATTGAGGTACTCGTTAATATGGATTGAAAAAATCGAGAATAAATTTGGCTTTGACGCTTGTCTTTCTGTTCGGGAATAAGAACTCCAATGAAGTAGTTGCAAAAAACGTATAGATCACATTGATTTTAAGCGAAAAAACGTTATAAGATATTAAAGGCGCATTGTCAAGTTTTAGGAAGCTGATTAAGGATGAAGGACGGAAATGATCTAATGGCGTGTTTGATCGTAGTGATAAGTTTGACTATATGCATGTAAATTAACAAAAGATGATATTTATATAAATATCAAATAGTTAAGTCTAATATCTATGTAAAAGGTTATAATATATCTATTTATGCAATTTAATTTATTTTCAAACAAACGAAATGAAGATATTATAGGACAATCTCAGAATAAGATTATAATATACCAAAGTGAATTGGATTATCTTTCAAAATGCATATTAGAATCTCCACAAATCGAAACAGGGGGGAATCTATTTGGATTATGGACACCTTTTGGCATTCCATTAATCCATTATGTCGTTGGACCAGGCCCCAAAGCTATACATAATCCAACTCATTTCAGACAAGATTTCGATTTCCTTGATAGGAATGCTGATTTGTTGGTGAAAGAGCATGCTCTTCATCATATAGGTTCGTGGCATTCTCATCACTCTTTGGGTTTGGCACATCCAAGTGATGGCGATACAGAATCGACTTATTCAGGGATGAGAGAATGTAATTTAAATAGTTTCGTCTTGTTAATAGGTAATTTCCGTCAAGGAAAGTCAACAATTAATGCATTTCGTTATTATATCAATGGCGGAATAATGAAACTTAAATGGGTTATACTTAATGGAGAGAGTCCGTTTCGTCAAGCTTATGATAAGAAACATGTTGATCTTGTTTATGTGCCGAAAGGTAAGCCTAATATGGTGCAATTAGAACAAAGTTCTCTTATTGAAAAAGAACAAACAATTGCACAAGCGCCTGTCTTTGACCCTGATTATTGGTTGTCGGACCCTAAAA